>DKBM01000066.1:0-23213 GCA_002451215.1 Proteobacteria bacterium UBA6900
AGGGTGATTGCGATCCGTGCCGTTCCGGAAAGGAAGTCTGGCCAACCTTTGACGTCGACGGGCGTCACACCATGGTCGCGCAGCAGGCCGCGCAGGGTCTCCCGACGCCCCGCGGTCTCGGCGACGATTAGAACACGGCCCGGGTAGTCCTGTAGGTAGTCGAAAAGCGCACGATACGGCGAGGGAGAGCGGTGCTCGGCGGGAAGCTGCGGGGGTGGCAGTGCCGCAAAGGTATCGGCATTGGCGCTCGGGGGCTCGGTCGCCGACAGGTCGCGCAAGCGTACCAGGCGATGGTCCGCCAGCCGGCGCTCGATCGTTTCAGCGTCGAGGAACAGTTCGTCAGGCCTCAGGATCGGGCGCTGGGGGTCGCGTCCGAGATCATGGTGTCGCTCGCTCGTCTCACGCACGAACTGGCGTAGTGTCTCGCCGATACCCTCCTCGGTGATGCAGAGCGCATCGGCGGGCAAATAGTCGAAGAAGCTTACTGTCTGCTCAAAGAAAAGTGGCAGGTAGTACTCGATCCCGGCCGGCGCGAGGCCTTGGCTCACGTCACGATAGATGGCCACCTTCTGTGGATCGCCCTCGAAGCGCGCCCGAAAGCGCTGACGAAAGTACTGGATCGCCTCCTCGGTTTGCGGAAACTCGCGTGCCGGAAGCATCCGCACGTGTGGAAGGTGTTCGCCCGAGCGCTGGGTGGCGGGATCGAAACTGCGGATCGATTCGATGCGCTCATCGAACAGATCGATACGAAACGGCCGGACGCTGCCGGCGGGAAAAATATCGATGAGCCCGCCGCGCACGGAGAATTCGCCGGCCTCCATGACCTGGGAGACTGCCTGATAGGAAGCCCGTGCGAGCTGTTCGCGCAAGCTCCCCACGTCGAGAGCCGCGCCCACCTCCAGGCTGAAGCTTTGTGCGGCCACATAGCCGGGCGGGGCGAGGCGTTGCAGCAGCGTTGATGCGGTCACCAGCACTAACCCGCGCTTAAGAGTTGGAAGTCGATAGAGCGTCGCGAGCCGCTCGGAGCTGATGTCCGGGTGCGGCGAAAAACTGTCGTAAGGAAGGCTCTCCCAGTCCGGGAAGTGAAGCAGTGGCAGGTCGGCGGGAGCGTAGAACAAGAACTCATCGTGGATCTGGCGCGCATGCTGGGCGTCACGCAGCACAACCAGANNGGAGGCGGGCGTATTCTACCGGACAGCCGCCGGTCAGGCCCAAAAGTGAAAACTACTTGCACAGCCTAGACTTATGTGCATAATTTGATCTATCGCCGTAAAACAATGCACTAACTTGCTGGTCGACTCCCGCAAGGATGAGCCGATAGGGGTGGCTACATGGCAAAGCAGGCTGCACGATTCAAAGTAGGCGACACAGTTTTCTACCCGTCCGCGGGTGTTGGTGTCATCGAGTCCATCGAAGATGTCTATGTCGAGGGACGAGCTGAACCATGCTTCGTCATCTCGATTCCGGAGACGCGCATGGTTATCAAGATGCCGCGTTCCAATATTGCAAGGAATGGCGTGCGCCCGCTGCTCAACAGCCGCAAGCTGAGGGAGCTGTTCAAGGTACTCTCCGCCAAAGGCAAACGCCGCGTGACCGGTGGCAACTGGACCGAGCGTTGCAAGGAGATCGAGCGCAAGATCAACTCGGGTTCCTGTCTGGAGCTTGGAGAGGTAGTGCGAGATCTCATGCGCTGGAAGCAAGAGTCCGGATTGTCGTTCGAAGAATCGATGCTTCTTGAGACGGCCTGCGGCTATCTCGTGCGTGAGGTGGCGGCGGTGCAGGGCGTGCCCACGAATATTGCGCGCGATCGCATCCGCAGCTACGTCGGCATCGAGAACTGATCCGCAGTTTTCTTGCGCTTGGCGGTCTCCGGCGCAATCTGGTCCATCGTTCCCGCGGCTGGCGTGGGGACGCGCATGCAGGCTGGAATTCCCAAGCAGTATCTTCCGTTGCGTGGCGTGCCAGTGCTGCGCCGCACGCTTGAGCGGCTGACCTCACATCCCCGTATCCAGGGCGTGTTTCTCGGCGTGGCCGCCGGAGACAAGCATTCTGGCAGCGTCACAAGCCCTACGCTGGCAAAATTCATGGGAACCTATACCGGCGGTGCATCACGCGCCGAAACGGTCCTGTGCGGCCTGCGAGTTGTTTCCGCACAGGCCGGAGCGAATGACTGGGCGCTCGTGCACGATGCCGTTCGACCGTGCGTGCGCCACGAGGATATCGATCGTCTGCTAGATGAAGTGGGAGATGCGGGAGGACTGCTGGCCCTGCCGGTGGCCGATACGGTGAAGCGGGCAGACAGCGCGGATTATGTTACCGAGACTGTCCCGCGGGTTGGCCTATGGCGGGCGCTCACCCCACAGCTGTTTCCCGTCAACCTGCTCACAAAGGCGCTGGAAGGGGCCCTCGCGCAGGGTGTCGAGATAACCGACGAGGCGGCTGCGGTCGAGCGTATCGGGCTGCGGCCCCGGCTGGTCGCCGGTCATCCGGACAATATCAAGATCACGCTGCCGAGCGACCTCGCGCTGGCGGACTTGTTTCTGCGCCTGCAGGAGTCTGCATGAGCTTTCGCATCGGGCACGGTTATGACGTCCACCAACTCGTGGCGGGTCGCGATCTCGTAATCGGTGGAGTGCGCATTCCTCACGAAAAAGGCCTGCTCGGGCATTCGGACGCTGATGTCCTGATCCACGCCATCTGCGACGCCTGTCTTGGCGCTGCCGCGCTAGGTGACATTGGTCGCCACTTCCCGGACAGCGACACACGTTTCCGCAATATTGACAGCCGGCTGCTGCTGCGCGAAGTGCGTGAGTTGCTAGCAACGAACGATTGGCAGGTGGCAAACCTGGACAGCACGGTCATTGCCCAGGCGCCGCGCCTTGCAACGCATCTGCCGCAGATGACTGCCAATATCGCAGCCGACCTCGGCATTGTCGCCTCGCAGGTCAACGTCAAGGCAACGACTACAGAACGGCTTGGCTTTGCCGGGCGCGAGGAAGGCATCGCCGCGCATGCCGTGGTGCTGCTCGAGCCACTGGTCGTATCGCGAAAAGACTAGGTCAAATTCATTCCGGTTGCTCGAACATGGCGCGTTGGGGGTTGCTCGCGGCCGCATTGGTCGCCTTCGGGGTTTTTAACTGGTGGACGACGCGCCCACTTTTGCATGGTCCTGGCGTGGTTGCCGGACAGGCACCTGTTCAGGAGGCCGCTTTAGGTGCACGACCGTTCCAGCATGCCGGATATCAGTTAACGCCGCTAGCACGGTTCGAAGTCGAAGCACGAGTGCTCGGGAAGGAGCCGTACCGGCTCGGGCGAGAGGCGGAACTTGCGCCGGTCGATCTGGCGCTAGGATGGGGCCGCATGTCGGACGAGAGGGTGCTCAAGCATCTCTCGATTCGACAAACCAATCGCTTTTACATTTGGTCCGCAAGTGTGCTGCCCATACCCGAGCAGGAAATTATTGTTAGCAGCGCCAATATGCACCTGATCCCCGCCAACAAGAGCATTGGCGATGCCATTGGTCGCGTCCGGGTAGGGCAGATAGCAACGATGGGCGGGTATTTGGTGCGGGTAGATTCGCGCGATGGTTGGCACTGGACCAGCTCACTCACCCGAACCGACAGCGGGGCCGGAGCATGTGAGCTCGTGTGGGTGGAGCGATTCTCTGCGCGCTAGCGCAGGACATACTTAATCGCGCCGGCGCAGTAGCACGTAGACTGCCCCGGTGCCGCCGTCGGTGGGCGGACAGGAAGAAAACGCCAGTACCTCATCACGCTGGCGCAGCCAGGAATTGACCTTGCCTTTGAGCACCGGCAGCTTGCCCGTGGAGCTCTTGCCCTTGCCGTGCACGATCCGCACGCAGCGTTTGCCCATGCTGCGCGCCTCACGCAGGAACCGGCTCACGTGCTCGCGCGCCTGCGCGACCGTCTTGCCGTGCAGATCGAGGTGTGCTTCCACGGCGTAGTGTCCGCGGCGCAGCTTGCGCAGCACGCCGTGCTGCAGTCCCGAGCGGGCAAACAATAGCTCCTCGCCGCTCTCAATGTCGCTCGGCTCGTATGCATCTGACAGCAGACTCTCGATGACCTCGCGCTCATCGCGCAGGCGTTGCGCCGGAATCGGCTTGGGTCGGGATCGATGTGGATGGGCACGGTCCTGGACAATCGGCTTCGCGCCGGCTGCCGCCTTGCGAAACAGGGTTCGTGCGTCGGGATCGTGCTCGTGCTTGCTCATGGTGCGAAACGCTCGTGGTCCGGTGTCGCGCCGCGCTCGTCAGCTCCAGGCCTTCCAGAGAAGTGACGTTCCGCTCACGAGCAGCAGGACCCCGATGATGCGCACCATTTGTGTCGGGGTCAAACCGAGATGCACGCGGTTCCCGAGATAGAGGCCGGTAGCGAGCAACGGCAGGGAGACGGGAACCGCCCACAGCAGTAGGGGCTGCCACAGCAGCCCGGCCATCAGAAACACGACGACTCGCAGGCCGCCTTCGATCAGGAACAGTCCGGAGAAAGTGGCGCGCAGCTCGGATTTGTTGCGTATCCGGTGCGACAGGTAAATCACGTAGGGCGGTCCACCGGTGCCAAATAGCCCGCTCACTGTCCCGCCGACAAGCCCGGCGGGCAGCGCCCAGCCGCGCGCGATTGGCCGCTCGCTGTGAAGATCCAGTGCGTTGCGTATCCCGAAAACCAACACAAACACACCGAGGACGATGAGCAACGGCTTCTCCGGCAAACCGATCAGCAGGGTCGTACCAACGACAACTCCCAACGCACTGGTTGGCAGCAGAAAGCGGATCTCGTCCCATCGGATATGCTTGCGTGTGCTCCGTCCAAGAATCGCCGAGGCCACAAAATCGGTCAGCAAAACGAGTGGCACAACGAAGGTCAGCGGCAGCAGCAGCGCGAGCAGTGGTACGCCGATCAATCCGGAGCCGAAGCCGGAGATGCCGCGCACGAAGTAGGCGAAGAGCAGGATCAGTGCGGCAAGCAGGGCGGTTTCAAGTGGCACGGCGCATATCCCAGAAATGCGAAGGGCGCCCTCGGGCGCCCGTGCAGTGGTGAATGACAATCAGGTCTTCAGCCGTTCCAGATAGCGCTCGGCGTCGAGGGCTGCCATGCACCCGGTTCCGGCGGAGGTCACGGCCTGGCGGTACACATGATCCTGCACGTCGCCGGCCGCGAACACGCCGGGTACGCTGGTGGCAGTGGCGTTGCCGTCAGTGCCGCCCTTGGTCTTGATGTAGCCGTTGGCCATCTCAAGTTGTTCCGCGAAGATGCCCGTGTTCGGGCTATGTCCGATGGCTACGAACACGCCATGCAGCGCAATATCCTTGGTCTTGCCGTCAGTGCCCTTAATCCGGATGCCGGTGACCCCGTTGGCATCACCGAGAATTTCGTCGGTCTCATGGCTCCATTCGACGGAAATATTGCCGCTCTTCACTTTCTCCATCAGCTTGTCGACCATAATGGCTTCGGCTCGAAACTTATCGCGCCGGTGAATAACGGTGACGTGTGACGCGATGTTGGACAGATAGAGCGCCTCCTCAACGGCGGTATTGCCGCCACCAATGACGGCTACCTTCTGGCCCTTGTAGAAGAATCCGTCACAGGTCGCGCAAGCCGAAACGCCTTTGCCGCGCAGCTTTTCCTCCGAGGGGATACCAAGGTANNTTCAGGTCGGCAGTGTGAATGTGGTCGAAAATGATCTCGGTCTTGAAGCGTTCCGCGTGACGGCGCATGCGCTCCATTAATTCCGGTCCTTGCACGCCGTCCGCATCGGCTGGCCAGTTGTCGACCTCTGTCGTCGTCATAAGCTGCCCGCCTTGCTCGAGGCCGGTAACCAGCACAGGGTTAAGGTTGGCGCGTGCGGCATAGACGGCCGCCGTGTAGCCGGCCGGGCCGGAACCGAGAATCAATAAACGAGCGTGTTTGGCCGTATTACTCATGCGGTCACTCCGTGGAAAGGGATACGCCGGGAATGAAATACCGGAAGCCGTTCTGACCTGGTAGGAACGTCCGAATTCGTGCGTTATGTTACGCGAAGGCTAGCGGCCGGAAAAGGAGACGCGGTGCGTATCGGTATTCCAAAAGAGATCAAGGTCCGTGAGGGGCGGGTGGCGCTCGTTCCGCCAGCCGCGGCGGAGCTGGTGCGCCACGGCCACGAAGTACTTATCGAGACGGGCGCCGGACTCGGCAGTGGCTACGCGGACAAGGACTACGAGCAGGTCGGAGTGCGCATCGCGCGAGATGCGGCGACGCTGTACGCGGGCGCAGAGTTGATCGTCAAGGTCAAGGAGCCGCAGCCCGCGGAGTACTCCCTGCTGCGCAAGGAGCACCTGCTGTTTTCCTACCTGCATCTCGCGGCGGCCCCCGAACTCGCCGCAGCGCTGCGGCAGAAGGGCCTTACAGCAGTCGCGTTCGAGACGGTCGAGGAACATGGGCGGCTGCCGCTCCTGGCGCCAATGAGCGACATTGCCGGGCGCCTCTCGATTCAGATCGGGATGAATCTGTTGCATGCCCACCATGGCGGGCGAGGGATATTGCTGGGCGGCCTGCCCGCTGCTGAACGTGGTCACGTCGTTATTCTGGGCGCCGGCGTTGCCGGTGGGAACGCGGCGGCCGTCGCAGCCGCCGTTGGCGCGGAGGTAACGGTGTTTGCGCCGCACCGCGAGAGTCTCGAGCGCATGCATGCCCTTGGCCCGAACGTGACGGCTCTGCCGTCTTACCAGCCATTGATCGAGCAGGCGGTTGCAACGGCGGATCTGCTGATCGGCGCCGTGCTGATTCCGGGCGCCCAGGCGCCGAAGATCGTGACCCGAACCATAGTGAAGCGCATGCGACCGGGCAGCGTCATCATCGACATTTCCGTCGATCAGGGCGGCTGCATCGAAACCACACGACCGACCACCTACGAGCAGCCCACCTTTATTGAAGAAGGTGTGGTGCACTTTGGTGTCACGAACATGCCGGGCGCCGTCCCGCGAACGTCTTCACAGGCGCTATCCACGTCGCTTGCGCCGTATGTTCTGCGACTGGCCAAACCGGACGGTCTAAAGGATCCGGCGCTGACCTCTGGCGTCAACGTGCAGGGCGGCCGAATTGTGCATCCGGCGGTCTCTGAGGCGCTAGGCGGATGACGCCTTGTCCCGGGGTCGGGAAAAGGCGAAAATGCGCCTGTTCAAGGCCTTAGCGCAAGGAAGTACGTGTCCCAGGCGACCTGGAAAAAGACGTCCAATCCGCTCACTCCGAGACTCCTCAGGCTTCTGCGTGAAGCCGCGCTGTATCTCCTCGCCGCGCTGGCAGCCTACCTGCTGATCGCGCTTTGGACCTACCAGCCAACGGATCCGGCGTGGTCGCATCGCGGCCCGAGCGTCAGTGTCGCTAACCTCGGCGGACGCTTCGGCGCCTGGATCGCCGACGTCCTTTACAACCTGTTTGGTTATACCGCCTATCTGTTTCCGATCATGATCGCGGTGTCGGGTTGGCGGATCTATCTGCATCGCCGCGACCCGGAGATAGCCAACGCCCGTCAGCGCGCCGTGGTGTGGACCGGCTTCCTGCTGGCACTTATCGGCGCCTGCGGACTCGCCAGCTTGCACTTCGGGGCCGCCAAGGCGGCGGTTCCGCCGAGTGGTGGTTGGCTCGGCAACATCGTGGGCGCGGGGCTCGTATCGGCCTTCAGTTTCACCGGCGCCACGCTGTTTCTCCTCGCGCTGTTTCTCGCGGGCGTCACGCTGTTCGCGGGGCTCTCCTGGCTGCGGTTGATGGATGAAATTGGCCGGACCAGCATTCTCGTGGTTGTAAAGCTTCGTGAACTGGGTGCAGCCACCATCGATCGCATCATCGGCATGCGCGCCAAGAAGCAGCGTCGTGAGACCGTGGCAGTCGAGAAGAAGATCCTCGAGAAGCACACGCCGCCACGCATCGAACCCGTGGTCAGCAAGGTGCCCACCAGCAAGCGCGCCGAACAGGAAAAGCAGGTTCCGCTGTTCGATCTTCCGTCGCCCGGCGAACTACCGTCTCTGGGGTTGCTTGATACCGCGCCCAAGCGCAAGGAAGGCCAGCAGTTCTCGAAGCAGTCGCTGGAGAGCATGGCGAAGCTCCTCGAAAAGAAGCTGCTCGATTTCGGCATCGAAGCCCAAGTGGTGGCCGTGCACCCGGGACCGGTGATCACGCTGTTTGAGATTGAACCGGCGCCCGGCATCAAGGCATCCCAGATCACCAACTTGCAGCGCGATCTGGCGCGCGCTCTCTCAGTGGTGAGTCTGCGTGTGGTGGAAAATATTCCCGGCAAGACCTCGGTAGGGCTCGAGATCCCCAACGAGGTTCGCGAGACCATCCGGCTTTCGGAAGTTCTTGCCTCGCAGGCCTACGACGAGTCCCAATCGCCGCTCACACTCGCGCTTGGCAAGGACATTTCGGGCAGTCCCATGGTTGTCGATCTGCAGAAGATGCCGCACATGCTGATCGCCGGCACTACCGGATCGGGCAAATCGGTGTGTATCAACGCGCTCATTCTGTCGTTGGTATACAAGTCGACGCCCGAGCAGGTGCGCTTCATTATGATCGACCCGAAAATGCTGGAGTTATCGGTCTATGAGGGCATTCCGCATCTGCTCGCGCCGGTCGTGACCGACATGAAGCAGGCGGCGAACGCCTTCAAATGGGCGATCGCCGAGATGGAGCGGCGCTACCGGCTCATGGCGGCGCTCGGCGTACGAAACCTGGCGGGGTACAACCGCAAGGTTAGCGATGCCAGGGACGCCAAGAAGCCAATATACGACCCGCTGTTCATCCGCACCGCGCCGGATGAGGAAGCGCCGACGCTCAACCCGCTTCCGCTGGTGGTGATCGTGGTCGATGAGCTCGCCGATCTCATGATGGTGGTCGGAAAGAAGGTCGAGGAACTCATCGCGCGGCTGGCGCAGAAGGCGCGGGCATCGGGAATCCACCTGCTGCTCGCAACCCAGCGTCCGTCGGTCGATGTCATTACCGGTCTCATCAAGGCCAACATACCGACCCGCATCGCGTTTCAGATGTCATCGCGTGTCGACTCGCGCACCGTGCTTGACCAGATGGGCGCCGAACAGCTACTCGGGCAAGGCGACATGCTTTTCCTCCAGCCCGGCCAGGGCCACCCGACGCGCGTGCACGGCGCATTCGTGGCCGACCATGAGGTGCACAAGGTGGCTGCTGGACTGAAGAAGAGCGGAACCCCGGTGTACGACCAGCAGATTCTCCGTGATAACGCCGGCGTAAACGATCAGGGATTCGTTCAGGACGGCGTCGAGGGCGGCGAAACTGGAGGCGAGTCCGATCCGCTGTACGACGAGGCGCTGAAAATCGTTACCGAGTCGCGCCGCGCTTCAATTTCGGGCGTGCAGCGCCGACTGCGTATCGGTTACAACCGTGCCGCGCGCCTGATAGAGGAAATGGAGCGCGCGGGTGTGGTCGGTCCGCTGCAGCCCAACGGATCGCGCGAGGTAATCGCGCCACCGCCGGCGACGGTTGACTGAGAATGTTGCGACGCGTCCTGTTTGCTGTGGCAACGTTGGCCGCGATGGCGCTCGCCCACGCGGCCAAACAGGCGCCGGGCGGCGCCGAGTCCCTGCATCGCTTCTTCACCACGGTGAACAGCGTGCAGGCGCAATTCAGTCAGGTCGTGCTTGACGAGGCACTCAACACCATCCAGGAATCAGCGGGCACGCTGTACATCGAGCGGCCGAATAAGTTTCGCTGGGATTACGACGCTCCCTTCAAGCAGGAAATTGTCGCGGACGGAAAGCAGATTTGGGTCTACGACAAGGAACTGCAACAGGTGACGGTACGCGAACTCTCAGGTGGTCTCGGCGATACCCCGGCCGTGCTGCTCGCCGGCAAGGGTCGCCTCGAGGACCGCTTTACGGTGAAGTCCATGGGTGAGCAGGGCAATCTCACGTGGGCACAGTTGATACCGAAGAACAAGGACGGCGGTTTCGAAAACATCCGCATCGGCTTCGAGAAGGGGAAACTCAAGACGCTTGAGATGGTCGACGGCTTTGGCCAGACCACGCGTGTCACGCTGCGTAATGCAAGGGAAAACGTCCGGATTGATCCTGCCCGATTCCGGTTCACGCCGCCGAAGGGCGTGGACGTTGTTGGACAGTAACCGGCGTCGCCGGGCCATGCCAGCCCCGAAAACCAGCGACCTGTTCGAGGCACCCGGCAACCCCGCCTGGCAACCGCTCGCGGATCGCATGCGTCCGCGTCGCCTGGAAGACTTCTTCGGGCAGTCGCATTTGTTCGCTTCGGACAAGCCCCTGCGTCAGGCGATAGAGGCGGGCGCGCTACATTCCATGATCTTCTGGGGCCCGCCCGGCACTGGCAAGACGACCCTGGCGCGGCTCATTGCGACGCGCAGCCAGGCACACTTCATCGCGATATCGGCAGTCCTCTCCGGGGTCAAGGAAATCCGCGCCGCGATCGAAGACGCGCAGCAGGCGCGCGCGCAGGGGCGGCCAACGGTATTGTTCGTCGACGAGGTGCACCGCTTCAACAAGGCACAACAGGATGCGTTTCTTCCCTATATTGAGGATGGCACGTTCACGTTCATCGGCGCGACCACCGAGAACCCTTCGTTCGAATTGAACAACGCGCTGCTCTCGCGGGCCCGTGTGTACGTGCTAAAGGCGCTCGGGGAGCTGGAGATCCGGCAGGTGATCGATCGGGCTCTGACCGATACCGAGGCAGGAATTGGTGCGCGCAAAATTGAGATGGAGGAAGAGGCGCGTGAGCTGCTCGCGCGTGCGGCCGACGGTGACGCACGCCGCGCCTTGAATCTGCTCGAGATGGCGGCCGATCTCGCCGAAACGAGCGATGGCCGCGAGCGCATCGGCATTGATCTCGTACGCGACGTGGTGAGCCAGGGCGTGCGACGCTTCGACAAGCAGGGCGAGGCTTTCTATGATCAGATTTCCGCTTTGCACAAATCGGTGCGCGGCAGCGATCCGGACGCCTCGCTGTACTGGTTTGCGCGTATGGTCGACGGTGGTTGCGATCCGCTCTACATCGCCCGACGCGTGGTGCGCATGGCCTCGGAAGACATCGGCAACGCCGACCCGCGCGGGCTGGCCCTGGCGCTCAATGCCTGGGACGTGCAGGAGCGGCTCGGCAGCCCGGAAGGGGAACTCGCGATCGCGCAGGCGATTGTCTATCTGGCGTGTGCCGCCAAGAGCAATGCCGTGTATACGGCGTTCGGGGCGGCGCGGGAAGACGCCAAGCAACATGGTTCACTCGAGGTGCCGTTGCATCTTCGCAATGCGCCCACGCGCCTCATGAAAGAACTCGGGTACGGCAAGCGCTATCGGTACGCNNCCTGACCTCGGCGAGGCCTTGCGTTGGTATCACGAGGCCGCCGAGCAGAATCACTCCGAAAGCCAATATCGGGTGGCGATGGCACACGCCTACGGTCTCGGCGGTTGGTTCAAGGACCAGGGGCAGGCGGCAGTTTGGCTGGAACGCGCCGCGGGCAACGGCCACAAGCGCTCGCAACGAATGCTCGCGCAGGCCTACCGCACAGGCGAACTCGGTCTGACGCCCGATCCGGACCGGGCGAAGTACTGGCAGGCCAGGGCGGACGCGAAGGCAAGCGCCAAGGCAAAGCGTCGATAGCTGCGCCATGAACGCACTCGCACTCAAACATGTTCTTGCCATCGCCGCCGGCGGCGCGGCTGGCAGCGTGCTGCGCTACGGGCTTTCAACCCTGGTGCACAACTTCAGCGGTCGGGAGTTTCCCTACGGCACGATGGCGGTCAATGTGCTCGGTTGTTTGCTGATGGGTTTCCTGTTCGTTCTGCTGGTCGAGCGACTGAGCTCGGACAGCGTGGTGCGCGCGGCATTGTTGATTGGCGTACTCGGTGGGTTCACGACGTTTTCGAGTTTCTCGATCGAGACATTCAATCTGATCGAAGACGGACTGTGGCTGAAGGCTACGCTCAACGCCGCAGGCAGTCTGATACTGTGTCTCGGCGCTACGTGGATCGGTGTGGCAGCAGCGAGGGCGATATGACCGGAACCAGCGTGACCATGGTACGAATCTATCTCACGGAAGGAGAGAAGGCCGTGCAGCCGCTTCTGGCGCGACTGCATGACGAGGAGAAGGTGCGCGGTGTAACGGTGTTCCGCGGCATCTCCGGCTTCGGCCGCTCGGGCGTCGTGCATTCCTCGCGGCTACTCGATCTTTCCATTGATCTCCCGGTGGTCATCGAGTTTTTCGATGAGCCAGCCAAGGTGGAACGAATTCTGGAGCACCTTACGCCGCTGTTACCGGCCGGGCATGTGGTGTCATGGCCGGCAATCGTAAACGAGCAATAGAAATGACCCATCATGCTTGATCCCAGACTATTGCGGGCTGACCTCGAAAACACCGCGCGGCAACTGGCGCGGCGCGGATTTGTGCTGGACACATCGTCGATCGCGGCGATGGAAGAACGGCGTAAACGCATCCAGACCGACACGCAGCAGCTGCAGGCAGAGCGCAATGTCAATGCCAAGGCCGTCGGGCAGGCCAAGGCAAAGGGGCAGGACGCCGCAGGGCTGCTTGCTGAATCGGCACGCATCAGCGAGCGGCTTAAGCAGCTCGAAGGGGAACTGGCCACAGTACAGGCAGAGGTCGAGGATGTTGCGCTAGGCATACCGAACCTGCCTCATGCCAGCGTGCCGGAGGGAAAGGACGAGAAAGAAAATCAGGAATGCCGGCGCTGGGGCGAACCGCGCAAGTTCGATTATATGCCAAAGGACCATGTCGATATCGGCGCCGCGCTCGGCACGCTCGATTTCGATACTGCGGCGAAGATTGCCGGGGCGCGCTTCGCGGTGATGCAAGGCTCGCTCGCGCGCCTGCACCGCGCACTGATCCAGTTCATGCTCGACCTGCACACGCGCGCGCATGGCTACACCGAGGTGTATGTCCCGTACATGGTGAACGCCGCCAGTCTCCGTGGCACCGGGCAGTTGCCGAAGTTCGAGCAGGACCTGTTCGCGCTCAAGGGCGAGCACAACTACTACCTGATTCCCACCGCCGAGGTGCCGGTGACGAACATTGTGCGCGACACCATCGTCGAGTCGGAACGCATGCCACTGCGCTATGTCTGCCATACGCCATGCTTTCGGAGCGAAGCCGGCTCCTATGGCAAGGACACGCGCGGCATGATTCGTCAGCACCAGTTCGAGAAGGTCGAGCTGGTGCAGATCGTGTCAGCCGAGAAGTCTTATCAGGCCCACGAGGAGCTGACTGGCCACGCCGAGAAAGTATTGCAGTTGCTGGAGCTGCCATATCGCGTCATGGTGTTGTGCACCGGAGACATGGGGTTTTCGGCGGCCAAGACCTATGACCTGGAGGTATGGTTACCGGGTCAGCAGAAGTTCCGGGAGATCTCCTCGTGCAGCAATTTTGAAGACTTTCAGGCGCGGCGCATGCAGGCCCGCTGGCGCAATCCCGGCACCGGCAAGCCCGAGCTTGTACACACGATTAACGGCTCAGGACTCGCGGTTGGACGAACGCTGGTCGCGATCCTGGAAAACTATCAGGAGCGCGATGGCAAGGTCCGGATTCCGAAGGTGCTCATGCCGTACATGGACGGTCGGGAATACCTGTAGGAGGTGAGGTAAACACTGAGCATTGCCCGCGAGGATGGCATGGCTATTGCTCATAAATTCATATAGTTGTCGAATTTTTCGTAGCTGAATTCTTGATGATTGCGGGCTTGCAACGCGGTATGGAATGCATGGCGCTCGCTGCTGGGCTGGCGGTCGCGCTTCCGTCGGCGGGTGCCGAGAACCAGTATGAGCGCATCGAGCAGACTTACCCAGAACACACCAAGGCCGTGGAGCTCGGACGCGCCGGGAAGTACGACGAGGCGTTGCTTATCCTGGATCGCTTGCTCACCGCGTTTCCCAACGATCAACCGCTTAATCGGGATGCGACGCTCATTACCATCTGGAAGGGCGACTGCGCGGGCGGATTGCGGCGCTTCGACGTCATTCGCAACGATTCGCGCATTGAACCGTACCTTGCGACCGCTGTGAGTGATTGCCTGTTGGCAGCGCGCCGTCCGCGGGAAGCAATGACCGTGGTAACCCGCTCGATGAGTGCCTTCCCGGACGATCCCGATCTGCGCTACGCGCGGGAAAAGGTCGAAATTGCACTTCGGCTGGATGCCGGCATCGATGAAGATCGGCCGCTCGCGCGCCTTGGGCTGTGGAGCGATGACTCAGATGCCGGCACACGCGAATGGTGGACACGTGTCGAGGGCGCGGTGCCGGTCTATGAACGAACGCAACTGTATGCACGCTATACCACCTCCAGGGCGGTTGACCGGCAGTATGCCAACGGCGATACGAACCGTGCGGGCGTCGGGGTGCGCTACCGCTTCAACGAGCGCTGGCAAATCGATCAGGAATTTTCGACCGATGTTGGCCGCAGCGCCGACCTCGACAGCGATACACGGGTTCGTTTTGACGCCTACGACACCTGGCGGCTCTATGCAGGGTACACCACGTACGCGGAGGACATTCCGCTACGGGCACGTTCCGAGGGCGTATCTGCCGATCGCCTGGACGTCTCGACTGACTACGAGAGTACGGATTATCGCTGGTCGGGTCGCGCCAATATCGCCGCTAATGATTTCACCGATGGCAACCGCCGCCGCAGTCTCTACGCCATTGGTGGCTATGCGTACGAGCTGAAACCTCGCCGGGAGCAGCACCTGTTCGTTGACTGGGAGGAGTCAACCAATAGCCTCGGGGGGGCGCCTTACTACAACCCCTCACATGATCGCGCTATCGGCGTTGTGCACCGCACCGATTTTCCCTACGACACCCGCTTTCAGCGTCACGTCGATCACCTCTATCTGGTTGCTAATGCATACTGGGAGGAAGGCTACGGCACCAAACCGCGTGCCGGGGTTAAATTCGAGCAGGACTTTGACTTCGATGTCGACAACGCGCTTTCGTGGGGAGTGGGCTATTTCAGTATGGTGTACGACGGGACACGCGAAAACGAATGGCATATCGAAGTCTTCTATCGCCGGCGGTTCTGAGCATGCGCGCGCTCCTCGCCATGGTGTTGGTGGGATGGGTCGGCGGCGTGTCAGCGCAGGACATCCCGGCACTTGCCTACCACGACATCACGGAGAAACAATCGAGCGATCCCTTTGCCGTGCCGCGCGCGGCCTTCGCCGCGCAACTCGAGTACCTGCACTCGGAGGGCTATACGCCGGTCAGCCTCGCATTGCTCGGGCGCGTGCAGCGCGGCGAAGCGGCCTTACCCCAAAAGCCGGTCCTGATTACGTTCGACGATGGGCTGGCGAGCTACGCCACAATCGCCCAACCGCTGTTGAAACGCTATGGATTTCCTTCGGTGCTTAGTATCGTAAGTGGCTGGGCCGACGGCCAGCGCGTGCCGCCAGAGTATCGCGGAAAGCTGCTCGACTGGGACGCGCTCCGGTCGCTGGCGCGGACTCCAGGTGTCGAGCTGGTATCACACACGCACGATCTGCACCATGGCGTGCCATCCAACCCACAGGGCAACCAGGCACCAGCGTCGATTACGCGCCGCTTCGATGCGGGCTCCGGGCGCTACGAGAGCGAAGAGGCCTTTCGCGCGCGCATTCGAGCCGATCTGGAGCGCGCCCGTGCGCGGTTCGTGGCAGAGCTCAAGCAGCCGCCGGCGGGCATCGCCTGGCCGTTTGGCCTGTACGACGAGGTGCTGGTTGAGGAGGCGGCGCGGCTCGGTATGAAATGGCAGTTGACGCTCGACCGTGCCCCCACCCGGGCCGAGACACTGCCGCGCATTCATCGCCTGACTTTCCATCGTTTGCGAAATCTTCGTCAGTTCGCAGATATGGTGAGCCTGCGCGCGCTGCGCCGCGAACAGGTGCGGTTCGTGGAAATTGATTACGATCTGCTATCCCCGCAGGACCCCGCGCGCTTTGAGCAAAGGCTTTCGCAACTATTGCGGCGTCTGGAGTTGCTGAGAGTAGGGGGTGTCGTGCTGCGGCCATTCAGTTCCAATGGCAAACAAGCCTATTTTCCGACAAGCACCATGCCGTTTGCCGCCGACACGCTCAACCGCGTGCTGCACCAGTTGCGCAGTCGACTGCATCTCGATCACCTCTACCTGCGCATTCCTGTCGAAGCCACTACAAGTGCGCCGGCAATACTTGCCGAGGATCTCGGTCGGCTCAATCGCTTTTCGGGAGTAATGGTGTCTGACGCGCGTGATGCATCGACGGAGGTCTTCGTGCGTAGGTTGCGCTACCACCAGCCGACGCTCCGCGTTGGGGTGCTGAATGGAACGGTCGTAATGGCCGACGCGGAATTTGTCCTGCGTGAGATCACCGCCACAGCGGAAACGGATGCTGTCGAGCGCGAGGCCCGGAAGTGGCTTTCGCGGAACAGCGAGGCGTGGTTCCTCGTCCAGCGCGATGCCGGAACGGAGGGCCAACTGCGCGGTGCGTTGGTGGCGCTGCGTCGCGCCGGCGCGCCGCACTTCGGCTACGGACCGGATGATTTTCTTGCGGGACGACCGCGCGCGAGCGACATCGTCTCGACACTGCTTGCACATACGGTGGTGCGCCATGTCGATTAGCATGGAGGGCGTCTTCTATTTCGTCTTCTTCTATCCTCTCTTCATGGCGTTCTTCTGGATGATCGGGGCGGTGATCTTCTTTTTCCGGCACGAACGCGATGCGCAGCGACCACCGGTTCTGTCCGAGTACCCCTTCGTATCGGTCGTCGTGCCCTGTCACAACGAGGGCAGGGAGATCGAGGACACCATCCGCAAGCTCGAGACGAATGCCTGGCCGGACTACGAGATTATCGCCGTGAACGATGGATCCAGTGATGACACCGGCAAGATCCTCGACCGCCTTGCGCAAAGGGTCAAGCGGCTTCGAGTCGTGCATCTCGAGCGGAATTTCGGCAAGGCCATGGCATTGCGAGCCGGTGCCTACGTGGCGCGCGGCGAGTACCTGATGTGCATCGATGCGGACACGCGACTGGATCACCATGCGATGCACTGGATGATGGCTCACATGCTGAATGGCGCCCGGGTAGGAGCGGTGACCGGTAACCCGCGCATCCTGAATAGTGGTTCACTGTTGTCGCGCATCCAGATCGGGGAATTTTCATCGATTATTGGCATGGTGCGCCGCAGCCAGCGCGATGTCGGGCGGGTGTTCACGGTATCGGGATGTCACGTGTGCTTCCGGCGCCGCGCGTTGCACGAAGTGGGCTACTGGTCCGCGGAAACGGTTACTGAAGACATCGATATAAGCTGGAAGTTGCAGTTGCACTATTGGGATGTGCGTTACGAGCCGCGCGCGCTTGCTTGGATCGTCATGCCCGAGACGTTGCGCGGGCTCTGGCGCCAGCGGCTTCGCTGGGCGCAGGGCGGCATCGAGGCGGCGCTCAAATACGCGTCACTACTCCGGGCGTGGACCAAGCGGCGCATGTGGCCCGTGTACGTTGAGTATTTGATCGGGGCCATCTGGTGCTACGCCTGGGCCGCAACCGTGCTGTGTTGGGTCGGCACACAACTGCTCCCGGAAAGCTGGCCGGCAGCCCTGGTAGTTGCGAGCATCTTGCCCAAGTGGACGGGCGTGATTCTCGCCTTCGTGTGTTTGCTTCAGTTCGCGGTCGGGTTGTATCTCGATAATCACTACGAGAAGGGAATTTTTCGGAACATGTTCTGGGCCATCTGGTATCCGGCCATGTACTGGATGATCTCGGCCATCGCGACGATCGTCGCGATCCCACGTGCAATATACTTTCGCGGCAAGGTGCGGTATGCCACGTGGCGCAGTCCGGAACGGGGCGTCGCGTGAGGCGAATCCGGCGCAAGAGTGAATCACAACTGCAGTGGACCGTCGAAGTAGCCGCGACGGCGCTGTTTTGGGGGCTGTGGGCTTACTTCATCACGCCATTGCTTAGCCTGGTGTTGTGGTACTTCGGTTACCAGGTCTTCGTGGAGGAAATGTTCGAACTGGGTGGCTTCGAGGCGCTACAAGAGCAGCTGCGCAGCTATGGCCTGGTGATCTTCTCGATTTTCTTCGTTACCGCATGCTGGGTGATGTACAACCGCCTGCGCTATGGTGGCACCCACAACACGCGCACCCATATGCTCGCGCCAGTGACCCTGGTCGAGACCGCGGATGTCGCCGGTCTCAAACCTGCGCAGGCCGAGGCAGTGCAGGGTGCCAAACGTCTCGTTGTCTCGTTCGACGATTCCGACCACCTGTTACTGCGCAAGTCGCGCGCCACCCGCGCAAGTTCTAATGCCCGGAAGGGTCGCGTATCCTTGTCGCGCCGCGGCAGGAAAGTATAGAAGTTACGTCGTTGGGTCTTGCGGGGAGGGGAGGCCGAGCTTTTTTTTAAGGCGGCGGCCTTGGAATTCGCCACGCCCCAATTCGGGCGGTCTTTCGTAATTCGTCGCGTAATGTAGCTTATTGATTTTCGTGACATTCGGTGTTCGACTGATACTGTGCTGTCCGTTCCGACTTTGCCGCTTGGTTCTGTCGGGTTGTCATTTGGGTTGACGTTCAATCAGGACACAAGACGAAGGCCGTGCTCGATCCAGGCGATAGACAACAAGGTTGACCCGAACGATATGCAGCTCGCAACAACGATCCTGTTGATCATTGCTGGAATTGGAAGCGCAGCAGCATTCCTCTCATTGTGCGCCTACATATTTCTGGCCATAAGAGGAAAGAGCACGACGTTGTTTCTTGCCACAAGAGGTTCCGAACTTCTTTCTTGGCGGCAAAAGGTCTTTTTAATTCTTGCGGCAGCAGGATTCCTCGTTTGTATGTATAAGGGTGCGGAGGCGCTGCTCTGGTGGATTCCCGGTAGCCCGGGATCAGCGGGCGAGGAGAGCTATTTTGAATCGTACCGAAGTGTGCTCGCGCTGTTTTTTGCGATGACGGGCGGATTGTTTCTTGCTTGGGTCATCAATTCCGTAGCCTATTTCCGGGTCTATTTCAGAATTTACGGGGAGAGATCCGTAGAGTTGAAGAGAATTTTGGAAGCGTCCCGCCCCGTAGGGAAACTCGAGCGTCTTACAAACCTTAAGGAAGAATACAGAGAGAAGCTGGCGGCGCTTAATGCGGAAGCGTATGGCCCAGATGGAACACGGTCCCAAGACGCGGATCTGTCACCTGCTGCAAGACGAGCAACGATCTACGAAGAGTTGATCGCCTGTGTCGCGGAGCTTGAAGCGGAAGCAAAAAGCCCTGAAGTGTCGAGCAACTAGTTACTTCAAACTTAGAGAAAACGTTGAGCACCACTTGCGGTGTTTCATGCAGACCTGAGCGACTGAATAACACTGCCCAACGGGCGGTACTCCTTGCGATCCCGGTATGCAAATCGGACAATACGCAGGTTGCGGAATGGTTGCAGTTGCTTCTTCTATCTGTAGCAACAACCATGCAAGTTGTTGATTCGATTTACTGGAGGGGTGGCCGAGTGGTTTAAGGCACCGGTCTTGAAAACCGGCGACCCGCAAGGGTCCGTGAGTTCGAATCTCACCCCCTCCGCCACTCTCTACCTAGGCGACCCACGGACCGGCACAAGAGACAGTGGATGTGTTGGTGGGCGCAGGCGCGCTCTCGATTTACAGGGGCGCACGCAAACCGCGAGAGTGCAGACAACCGCTAGGGATGACGGGAAGTAGGTAACCTAGGAGCAATTGTCGAATTGGGCGTAGGCGCCACGGGCCGTCTTCACAATCAGGAGTAGTAATGAAAGAAGCCAGTAAGACCAAGGAGATTCGTGCAAAGGATTTTGAACAACGATACCTCCAAGGACGAGTTCTTGATATTGGCGCAGGCACTGATCCTGTATGCGCCACGGCCGTAGTGTTTGACCAGCAGCATGGTGATGCCAATCACATCGATCGCTATTATGGGCCGGAAACCTTTGACACCGTCCACAGCAGCCACTGCCTGGAGCACATGCAGAATCCTGTTGCCGCACTGTCTGCTTGGTGGACGCTGGTCAAACCTGGTGGCTACATGGTGATAGTCGTCCCAGACGAGGAGCTTTACGAGCAAGGTATTTGGCCTAGTTTCTTTAACAGGGGGCACATATCAACATTTCGCCTCAACAAGGCCGACGGAATAACTCCTGTTTCTTACGACATTGCGGAGTTGTGCAAGGCGCTTCCAAAAGCACAGGTGATTTCTGCCAAGATTCAGGATGCTGGTTTCAATCGTGAGCTGATATTTCCCTCGGGTCAGCGCCCTCGTCGCTTGCGTCACCCTGTCAAACTTGTAGCAAGCATCGTGAAGCGCATTGGGGAGTTCGAGGCCCCCATTCGTGTGACTTTCAACAAATGGTTGGTACGTCACGGCTACCCAGTTGACCAAACCTTGGGGAGGGCATTGGCCCAAATTGAGGTCATTATCAAGAAAGAACGCTAGATCTGAACGAGTACTGAGGCTTTCTGATCGTCGTGCGGAAGCTCCCGCCAAGTTCTTGCATTCGCATGATGCGCTGTTCGAGGCGTGAGCCTAACCCAGGCATTTTGCCAAACGGAAATAACCCCGTATTATGGACGAGGCTGCGCTGCCCATAGTTAGAGCCAAGGAATTGGCCACCTCTTCAGTCGCGGTCGATATTGAAGCACCAATTTCGGGGGGGCATGTGTTCGTAAACACCAAAACGATCGCGGTTTCCGCAATGCTTCTCTACGCTTCGTTAGCGTTGTCAAATGAGCCAGTTCTCCTGGACTGCACTTCCTCCAAAGGGGAAGAAACGTACCTTTGGCTGAGTCCGCCCAGGCCGTTCGAGGCTACCGAGTACAGTTGCCCGGGCAACGAGTCGTGCAAAACGAAGCGATATGTGGTGGACAAAAATGATGGGTGGAGCATCGATGCCACGCACTACACCAGGACCTTGGTTAATGAGCGGAACGTCATGTTCGGCATCGAAGGTATTAGAAACACATCCATTTCGATAACCAGGGCTACCGGGGAATACGAAATGCGGTGGGATGAAGACGTTGGTTTGAATCGCACGATAGGTAAGGAGTGGGGAACCTGCCGAGAAGTTGCCGCGCCGAAGTCAAGGTTTTGAAAACCGCCGGAGCCCGCCAGCGTCGAGAATACGCATTTTGTTCACGTGCAGGGTATGGTGACTTCGGCGGCGATCAGTAATAACGAAACCAACCTGTCAGGGACTGAACGGGATCCGCGAGTAAGGAAATCAGCGCTGCAGAAACGCGGCAATATCTAGAAGTCGGTGAATTCGAGTTTCAATCTCGCAGCCAGTTGTCGGCACCGTAGTTCCGCCAACGGAGCGCGCTAGGCAACAGTTACCGGAATCTTCCCAATCTTCCCGCGCCGTTCGACCATACCGGGATTGTCGCCGTTATCGCGATGACCGCCGACGACGGAAGGTGGCACCGGCGCGCGACGGATTCTTCGGGTCGCGACAGCCGTGCCGCACGCCTTCACTGACCGTGTTGCCGGTGCCCTCCCTGGCGTCGCAACCAAGATTCATACGCCCGTGAATGGCTCGGAGAATAGGCACAGAACAGGTAGAATGCGAGTCACTTGAAATGCCCAAGCGGCTGAAAAGTCAGGGAAACATCCATGGATTTCCTTCCAATTTTTCTGAACATTCGGGGCCGGCGCTGTGCGGTAATTGGCGGCGGGGAAGTGGCTGCGCGCAAGGTAAGTTTGCTGCTGGAGGCAGGTGGCGCTGTTTCGGTGTACTCGCCGGAGCTATGTGGTGCACTTAGCGATCTGCGCGATGCCGGAAAGCTGCAGCATGTCGCGGAACGATTTTCTGAAGACATGCTGGATGGTTGCGTCATTGCCATCGCCGCGACCAACGATGATGTCGTCAACCGACAGGTGTCAGAAGCGGCCATTCAACGCAATGTCCCGATTAATGTTGTCGACCAGCCCGAGCTTTGCAGCTTCATTGTTCCCTCGATTGTTGATCGCTCGCCGGTCGTGGTGGCGGTCTCCACCGGTGGTGCCTCTCCGGTTCTGGCGCGACTCATCCGGGCACGACTCGAAACGCTCATCCCTACTGCGTATGGAAGACTGGCACAGCTGGTTGAGAGCTTTCGTGACAAGGTCAAGGCGCGATTTAGGCATTCGCCGAAACGTCGCGTGTTCTGGGAGGACGTGCTGCAGGGGCCAGTTGCGGAGCTGGTGTTTGCTGGACAGGAAGAAGCCGCGCGCATGGAACTTGAGAAGAAACTTTCCTCCGCCGATGGCGCCGGCAAACCAGTCGGGGAGGTTTACCTCGTCGGCGGCGGTCCCGGCGATCCAGATCTGCTCACCTTCCGGGCGCTGCGGCTGATGCAGCAGGCCGATGTGGTAGTGCATGATCGACTGGTCTCGGAGGAGGTCCTGAACCTCGCGCGTCGTGACGCGGTACGAATCTACGCGGGCAAGGAACGATCGCACCACGCGATCCCCCAAGAGGATATAAATCAGCTTTTGGTGAGGCTCGCCAAGGAAGGCAAGCGGGTCGTGCGTCTGAAGGGGGGCGACCCGTTTATATTTGGTCGTGGTGGCGAGGAGATCGAGACACTGGCGGCGGAGGGCATCCACTTCCAGGTGGTTCCGGCGGTGACAGCGGCCGCAGGTTGCGCGGCCTATTCCGGAATTCCACTCACTCACCGGGATTATGCCCAGTCCGTGGTTTTGGTGACCGGTCACCTGCAGGACGGCACAGTCAATCTCAACTGGAAGGGGCTGGTGCAGCCCGACCAAACAGTCGTTTTTTATATGGGCCTGCAGGGCGTGCAGACTATCTGTCGCGAACTGATTGCGCACGGCATGCCGGACTCGACACCGGCGGCGTTGGTGCAACAGGGCACCACACGCCACCAGCGCGTGTTTACGGGAACACTCGCAACGCTGCCGGAAATTGTCGAGAGCTCGAAGGTCAGGGCGCCGACGTTGATCATAGTCGGGGATGTCGTGCGGCTGCGCGACAAGTTGAAGTGGTTTGAGCCGGCCGGCAAGTGACAGGCTATTAGTTGTTGGCCGGACGCTTGCGACCGAGGCCGTGTTCTACGGCGAGCACCGCAGCCTCCACACGAGAATGCAGCCCGAGCTTTCGCAGTATCGCCTTGACGTGCAGCTTCACCGTCCCGTCCGTAATACTCAGTTCACGTGCGATCATCTTATTGCTGAGCCCGGAGGCCACGTATTCCAGAAT
>DKBM01000065.1:0-1276 GCA_002451215.1 Proteobacteria bacterium UBA6900
CGCATCGTGAGCTGCGTGCCAGGCTCGCCAATCGATTGCGCAGCAATCACACCTACCGCCTCACCGCGATTAACGAGATGCCCGCGGCCCAGGTCGCGCCCGTAGCACGCGCGGCAAACGCCATAACGCGTTTCGCACGTGACCGGCGAGCGAACCAGAACCTGATCGATGTGCTTTTCCTCGAGCAGCGCAACGTGCCGCTCCTCGAGCTGCGTGCCGTCGGCAATCAGTATCTGCTTTTCGTTACCCGGCTCCTTGATGTCCCCGATCACCACGCGCCCGAGGATGCGGTCGCGCAGCGGAATCACCACTTCACCGCCCTCGACCAGCGCGGACTTGGTCACGCCATTGGTGGTGCCGCAGTCGTCCTCGGTTACCACGAGGTCCTGACATACGTCGACCAGGCGGCGCGTGAGGTAACCCGAGTTCGCGGTCTTGAGTGCGGTATCCGCCAGTCCCTTGCGCGCGCCGTGCGTGGAGNNGCCATCATGTAGATCGAGTTGAACGAGGGCTGCTTGACGCTGTGGCCCTTGGCATCCGTCACTTCCTCGCTGCCGAGCTTTTCCATCAGCGCCTTGGCGACGCGCTCGGAGGTATGGGTCCAGATGTCCACGACCTTGTTGTAACGCTCGCCATCTGTGAGAAGACCGGAGGCATACTGGTTCTGGATGTTCTTCACCTCGGTCTCGGCCTGCCCCAGAATCTCGGCCTTCTCGGCGGGAATCTGCATGTCGTCCATGCCGAATGACACCGCCGCGCGCGTCGAGTAGGAAAAGCCCGTGTACATCAGCTTGTCGGCGAATATCACCGACTCCTTGAGCCCGACGGTGCGGTAGCAGGCATTGATCAACTCGGAGATGGTCTTCTTCTTGAGGTCTCGGTTTACGAGCTCGAAGGACATCCCTTCCGGCAGGATCTCGGAGAGCAGCGCCCGGCCGATAGTCGTGTCATAGAGCTTCGCCGACTCGTGGGGCTTGCCCGCGTCGTCGAACCGGACTTCCCGGATGCGCACCTTGACCTTGGCCTGCAGCGCCACGGCGCCGGAGGTATACGCGCGGTGCACCTCTGCCACGTCGGCAAATGCCTTGCCCTCGCCCTTGGCATTGATGCGCTCGCGTGTCATGTAGTAGAGACCGAGCACCACGTCCTGTGACGGCACGATAATCGGGTCGCCGTTGGCGGGCGAGAGCACGTTGTTGGTCGACATCATGAGGGCGCGGGCCTCGAGCTGCGCCTCGACCGACAGCGGAATATGCACCGCCATCTGGTCGCCGTC
>DKBM01000065.1:1316-9803 GCA_002451215.1 Proteobacteria bacterium UBA6900
ATCATGTCGGCCAGCGACTTCAGCTGGCGCTTGTTTGCACCGGTAATCGCGCGACCGCGCCGGCCGTTGTCGAGCAGCGCATCGACGGCTTCCTGCAGCATGCGCTTCTCGTTGCGCACGATAATATCCGGGGCGTTCAGATCGAGCAGGCGCTTCAGGCGGTTATTGCGGTTGATGACGCGCCGGTAGAGATCATTGAGATCCGAGGTCGCGAAACGGNNCGGCCGCCGTCGAGCGGCACCAGCGGGCGCAGCTCCGGCGGCAGCACCGGCAGAATCTCGAGCACCATCCACTCCGGGCGGTTGCCGGAATTCAGGAACGCCTCGATCACCTTGAGTCGCTTGGTGAGCTTCTTGATCTTGGTCTCGGAACCGGTCTCGGCGAGCTCGCCACGCAGGCGCTTGGCCTCATCCTCGAGGTGGATGCCCTTCAGCAAGTCGCGGATACCCTCGGCACCCATGCGTGCATCAAACTCGTCACCGTACTGCTCAAGCGCATTGAGGTAGGCGTCCTCGGAGAGCAGCTGGGCGCGCTCGAGCGGCGTCATGCCCGGGTCGATGACGACATAAGCTTCGAAGTAGAGCACGCGCTCGATATCGCGCAGCGTCATGTCGAGCATGAGCCCCATGCGTGAGGGCAGCGACTTCAGGAACCAGNNTTGAACGTGCGGTAGTTGATCGTTTCGGGCTTCTTTACCTCGCCATATGACCACGAACGGATCTTCTCGGGCGATGCAAGCCCGATACGGATGGCGTCGAAATCTTCCTGCTTGGCCTGCTGCTTGAAGAGGTTGAACAAGTCTTTCAAGGTTGTCTCCTGCTCGCTTAAGCGATGCGTATGCTGTTCCGGTTCGCGCTGGCGTGTGCGTTTGCCGTCTATTCCTGCTCGAGCTCGATGTCGATACCGAGCGCCCGGATTTCCTTGACCAACACGTTGAAGGACTCGGGCATTCCGGCCTCCATGCGGTGGTCATTCTTCACGATGTTCTCGAAGATCTTGGTGCGTCCCGTCACGTCGTCGCTCTTGACGGTCAGCATCTCCTGCAGGGTGTACGAGGCGCCGTAGGCCTCGAGCGCCCAAACCTCCATTTCNNCTGCTGGGTGACGAGCGAGTACGGTCCTGTCGAGCGCGCGTGCATTTTGTCATCGACCAGGTGATTGAGCTTCAACATGTACATGTATCCCACCGTCACGGCGCGCTCGAAGGCCTCGCCCGAACGCCCGTCATAGAGCGTGGTCTGGCCACTGCGCGGCAGGCCCGCGAGATCGAGCATCTCCTTGATCTCGTCCTCGGTGGCGCCGTCGAAGACCGGGGTCGCCACCGGCACGCCTTCGCGCATGTTGCGCGCGAGCTCGACCACCTCGTCGTCCGTGAGCGACTTGATATCTTCCTTGTGGCCACCCTTGCCGGCGTGGTTGTAGATCTTCTCGACCAGGCGACGGATTTCCTCGGCCTTGCGCTCCTCATCGAGCATCCTGCCGATCTTGTCGCCAAGTTCACGTGCCGCCCAACCCAGATGCACCTCGAGCACCTGCCCGACGTTCATGCGCGAAGGGACGCCGAGCGGATTCAACACGATGTCCACCGGTGCGCCGTCGGCCATGTGAGGCATGTCCTCCACCGGCACGATGCGCGAGATGACGCCCTTGTTGCCGTGGCGCCCGGCCATCTTGTCTCCGGGCTGAAGGCGACGCTTCACGGCGACATAGACCTTCACCATCTTCAGCACACCCGGCGACAGGTCATCGCCCGAGGTGAGCTTGGCCTTCTTCTCGGTGAAACGTTGATCGAACTCGCCTTTCAATTTTGCGAGGTGACCGCGGATCTGCTCCAGGGACTGTGAAGCGTCCTCGTTCTTCAGACGGATGTCGAACCACTTCCCGCGCGGCAGCTCTTCGAGATAGCCCTTGGTGATCTTGTCACCGCTCTTCAGACCCGCCGGGCCGCCATCGGCAAGCTTGCCGATCAGCTGGCGCTCAAGGCGCGCATAGGCGTCGTCCTCGACGATGCGAAACTGGTCGTCGAGGTCCTTGCGCACCGCGGCGAGCTCCATCTCCTCAATGCTCTTTGCGCGCGCGTCCTTGTCGACGCCCTCGCGGGTGAACACCTGCACGTCGATCACCGTTCCGGAAATTCCGGAGGGCACGCGCAGCGACGTATCTTTCACGTCCGAGGCCTTTTCGCCGAAGATGGCGCGAAGCAGCTTCTCTTCCGGCGTCAACTGAGTCTCGCCCTTGGGCGTGACCTTGCCGACCAGGATGTCCCCGGCGTCGACCTCGGCGCCGATGTAGACGATGCCTGACTCGTCGAGCTTGCCGAGCGCGGCCTCGCCGACGTTCGGGATGTCGCGCGTGATCTCCTCGGGGCCAAGCTTGGTATCGCGGGCTACGGTCTGAAGTTCTTCGATGTGAATGGTGGTGAAGACGTCCTTCTCCACGACGCGCTCGGAGATGAGAATGGAGTCCTCGAAGTTGTAACCGTTCCAGGGCATGAAGGCGACCAGCACGTTGCGCCCGAGTGCCAGTTCACCTTTGTCGGTGGACTGGCCATCGGCCAGCACGTCGCCCCTCGCGATCAGGTCACCCACCTTCACGCGCGGTTTCTGGTTGATGCAGGTGTTCTGGTTGGAGCGCTGGTATTTGGTCAGGTTGTAGATATCGACGCCGACTTCGCCCGGGCGCGTCTCGTCATCGTTGACGCGCACAACAATGCGCGAGGCATCGACGGAATCAACCATGCCGCCACGGCGCGAGACCACGGTCGCGCCGGAGTCGATCGCCACGATGCGCTCGATGCCGGTGCCGACCAGAGGTTTCTCGGTCTTCAGCGTCGGAACAGCCTGACGCTGCATGTTCGAGCCCATCAATGCGCGGTTGGCGTCGTCATGCTCGAGGAACGGGATGAGCGAGGCCGCGACCGACACGATCTGCGAGGGCGCGACATCGATGTACTCGACCTTGTCCGGGGTCGAGAGCATGAACTCGTTCATGTAGCGGCAGGAAACGAGCTCGTCGGTTAGGCGCCCGTGGCTGTCCAGGGTTGCGTTCGCCTGCGCGATCAAGAACTTACTTTCCTCGATGGCCGAGAGGTAATGCACTTCGTCGGCGACTCGGCCGTTGTTTACCTTGCGGTAAGCAGTTTCGAGGAAACCATACTCGTTGGTTCGCGCGTATACCGCCAACGAGTTGATGAGACCAATGTTCGGGCCTTCCGGCGTCTCGATCGGACACACGCGGCCGTAATGCGTGGGATGCACGTCGCGCACTTCGAAACCGGCACGCTCGCGAGTAAGACCGCCGGGGCCGAGCGCCGAGACACGGCGCTTGTGTGTTATCTCGGAGAGCGGATTGGTCTGATCCATAAACTGCGAAAGCTGCGAGCTGCCGAAAAATTCCTTCACCACCGCCGAGACCGGCTTGGCGTTGATGAGCTCCTGCGGCATGAGACCCTCGCTCTCGGCAAGCGAGAGCCGCTCCTTCACGGCGCGCTCGACGCGCACCAGGCCGACGCGAAACTGGTTTTCCGCAAGCTCACCGACCGAGCGCACCCGGCGGTTGCCGAGGTGGTCGATGTCATCGATCTCGCCGCGGCCGTTCTTGAGTTCGATCAGGATTTTCATCGCATCGACGATGTCCTCCTTGGTGAGGATGCCCGGGCCTTCGTCCTGGCCGCGGCCGACGCGACGATTGAACTTCATGCGCCCGACCGCAGAGAGATCGTAGCGGTCGGCACTAAAGAACAGATTGTTGAACAGCGTCTGCGCCGCATCGCGGGTCGGCGGCTCACCCGGGCGCATCATGCGGTAAATCTCAATCTGAGCCTCGAGCGCGTCGCGCGTCGGGTCGAGCCGCAGTGTGTCGGAGATGAATGGCCCGCGATCAAGATCGTTAGTGTAAATGACGCGCACCGTGTCGATGCCTGCCTCGCGGAATTTCTCGATCAAGTCCTGCGTGATCGGGTCATTGGCGTTCGCCAGCACTTCGCCGGTGGCGGTGTTGATCACGTCATCGGCGAGCGCCCGACCGACGACGAACCCGACTGGCACGTTGAGATACTTGAGACGGGCCTTCTCGAGCTCGCGCACGTGGCGACCCGAGATGCGACGACCGGCCTCAACGATCACCTCACCCTTCGGCGTGGCAATCTCAAAGTCGAGCTGCAGCCCGCGCAGGCGGTTCGCCACCAGCTCGAGACGCAAATCTTCCTTGCCGATATGGAAACTGTCGGTCTCGAAGAAGGTCGCNNCGGTCGATGCGCACGTACAGGTAGTCTTTCGGATCAAATTCAAAATCAAGCCATGAACCGCGATACGGGATCACGCGCGCGGAGAACAGAAGCTTCCCGGAAGAGTGCGTCTTGCCGAAGTCGTGCTCGAAGAACACGCCAGGGCTTCGATGCAGCTGCGAGACAATGACACGCTCGGTGCCATTGATAATGAAGGTACCGTGATCGGTCATGAGCGGGATCTCGCCCATGTACACTTCCTGCTCCTTGATGTCGCGCACGGTCTTGGCACCAGTGGCCTCGTTCTTCTCGAACACCACGAGGCGCACCAGCACGCGCAGCGGTGCGGCATAGATGAGGCCGCGCTGCATGCACTCCTTCACGTCGAAACCTGGCTGCCCGAGTCGATAGCTCACGAACTCAAGCGCGGCGTTTCCGTTATACGACTCGATCGGGAACACCGTCTTGAAGGCGGCCTGAAGCCCCTGGTCGATGCGCTGTTCGGGCGGCGTGTCCGCCTGCAGGAACTGGCGGTACGACTGCTTCTGAATCTCCAGAAGGTACGGCACCTTCAGGATGCTCGGACGCTTGCCGAAGTTCTTGCGGATGAGTTTCTTCTCGGTAAATGAGTAGGTCATGCTCTTCCTCAGCGCTTTAGCGGCGCGATCTCGTATGGTGATCCACGCCGGTGACCGGGTTGCCCCGGAAAAACCGGAAACGGCGGCAGGCCGGTGGGAATCCCCACCAGCCAATCCGCCTCTATACTGCTACCGCGACACCCGGCGCACGCGGCGCTAGGTGCTTTCGCAAAACTCAAGGTTCTACTTGAGCTCGACCTTGGCGCCAGCCGCCTCGAGGTCCTTCTTCATCTTCTCGGCCTCTTCCTTCGGCACGCCTTCCTTCACGGTCTGGGGCGCACCCTCGACGAGGTCCTTGGCTTCCTTCAGGCCCAACGTCGTCACGGCGCGCACGGCCTTGATGACGCCAACCTTGTTGTCGCCGGCGGCGGCCAGCACGACGTCGAAGCTATCCTTCACTTCGGCCGGCGCGGCGGCCGCGGCTCCCGCAGCCGGGGCGGCGACGGCAACGGCTGCCGCCGAAACTCCGAACTTCTCTTCCATGTCCTTGATGAGCTCCGAGAGCTCAAGCACGCTCATGCCAGCGATGGCATTAAGAAGGTCTTCTTTGGATACGGCCATGATTAAATCTCCTGCAATAGTCTTGAGTAAGGGTTGAACCGAATCAGGCGGCTTTTTCCTTGGCGTCGCGCACCGCGGCCAGGGCACGAACGAACTTCGCCGGGACCTCGTTCAAGGTCTGGACGAACTTCTGGATCGGCGCCTGCATGGTGCCCATGAGCATCGCAATCAGCTGGTCGCGACCCGGCAACTTCGCCAGCGCGTGCACCTGATCGGCTGTCATGAGCTTGCCGCTCATCGCGGCAGCCTTGATCTTGAGCAGGTCGTTGTCTTTCGCGAACTCGCTCAGGACCTTGGCGACGGCCACGGGATCGTTCGAGATCGCCACCGCAAGCGGACCCACCATCTGGTCTTTCAGACACTCGAACTCCGTGCCCTCGACCGCCCGGCGTGCCAGGGTGTTCTTGACCACACGCAGATAGACCTGGCCGTCGTACGCCTTGCGACGCAGCTGGGTCATCTGTGCGACGGTCAGACCGCGATACTCGGCGAGCATGGCCGCCTGGGCACCGGCAAGCTTCCCGGACACCTCGGCGACAACCGCCTTTTTCTCTTCCATCGTCAGACTCATACGAGTCACCTCCAAATTGGAAGCACGCGAGGTCCGACACCTCTTGCGCTTCACTGTCACACTTACGGTGACCGTATCCAGGAGTCATCCTGCATTCGGGACCACCGTCTGCGCAGGCCGAACTTCCGATTAAGCCCCCGTCGGCAAACCACACCAGCGGGCGCGCCTGCGGTCTTTGACGTACGCCGAGCAGGCAAGACCCGCGCGGCGCCCCAAAGTTCCTTACAACCCCGCGATGTCCAGGCGAACGCCCGGGCCCATCGTGGTCGAAACCGTTACCTTCTTGATGTAAACACCCTTGGCCGTCGATGGCTTGGCCTTGTTGAGCGCAGCCATCAACGACGCAAAATTCTCCTTGAGGGCTTCTGCGTCAAACGATGCCTTGCCGATCGCGCAGTGCACGATCCCGGCCTTGTCCGTGCGGAACTGCACCTGACCGGCCTTGGCGCTTTCCACGGCTTTCGCCACATTCGGCGTAACCGTACCAACCTTCGGGTTCGGCATGAGTCCGCGCGGGCCTAGAATCTGGCCGAGCTGGCCGACGACCTTCATGGCCTCGGGCGTCGCGATGCAAAGATCGAAGTTGATCTGGCCAGCCTTGATCTGATCGGCAAGGTCCTGAAAGCCGATGATGTCGGCACCCGCCTTCTTGGCCGCCTCGGCGGCCGCGCCCTCGGCAAACACCGCGACGCGCACGGTCTTGCCCGTGCCGCGCGGCATGACTGCCGTTCCGCGCACGTTCTGATCCGATTTCTTGGCGTCCACGCCGAGGTTGATCGACACGTCTACGGATTCGTCGAACTTGGCGCTCGCCGTTTCCTTGATGAGCTTCAGAGCGTCATCTAGCGGGTAGTTACGCTCACGCTCAACCTTGGCAAACTGGGCCTTAAATCGCTTGCCGTTCATGTTACATGCCCTCCACGTCAACGCCCATGCTGCGGGCGCTGCCGGCGATCATCTGCACGGCCGCATCGAGGTCATGCGCATTGAGATCTGCCATCTTGGTCTTGGCGATTTCCTCTAGTTGCTTGCGCGTAATCTTGCCGACCTTGTTCTTGTTCGGCACACCGCTACCTGACTCAATGCCGATCGCCTTCTTGATCAGCACCGTCGCCGGCGGCGTCTTCATGATGAACGTGAAACTCTTGTCGCTGTAAGCGGTGATGATTACCGGGGTCGGCAAACCCTTTTCCATCTTCTGGGTCTGCGCATTGAACTGCTTGCAGAACTCCATGATGTTCAGGCCGTGCTGGCCGAGCGCAGGACCGACCGGCGGACTCGGATTGGCCGAGCCCGCTGGCACCTGCAGCTTGATAAATGCGGTTACCTTCTTTGCCACTGTCTGCTCCTTACGGGTGCGAACGGCTGTTGTCAGCCTCCCCGCAGTTCATTGATCAGGCCTTCTCGACCTGGGAAAAATCCAGCTCCACCGGCGTCATGCGCCCGAAAATCGACACCGACACCTTGAGCTTGCTCTTCTCGAAATTCACGTCCTCGACCGTCCCGTTAAAATCGGCGAACGGCCCGTCAATTACTCGCACTGCCTCGCCCGGCGTGAACGAGAACTTCGGACGCGGCTTCTCCACGCCCTCCTGCATTTGGCGCACAATCGCTTCGGCTTCCTTCTCGGAGATCGGGGTCGGTCGTGTCCCCGAGCCGCCGATGAAACCACTTACCTTCGGCACGTTCTTCACGAGATGCCACGTCTCGTCATCCATTTCCATCTTCACCAGCACGTAGCCGGGAAAGAACTTACGCTCGCTGGTACGCTTCTGGCCGCTCTTCATCTCCACCACTTCCTCGGTAGGCACCAGAATTTCGCCGAACTTGTCCTCCATGGCGGCATTGCGGATGTGCTCCTTCAGGGAACGCGCAACATGCTTCTCGAAACCCGAGTGCGCCTGCACGACATACCAACGCATTGTCACGATCTAGGCTCCCGGTCCCGTCAGCACGCGCATCATCTTCAGCAGTCCCCAGTCAACGATCCACAGGAACAGCGCCACCAGCACGACCAGCCCAAAGACAACCAGCGTGACCTGCATGGTCTCCTTGCGCGTCGGCCACACCACCTTGCGCAGTTCCTGACGCGCGACCTTGGCAAATTCCCAAGCCGCACGGCCCATGGCCGTCTGCAGCGCCACGAGCGCCGCAAGCGCCGCGGCACCGAGCACCATCAGCACGCGCAGCCAATCCGGCTTGTCGCCGAAGTAGTAAAAGCCGCCGATGCCGACCGCGAGGATCAACACCGCGGCAAAAATCTTCAAAATGTCTGCCACAACACCTGTTTCCCCGGTCGGACACTGGCAGGCCAGGAGGGAATCGAACCCCCAACCTGCGGTTTTGGAGACCGCTGCTCTGCCAATTGAGCTACTGGCCTATGTTCATCGACCCGCGAGATAGTCAGGTCGTGAGGTCGCAATTAAAAAGCCTGTCCCCTCCCGCCCTTTCGACCTCACGAGGGTTTGCTACTCGATCACCTTCGCCACGACA
>DKBM01000023.1:0-9255 GCA_002451215.1 Proteobacteria bacterium UBA6900
CGAGGACTCGCATCTTGGCGATTTCGTCGAGGACGCGAACACCGTGGCGCCGCCCGATGCGGCGACGATCGCCGGCCTGAAATACGCTACCTCGGATATTCTCGAGACGCTCACACCGCGCGAGGCCAAGGTATTGCGCATGCGCTTTGGGATCGGGATGAATACCGACCACACCCTGGAAGAAGTGGGCAAGCAGTTCGACGTCACGCGTGAGCGCATTCGCCAGATCGAGGCCAAGGCACTACGCAAGCTGAGGCATCCGTCGCGCTCCGAGCACTTGCGCAGTTTCCTCGATTAGCGCCAGCGCATCGGAATCAAAAAGGGCCGCTATTGCGGCCCTTTTTGTTTTGGTCCGGCGCCGGGCGCTGCTGTTAGAATCCGCCCAGCGGGCCTGTAGCTCAATGGTTAGAGCAGGAGACTCATAATCTCTTGGTTCCAGGTTCGAGTCCTGGCGGGCCCACCATTCTCCCCAATTTTCTATCGGTATCTGTGCACAAACCCGTTTAGCAATGGCGGCTGTCCCGCACCCTTAACCCGCGACAACACGCATAGCATGCTAATGTCGAGCCGCCGACCATAAGAACGCAATGACCGACCGATCTTCACTCTGGAAGCATCTTCAAGCGGTTGGCCTGGCGGCGCCCGCCCCGACGGCGCTCTATTTTGCGGACCCGATGTGTTCGTGGTGCTGGGGCTTCTCGCCGGTTATCGCCGGACTGGCCGAGCGCTATCGTGATGCCATCTCGATCCACTGCGTAATGGGCGGCTTGCGGGCGGGCAACACCGTGCCGACCGACAGTCCGTTCCGCGAAGAAATCCTGCATCACTGGCAAGCGGTGCGCGAGCGCACGGGGCAGCCGTTTCTTGTCGATGGCGCACTTCCCGATGGTTTCGTCTATGACACCGAACCCGCTTGCCGCGCCGTGGTGACCATGGCGGAGCTTGAATCGGCCAAGACGCTCGGGTTCTTGCGTTCACTGCAGCAGGCGTTTTACGCCGAAGGACGCGATATCACGCGCAGCGATGTGCTCGCGGGAATTGCCGATCAGAACGGAGTGGACCGCGACAGGTTCCTTGGAGCCTTTCACTCGCCAGAATTCCAAGACAAGACTGTAATGCACTTTCAGCTTGCGCGCGATTTCGGTGTGCACGGATTTCCAACCGTTGCATTGGTGGACGAGCAAGCAGCGACATTGCTGACGGCGGGGTACGCGTCCATTGAGACGTTGACGCCGAGAATCGAAGACTGGCTGAAGCGGATGCGAGACAGTCGCATCCAAGACGCCTGATCGGAGCTCCAAGGACGACAAGATGGATCGCGAATTCTGGTTGGATCGCTGGCAGAAGAACCTGATCGGGTTTCACCGCGATGAGGTGAACCCCCACGTGCTTGCATTCTGGCCAACGCTCGGGCTTGGGCCAGGTTCCCGGATCTTAGTGCCACTGTGCGGTAAGAGTCGCGACATGATTTGGCTGGCAGCGCAGGGCCATCGCGTACTTGGAGTAGAGCTGAGCCCGGTCGCGGTGCGGGACTTCTTTGCCGAGAACGCGCTCGCGCCCGTCGTCGACCGGGTGGGCGAGTTTGAGCGCTGGTCGGCGGGAGAGATTGTGCTGCTGTGCGGCGACTATTTTCACCTTGCTACCGAAAATCTGGCCGATGTCAGCGGAATTTACGATCGGGCCGCACTGGTGGCGCTTCCCATGCACATGCGTGCCAGCTATGCGTCGCACCTGCAGACCCTTTTGCCGGCCCCGTTGCCAATGCTGCTAGTCACCATGGAGTACCCACAGGCCGAGATGTCGGGCCCACCGTTTAGTGTTGGGGAGGATGAGGTGCGAGCGCTCTACGGTGCGCGATACGAAATCGACCGCCTCCTGGATGAGGACATTCTTGCGGCTGAAGCACGCATGCGGGAGCGCGGACTCACCCAATTGCGGGAAAAGGTCTTTCGGCTACGCCGTCGCAGCCGCTAGCAGAGGTCAGCTCTCCGGCTTTGACGTCGGGCTTGCGGAGGTTGGCGCGAACGACTTGCTCTTGTACCACAGCAACCCGATACGTTCCCGTATGCCAATGCTGCTCATACTAAGACCGTGGCTGCTCGGGAGCAGCCCCAGATAAGTGCGATTCGCGGCCGACAACGTGTGAAAACCAAATGGCGCGGGGACGACATCCACGCCGGCTACGCTGAAGGAATACATGGCACGTGGCATGTGCCAGGCATGGGTGACGAGGTAGATTCGCTCAATGCGTTCACGGCGCAGGATGGCGCGTGTTAGTTCGGCGTTTTCGCGGGTAGTGCGCGACTGCTCCTCAAGCCAACGTGGCTTGATGCCAAATTCCTGCTCTAGAACCCGCGCCATCAGCAGCGCCTCGGACAGCCCCTCGCCGAATGGTGCCCCACCACTCGTCAAAACCGGTAAATGGGTCTGCCGGGCCAAGTAGGCTGTATAGCGAATGCGCTCAAGCGAGTCACTGCTGACGGTATCGCCGCCATACTCGGTCGCATTGCTGTAGCGCCCACCGCCTAGCACCACGATTGCCTGGGGCTTGTTGGGGATATCCTTGGTCGTCAACACCGGCACTGGCGTATAGGCACGCTCCAATGAGGCCAGGGAAGCGACGCCCATGCCCGGCAAGCTCAGCACATAAAGTGCACCGATGGCCAAAGCCACCACGACAATTCCCGCGATGCGCCAGCGGATCTGCAGTAACAGACCCAGCAGAGCGAACACGATAATCACGCCGGGTGGCGTGAGCAAAATCCCCGCGGCTTTGGTCCAGAGGTCCACCATCACGGATGCGACTTGTTAGGTCCTGTTCCCGATAGGGCCGTGTGGCTGGCGTCTTCAGCCTCGTTTGCGGCAGCCTGCTGTTCTGCGTGATAGGAAGAGCGAACCATCGGACCGCTCGCGACGTTACGAAACCCGAGGTCGCGGCCGAGCCGCTCAAAGCCAAGAAATTCTTCGGGCGAAACAAAGCGCTCGACCGGCAGATGGTGACGGCTCGGCTGCAGGTATTGTCCGATGGTGAGCATGTCGACATGGTGCGCCCGAAGATCGCGCATGACCTGTTCGATCTCCTGGTTGGTCTCGCCTAGACCTACCATCAAACCGGATTTGGTCGGTACGGCCGGATGGCGCGCCTTGAACTCGGCGAGCAGCGTGAGCGAATGCTGGTAGTCTGCCCCAGGGCGGGCGGCGCGATACAAGCGCGGGACCGTCTCAAGGTTGTGGTTGAAAACGTCCGGCAGTGCCCCGGCCAGCGTGTCAATCGCCCTGTCGAGTCGCCCACGGAAGTCCGGCACCAGAATCTCGATATGAATGCCTGGCGCACCAGTGCGCACGGCGCGAATGCAGTCCACGAAGTGCGCCGCGCCCCCGTCGCGCAGGTCATCGCGATCGACCGAGGTGATCACGACGAATCGCAGTCCCATGGCCGCGACTGCCGCCGCAAGTTGCGCCGGCTCGCTTGCATCCAGTTCTACCGGCCTGCCGTGCGCGACGTCGCAGAACGGACAGCGGCGCGTGCATACGCGCCCCATGATCATGAAGGTGGCGGTGCCATGCGCGAAGCATTCGCCGAGATTCGGACAAGATGCCTCCTCGCAGACGGTATTCAACTCATGGGTACGCAGCAGCCGCTTCAGTCGGCCGACTTCCGGGCTGGTTGGCGCCTTGGCACGAATCCAGGAGGGCTTGCGGAGCGGTTCGCGCGGAACGATCTTGACCGGGATGCGCGCAGTCTTGGCCGCACCCTTGCCAGCCTTTACGGAGTCGTTATCCATGGGAAACCACCTTGCGCGGCCGGGGCGCCGCTTCTGCAGTATATCCCAGCTCTACCATGAGCCTGTTCAGCAGCGCGCTGCCGACGGCAGACAGCTTGGTGGGCAGGGCGAGGTCGCGGAGCTGCGTGACCTCAAGGCCGGCGTAGCCACAAGGATTGATCGCGCGAAATGGAGCAAGGTCCATGTCCACATTGAGCGAAAGCCCATGATAGGTTCGCCCGTTGCGCACGCGCAGCCCAAGGGCAGCGAGCTTGCGTCCGGTCACATACACGCCCGGTGCGCCTGCGCGCCGCTCGGCATGGACGCCCCAGTCGCCGAGCAGACCGATTACTGAGGCCTCGATTCGGCGCACGAGCTCCTTCGGCCCGAGGCGCCGGCGGTTTATGTCGAGCAACAGGTAGGCGACTAATTGGCCGGGGCCGTGATAGGTAATGTCGCCGCCGCGATCCGTCTGCACCACCGGGATCCCGCCAATGGGAGCAAATGCCTGTCCGCGACCCTTGAGACCCATGGTGTAGACCGGCGGATGCGTGAGCAGCCAGATCTCATCAGGCGTGTCGGCGTCGCGCGTCGCGCTAAAGGCCTGCATGTCAGCGAAGGCATGCGCATAGTCCACGCACCCGAGTTCGCGTACCACGGCTGTGTGCCGATCACTCAACGCGGCCTTCACAGAACGCCTGCTTGTATTCGCGGTACAAGGCAAACATGCGCGCGTGCACCGGTCCCGGGCGACCATCGCCAACCAGTTTCCCGTTGAGTCGTGTAACCGGAAGGATCTCGCGCGTCGAACTCGTTAGCCAGACTTCGTCAGCCCCGTACAGATCGCTCTCGTGGATAGTCGCCTCGGCACAGGGCACGCCGTGTGAACGGGCAAGTTCCAGCACGAGGTCACGCGTTACGCCCGGCAGGATATAGGGGCCCTTCGGGGGCGTAATAATGAGCCCTTCCTTGACGATAAAGATGTTGCTGGCGGCGCCTTCCGTGACGCAACCGTCTCGCAGCAGAATCGCCTCCGCCGCGCCCTGGTCGATTGCCTCCTGGCGCAGCAAGGCGTTGGCGAGAAGGGCGATCGCCTTGATATCGCACCGCTGCCAGCGGATGTCCGAACAGGTTACCGCCGCGACACCATCGGCCACCAGCTTGGGGGAGGGATAGGAGATTTCCTGCGCGTAGGCAAACACTGTAGGTGTCGCGTCCGGCGGGAATGCGTGGTCGCGTGGTGCAACGCCGCGCGTGATTTGCAGATAGATGGACTGATCGATCGGGCCTAGGCTTTCCGCGAGTCGCGCGCAGATCGTCTGCCAGCCCCCCGCATCGTGCGGGTTGCGCAGCCGGATCGCCGCACAGGAAGCATCCAGGCGTGCCAGATGCTGTCCGATGCGAAATAGCCGGCCGCCAAAAACCGGAATGACCTCGTAGACCCCATCACCGAACACAAAGCCGCGGTCAAATACCGAGACGTGGGCAGCATCGGGGGCAAGGTACTGCCCGTTCAGGTAGGTGAGACGAATGCCTTTCATCGAATCAATACAACCGGAGCCATTACTGGGCCCACAATTGTATCCGATCAAAGGCGCGTTGCAGGATATTGCCGGTGTCAACCGCACGCAGAGCGATGAGCGGAACCTGCGCGATCGGCTTGTCACCGAGTGCAACACCGAGGAAACCTACCCGCTCGCCGGCCGCGATCGGCGCGGTCAGCAGTTGCCCGACATCGAAGCGTGTGTGTAATTGTGCGTGTTGTCCGCGCGGCAGGGTGACGAACAGCGGCCGCTCGAGCCCCAGTGGTAACTCACTTGCCTCGCCCATCCACACCCGCACGCGTGTCGCCGGTTCTCCCCCTTGCATCACCAGGCGCGTCTCAAAATGCCGGAAACCATAGTCCAGCAGTTGCTCGCTGGCACTGACGCGCCCCGCCTCATCCGCAGCGCCGAGCACCACGGCAATGAGGCGCATGCCATTACGGTTCGCCGAGGCGATCAGGCAGAAACCGGCCTGCTGGGTGCGACCGGTCTTGATGCCGTCGACACTCGAATCGCGCCACAGCAGCGCGTTGCGGTTGTACTGCTTGAGTTCCTGATAGGCGAACTCGCGCACCGCAAAGCGGCGATATTGCTCGGGGAAGTCCCGTAGCAGACGACTCGCCAGAATCAGGAGATCATTCGCGGTGGAGTAGTGTCCGGCCGCGTCGAGGCCGGTGGCGTTCACAAAATGCGTTCCGTGCAAGCCGAATTCATCGGCCTTGTGATTCATCTCAACGACAAACGCCCTTTCGTTCTCCGCGACGTGCTCGACAAGAGCCAGCGTGGCATCGTTGGCCGAGCGCACGATCATGCCTTGTAACAGGGTCTCCGCGGGAACGCTCTGGCCAGGCACTAGAAAGATTCGCGCGCCACGCTGTGCCGCGGCACGTGGACTCACGTTGACCTGCTCGCCAAGCATCCACTTGCCGCTCCTCAGCTTCTCAAACAACAGGTAGGCCGTCATGAGCTTGGTCAGGCTTGCCGGGGCCACGCGTCGGCCAGCATCGTGCGCGGCGAGGCGAGCGCCGCTATCGAAGTCGGCCAACAGCCAGGTCGAGGCCGATACGCGCGGTGCGGCGGGTACCGAAGAATCGGCTTGGGCGTTGGCCACGAACAGCGCCAATGCAATCGCCAACCAGCGGAGCGGGTGGTGCATGCGTCACTCCACGATCAGGTGAGCGTCAACAACGCCCTGCGCGGCGAGCTGTTCGCTCAGCCGGTCACCGGCCTCGACGCTTGCCACCGGTCCGATGCGCACGCGGTAAATGCGCGCGCCGCTCGCCTCATGGGTTGCCGACTCGATGAATACCGGGCCCAATCCGGCGGACTCCAGTCGCTGGCGCATTCCCATAGCGTTGTCCCACTGGCCGAAAGCGCCGGCCTGCACATACAACACCGGGTCGGGGCGGACCTGCTGCGGAGCGGCTTGCGCCGAGGAGGTAATCTCCACGCTCGGTCGGTTTGCAACCTGTGTGACCGGTGCCCCCGGCGAAATCGCCTCTACCTCAACCACGCCGGTACCGGTAGCAACAATGCCGAGGCGGGTGGCGGCCGCGTAGGAAAGATCGATCAGGCGATTGTGCAGGAACGGGCCACGGTCATTCACCCGCACCACCACGCTACTGCCGTTGCGCAGGTTGCGTACCCGTACGTAGGACGGCAGGGGTAGCGTTCGATGCGCGGCCGTCATGGCATACATGTCGTACGGCTCGCCGCTTGAGGTACGTCGGCCATGAAACTTCTTGCCGTACCAGGAGGCAACCCCGCGTTCGCGGTAACCGCGGGCGTCGTTCACCGGATGGTACGTCTTGCCCATTACCGTATACGGATTGTTGCCGCTCGCCGCGCGCGGCTCGATGCGCGGGACGGCATCCGGCACGGCGCTCACGTCGGGCGGATTGGCGTGCGGCCCGTCATCTTCGTAATATCCGCCACGCGGGGTGCTGCCACACCCTGCGACGAAAAGGACAGCGCAAACAAGGGCCAGGCGCCACATCACGGCGGGTTCTCGTAGCGTTGACGGATTTCCTCGCCCAACTCGGTCACCGCCATGGCGTAGCGCTTGCTGCGGTTGTAGCGCGTGATGACATAAAAATTATGATAGCCGATGCGGTAGATCGGGCCGTTTTCGCCCTCCAGCGAGATCAGTGCGGCGCGCCGTTCCCCGTCAACATGGCGAACCGGAAAGACGCCATAACGAATGAGTTCCTCGAGGCTCAGTACCGGTTTGGCCCCGAGCTGCTCGATGAAACCAAAGCCCGTGCCCTCCAGCCGGGTCTCGTCCCAGAGCGGCTCTCCGGCGCGCCAGCCGTGCACCTTGAGGAAGTTCGCCACACTGCCAATGGCATCGCTCGGATTCCCGATCAGGTCGCGTCGGCCATCCCCATCAAAGTCCACGGCGTAGCGACGGTAGCTGGACGGAATGAACTGCGGTATGCCTATGGCCCCGGCATACGAGCCACGCAGCGAACGGGGGTCACGCTTGAGTTCGCGTGCGAGCAGTAAGAATTCTTCCAGCTCGCGGCGGAAGAATTCGGCGCGCGGAGGATAGTCGACCGTTAGCGTGGTCAGCGCATCGATCACTCGATAACTGCCGCGATTGCGGCCAAAATGGGTTTCCACACCGAGAATGCCGAGAACCACTTCCGGCGGAACCCCGTACTGTCCGTAGGCCCGCACCAGCGCCGCGGCATGTTTTTTCCAGTAGCGCGCACCGTCGCGAATGTGGGGTTCGTCGAGAAAGCTCTGGCGGTATTCGTGCCAGGGAAGGCCTTCGCGCGGACGCTCCATGGCATGCACGACGGCGGGCTTGAGCTCAACTTCCTCGAACAGACTGTTAAGCATTCCGCGCGCGAGGCCGTGGCGCTCGACCATTTCATCGACGAAGCGTCGCAAGTCGGGATACTCGCCAAGCTCGAGCGCCTGCGCAGGGGCCGCTGCCAGTGCCAACAGCGCAACCAGCCAGTGGATGCCGCGCATCACTTCTCGACGATCCGGCGGTGGGTGTGAATGCTCATGAGCACGCCGAAGCCGGCCATCAGCGTGACGATGGACGTGCCGCCATAGCTCATCACCGGCAACGGGATGCCGACAACCGGCAGGATCCCGGTGACCATGCCGATATTGATGAAGAAGTGCAGAAAGAAGCTGACACTCAGGCTGCCGGCAAGCAACCGCGTATAGCTGTCCTGCGCGAGGTAGGCGATCCAGAATCCTCGTGCCACGATAAGCGCGTACACCACCAGCAGCAGGAGGCTGCCAATCAGTCCGAACTCTTCGGCAAACACAGCGAACACGAAATCGGTGTGCGATTCGGGCAGGTACTCGAGGTGGGCCTGGGTGCTGTTCAGCCATCCCTTTCCGTAGAAGCCGCCCGAGCCGACGGCGATCATAGACTGGATGGTGTGATAGCCTCGTCCGAGCGGATCGGACTGGGGATCGAGCAGCGTCAGAATACGATTGCGTTGGTAGTCGTGAAGGAAATGCCACGCGAACGGCGTTGCCGCTGCCAGCGCCACCGCCAAGAACACAATGATCCGCCACGACATGCCGGCCAGAAACAGAACTGTGACACCCCCTGCCAACACCAGTGCCGCGGTGCCAAGGTCGGGCTGTTTGGCAATGAGTCCAACCGGCACCAGCAGGATGAGTACCGCGACGCCCAGACGCCACTGTCGTGGCGGCAGGCCCTGGCGCACAAAGAACCACGCCAGCATCATGGGGAGCGCGAGCTTCATGAGCTCGGAGGGCTGGAAGCGCAGCACCCCCAGGCTCAGCCAGCGCTGCGCGCCTTTGCCGATTACCCCGAGCGCAAGTACCGCGAGCGCCAACGCCATCGCTGCGGCGTAGATCCATGGTGACCAGCGCTCCAGGGTTTCCGGTCGCAGCTGGGCCATGACAATCAGCACGCCAAACCCGAGCGCAAGGCGCATGGCATGCGCGGCAGT
>DKBM01000023.1:9280-26480 GCA_002451215.1 Proteobacteria bacterium UBA6900
AGCGCGTGATCGCGCAGGCGCTCGGGGATCGCATGTTCGACGTAGCTCTCGCCTTGTTTGATGCCCTTTACCTGCGCGGTGCCGGTCTTGCCGGCGATTCGATAGGGGGCGTTGTAGCCGATGCCATAGGCAGTGCCCTGTTTGGTATTTACCACATCCGCAAGATACGAGATCAGGGTATCCCAGTGCGCTTTGTCCTTCACCATCACTTCGCCGTTGCGCTCGGCCGAAATCTGTTCGCGCGCCTGGCTCTTGGCATCGACGAGCATGCCGGCAAGCCGCGGCTGCAAGACAACACCATGGTTGGCAATGGCGGCCATACCGACAGCGAGTTGCAGGGGTGTCGCCAGCATCAGTCCCTGTCCGATTCCATACACCACCGTTTCGCCGGCATACCACTTCTGTCCACGCGCTTCCTTCCATTCTGGCGAAGGAAGGAGGCCCTCCGACTCATCGGGCAGATCCACCCCGGTTTTCTTGCCGAAGCCGAACGGCGCCAGAAAATTCTTGATGCCATCCGGGCTGAGCGCGTAGGCAAGCTTATAGAAATACACATCGCAGGATTGAACGATCGCTTCGCGCAAACCGACGACGCCGTGACCACCCTTCTTCCAGTCGCGAAACAGATGGCTACTGCCCGGTAGGCTGAAATAGCCGGGACAACTGACCGGTTTGTTGCCATCGAACTGGTCGCTCTCGAGTGCGGCAAGACCAAGGAAAGCCTTGATGGTGGAGCCGGGCGGATACTTGCCGTTCAGCGCGCGGTTGATCAACGGCTTGTCCGGGTCGTCCAGAAGATTCTTGTAGGACTCGCTGTCGATGCCATTCACGAACGGGTTCGGGTCGTAGGTCGGCGTGCTCACGAAGGCCAGCACCTTGCCGGTGGCCGGCTCGATAGCCACTACCGCACCGCGCCGCTTGCCGAGCGCCTGTTCGGCTACTGCCTGCAGCCTGGCGTCAATGTTGAGATACAGATTGCGACCGGCTACCGGCGCGACGCGCTCGAGCGTACGTAACTGGCGCCCGTGTGCGTTAGTTTCGATTTTCTCGAATCCGACACGCCCCAGCAGTTCTTCCTCGTACTCCGCCTCGAGGCCGAGTTTGCCGATGTGCCGTGTGCCGCGATAGGCGCTTTTGTCGATACGTTCCACATCCTGCTCGCTGATACGCGCCACGTAGCCGAGACTGTGCACGCCCGAGCCACCCAGCGGATAGTGGCGTTGCAGGCGAGCCTGCAATTCGACCCCGTTGAGGAATGGCCGGTGCAACGCGATGCGCGCCGCTTCCTCGTCGGTGAGGTGGGTGCGCAGGGTGAGCGCTTCGAAACGCGGGCGCTCACGCAACTGGCGTTGGAACTGCTTGAGGTCGCCATCCGTAAGTCGGATCAGCTCACCAAGAGTGTCAAGCGTCCGCCCCATGTCCTTGATCTGCTCCGGCACGAGTTCGAGCGTGTAGACGGGGTAGTTTTGCGCCAGGACGACCCCGTTGCGATCGAGAATCAGCCCGCGTGGCGGCGGGATGGGCACCGGCCGAACGCGGTTGGCCTGCGAAAGCGTCTCGTAGTGGCGGTGCGCGAAGGTCTGCAAGTAAATCAGGCGCAGCGCGAGGAGTGTCACCAGCACCGCAACGCCAATCGCCACGATCATGAGACGCGTGCCGAAGACCCGCGTTTCGCGGAAGTAGTCCTTGAGCGGAATGTTCAGCATCTACGGCTCAGGCAATCTTGGCCCGCCGGCGCACGTCGCGCAGGATGACGAACAGCCAGGGCCAGATCACCATGCCGACGACGCTCGGAGTCCAGTAGAACAAGGTCTCGGGCGCGCGCCCGGCGGCGCCTCGTATCCAGAGCACCAGCAGCTGGTCGAGCGCAAGTAGCAGCATCACGGCGACCGCCTGCTGCCAGCGCGGGAACATGCGCATGCGCAGGTGCATCCGATTCGCCAGGAACGCGAGCAGACTCTTGACCAGCGCGTTGCTGCCAAGCAACGCCCCATAGAGCACGTCCATGGCAAGCCCGAGCACGAAGCCGGTGCCGACCCCAACGCGGCCCGGCGCGGCGATGCACCAGTAGACCAGCACCAGACCTACCCAATCAGGTCGAAACGGCTCCGCCCAGGTCGGCCCCGGCATAATGGAAAGCACAATCGCGACCAGAAAGGTACTGATCAGCGCGAGCCGTGCCTTGGTCTGCGGGGAAAGCGTCATCGGGCGGCACCCGCACGTGCCCGCGGTGCGGCACGATTCGGTTTCGGCGGTGCCTCTGCCTTGGGTGCCCTGGCGCCGGGCCAGATCAGAAGCACCTGCTTGCTATGGTTGATGTGGGCGGTCGGCCTGGCAGTAATTTCCAGAAACGATTCATTCGGGTCGTTCACAATCTTCGTCACCGTGGCGACCGGATAGCCTGGCGGGAATGTGCCGCCCATGCCGGAGGTCACCAGCAAGTCGCCTTCCTTGATGTCGGACAGCGCCGTGAGATAGGGAACTCGCACCGTGTCCTGGGCGCCGGTGCCAAACACCAAGGCGCGAAGTCCGTTGCGATTGACCAGCACCGGCACTGCGTGACCGGCATCGGTAATCAGCGTCGCCTGACTGGTGGCGAGCATGACGCGGGTGATCTGGCCCATCACGCCGTAGGCATCAATAACGGGTTGTCCGACGCTGACCGCGTCGCGCGAACCACGCGCGATCAGGATCTGGCGCGTGAAGGGTTCCGACGTCACCTCGATCAGCTCCGCGGCGAGCGCGCGATCCGAGACGCGCGTGGCACTGCCGAGCATCTCGCGCAGACGGTTGTTCTCGGCCTCGAGCGCAGCCTGCTGTTGCAGGCGTGCCATGAGGATCTCGCGTTCCGCCTGCAACCGGTCGTTGTCGCTGCGTAGCGCATCGCGCGTGGTGAAGAACTCGGTCATGCTGCCGCCGGCGCGGGCCGGCAGGGCGGCGAGGAAGTGGATCGGTGCAGCCAGGAGGCTGAGCGCGCTGCGAATTTTGGCGAGCTGGTTGCTACGATGATCCAGCACCATCAGTGCCGCGGCGAGCACCCCGAGCAGGATCAGTCGTGTAAGCTGGGACGGCGGCCGCAGCGGCCGGCCGAAGACGTGAATCATGCGACTACCACGACAGACCTATTCGTAGACAAATACGTCGCCGAGCTTTTCGGCCTCCATCAGTGCACGGCCGCATCCGCGCACCACGCAGGTGAGCGGATCGTCTGCGATGATCACGGGCAAGCCAGTCTGTTCCATCAGCATGCGGTCGAGATCGTGCAGCAGCGCGCCGCCACCCGACACCAACATGCCCTTTTCCGCGATGTCCGCGCCGAGTTCCGGTGGTGTTTGTTCGAGCGCCGTCTTGATGGCGGCGACAATTCCATTCAGGCTTTCTGACAGTGCCAGGTACACTTCCTGCGAGGAAAGGTTGACGGCACGCGGCACGCCGTCGGCGATGTGCCGACCCTTGATCTCCATGTGACGCACGTCGCTGCTTTCCCAGGCTGTGCCGATGTCCTTCTTCACCTGTTCGGCGGTTGCCTCGCCAATCAAGATGCCGTACTTGCGGCGTACATAATTCACGATCGCCTCGTCCATCTTGTCGCCGGCAATTCGCAGCGAGTGGCCGTAGACAATGCCGCCGAGCGATATCACCCCCACCTCGCTTGTGCCGCCGCCAATGTCGAGCACCATCGAGCCGGTTGGATCGCTGATGGGGAGTTCGGCGCCGATTGCAGCCGCCATCGGCTCCTCGATGAGATGCACCTCGCGCGCTCCGGTGCTCATCGCCGATTCGCGGATCGCGCGCCGCTCGACCTGTGTCGAGCCAAAGGGGACGCAGATCACGATGCGCGGGCTCGGCTGGAACATGCGGCTCTCGTGCACCTTGCGGATAAAGTACTTCAACATCTCGCCGGTGACGGTGAAGTCGGCGATCACGCCGTCTTTCATTGGGCGGATCGCCTGGATCGAGCCCGGCGTGCGCCCGAGCATCTTCTTGGCCTCGTGGCCGACCGCAAGGATTGAGCGCGAGCCGCGCCCCCCGAACTCCTGGCGAATCGCGACGACCGAAGGTTCGTTCAATACGATTCCCCGGTCACGCATGTAGATAAGGGTGTTGGCGGTACCGAGGTCGATAGCGATATCGCTGGAAATGATTCCAAGAAACTTTCTGAGCATCCGGGGTGTACCTGCTTGACGGCTTTTTTGGGTGAACGTTGTGGGGGGAACAGCTGACTCCGGTAACTGTAGCAACCGCCCCATGCGGGTTCAACGGCGGCAGTCATCTATGGTATGGTGTCGCGCCGCGCCGGCTGCCGTTGGCGCCTTGCCGACCGATACCCCATGTCCCTCGACCGCGACCAGGTACGCAAAATCGCCCATCTCGCTCGCTTGGAGATCAGTGAGGCGGAGAGCGCCGCCTACGCCGAGTCGCTCAGCCGGATTCTCGGCCTGATCGAGCAGATGAACGCGGTCGATACGACCGGCGTGGAGCCGATGGCGCACCCGAATGATGTCGGTCTGCGGCTGCGGGCCGACGCCGTCAGCGAAGCCGACCAGCGGGAGCGTTTCCAGGCCGTGGCCCCTGCCACCGAGGCCGGGCTCTACCTGGTGCCCAAGGTCATCGAATAGCCCACGCGCCTGCCCCCCATGTTCAAAAAAACCGTTGCGGAACTCTCCCGTGCGCTGGCCAGCAAGGCCGTTTCAAGCGTCGAGCTGACGCAGCTGTTCCTCGAGCGTATTAGTAAGTATCGGGATCTCAACGCCTTCATCACGGTCGATCCCGAGAAGTCCCTGGCGCAGGCGCGCGCTGCCGATGCCCGTCGCGCCAAGGGCGAAGCCGCGGCACTCACCGGGATCCCGGTCGCGCAAAAAGACATTTTCTGTGCGGATGGCTGGCTTACCACCTGCGGCTCGAAGATGTTGTCGAGCTTCATCGCGCCTTACGATGCAACTGCCATCGCCCGATTCAGCGGTGCCGGGGCCGTGCTGCTTGGCAAGACCAACATGGATGAGTTCGCCATGGGCTCATCGAACGAGACATCCCATTTTGGCCCGGTGAGAAACCCCTGGGATCCGACTACCGTCCCGGGCGGCAGCTCCGGCGGTTCGGCGGCGGCGGTGGCGGCACGCCTCGCACCCGCCGCCACCGGCACCGATACGGGCGGCTCCATTCGCCAGCCGGCGGCGCTCACGAATCTCACCGGGCTCAAGCCGTCCTACGGGCGAGTATCGCGCTACGGCATGATTGCCTTCGCCTCGTCGCTTGACCAGGGCGGTCCCATGACCCAGAGCGCAGAGGACGCGGCACTCTTGCTCGGTGTCATGGCCGGCTTCGATCCACGCGACTCCACCTCCGTCGACGCGCCGGTGCCGGACTTCGTTGCCGCGCTGGATCATCCCCTCAAGGGTCTGCGCATCGGTCTTCCGAAGGAATACTTCGGCGAGGGCTTGAGCGCGGATGTCGCCAAGGCAGTCGAGGCGGCGATCGCAGAGTACCGCAAGCTCGGCGCGCAAACGGTCGAGGTGTCGCTGCCCAACTCGAGCCTCGCCATTCCCTGCTACTACGTGCTGGCGCCGGCCGAGGCCTCGTCCAATCTGTCGCGCTACGACGGCGTGCGCTACGGCTTCCGCGCCGCGGAATACAAGGATCTCATCGACATGTACTGCAAGACCCGCGCGCAGGGGTTCGGCGCAGAGGTCAAGCGGCGCATCATGATTGGCACCTATGCCCTGTCGGCTGGCTACTACGATGCTTACTACCTCAAAGCACAGCGCCTGCGGCGCCTGATTGCGCAGGACTTCGAGCAGGCGTTCGAAGTGTGCGACGTCATCATGGGTCCGACCAGCCCAACCACGGCCTTCAAACTCGGGGCTAAGAGCGATGATCCGGTATCGATGTATTTGTCGGACATTTACACGATCTCGGTGAATCTGGCCGGCCTTCCGGGCCTTTCCATTCCGGCCGGTTTCGACGGCAAGGGTCTGCCCGTTGGCCTGCAGATTATCGGCCGCTATTTCGGCGAGGAGCGATTGCTCAATGTCGCGCACCAGTATCAACAGGCGACCGACTGGCACCGTCGCCTGCCGAAGGGGTTCGACTGATGGAATGGGAGAGCGTCATCGGTCTTGAGATCCACGCCCAGCTTTCGACCCGGAGCAAGGCGTTCTCCGGTGCCGCCACTCGCTACGGGGCGGAGCCCAACACCCAGGCCTGCGCGGTCGATATCGCACTGCCCGGTGTCCTGCCCGTATTCAACGAACAGGCCGCACGCATGGCGGTCAAGTTCGGGCTTGCCATCGGCGCGCAAATCAATCACCGCTCGGTGTTCGCGCGCAAGAACTATTTCTATCCNNGACGGCAACATGCAGGAAGGCTCGTTCCGTTGCGACGCCAACGTCTCGGTGCGGCGCAAGGGCGATCCGAAGTTCGGCACCCGTGCCGAGATAAAGAACGTCAACTCGTTCCGCTTCGTCGAGAAGGCGATCGAGTTCGAGATCGAGCGTCAGATCGATCTGATCGAGTCTGGCAAGAGCGTGGTGCAGGAGACACGCCTGTATGACGCCGACAAGGACCAGACCCGCTCGATGCGCAGCAAGGAAGAGGCGATGGACTATCGTTATTTTCCGGACCCCGATCTACCGCCGCTCGTTGTGGATGAGGCCTTCGTGCGCGAGGTGCAGGCAACCTTGCCGGAGTTGCCGGATACCAAGCGCGCCCGCTTCATGAGCCAGTACGGGCTGAATCGCTACGATGCTGGCGTGCTGACCAGCTCGCGCGAGATGGCCGAGTACTACGAAACGGCGGTACGCGAGTCCAAAGGCGATCCCAAGATCGTTGCAAACTGGATCGCGGTGGAGCTGTCCGGCTACCTGAATCTCGACAACAAGGACATCGCCGAGTCGCCGGTATCCGCCAAGATGATTGCCGGGCTGGTGCAGCGTATCGCCGACAACACCATCTCAGGCAAGATTGCCAAGGAAGTCCTTGAGGCGATGTGGGCGGGCGAGGGCGATGCCGATGCGGTCATCGCCAAGAAGGGTCTCAAGCAGATCACCGATACCGGCGCCATTGAAAAGGCGATCGACGAGGTGATCGCCAAGAACGCCGCGCAGCTCGAGCAATACCGGGCCGGCAAGGAAGCGCTATTCGGTTTCTTCGTCGGTCAGGTGATGAAGGCCACCCAGGGCAAGGCCAACCCCCAACAGGTCAACGAGCTGCTCAAGCGCAAGCTAAAGCCTTAGCGGCGCCCAGCCGGAGATTCGGCAGGGTGCCGGGCGCAGCTACAATCGCCAGTTGAGTCCTGCGGCCACTGACCAGTCAGCCGTCAGTTGCGTGCCGTTGACGTACTGGTAGAGCGGAAGCTGTACAAACCCGTAGACCTGGAGATTGGCGCCAACGGCCGCGCTGGCGCCGGGACTAAGGTAAAGATACCGGCCGCCGGAATCATCCGGTTCAGCGTTTGCGCCTCGGTCACGGTCTTTCCAAAGGGCATTGAGCTGGAGTTGCGCGCTCACGCTGCGGTTAAGTGCGTAGCGCATTCCCACATCGGCCCCGACCCGTTGGCCCGGCGCATAGTCGTCGCGCTCTGCCAACGGTCGTTGCCAAAGCGCCTGCGCAAACCAGGTTACGTCGCTTCCGCCCGGCCTGCGCGTGTAGTAAGCGCCCAGCAGCAGATCGGTGGTCCCGCTTCCCGGTTGTACGCTGCGTTCGGCGGCAACGCCCTGATCGTTGGTTTCGTCGAAAGGACCGGTCGGCAGTTTCAATCCGAATTGGGCGCCGCTAACGGCTTCGCCATGCTTCGCCTGGTAACGCCCGAGTGCACGCATGTCGCCGATCGCCTGAATATTCCAAGTTTCGGTCTCGGGTGGGGCGTCATTGTGAACGTGCGTATGGTCGCGACTCACCAGCGGCAGTTGCAGTGCCAGCCCCCAGCGCTGGTCGATGGCGTAGTCGAGACCCAGAATGAGATTGCGGTTGAGTGTGCGGATTTCATCGTGGGTGTCAGGGACACCAGCCGGTTCCACTTTGGCGGTGCCGCTGCGCAACTGATCCTGATCGATGTACTCGTAGCGCAGGTCAAGACGCCATCCCGGTTCCGTCCATACCCCTTGAGTCTCCCATTGGGTGTTGACAGTGCAAAACGCACCGCCGCAGCTGGCGTTGCCAAATTGTGACCATAGCGATGCCGAGACAGCAATGACGCTTGCGGCGATTACCGCGTATCGTGAGCGGTACATACTCTCCCCTGTCAGGTTCTTGTTTGTTCTGGAAACACAAGCTAAGCGCGGAGATCTCGAGCTGCCAATGCGACATGATGTCGCAGTTGGACGGGGCGCATTCGGCAAGCCCCAAATGTGGAGGCCGTGATCGCCCCTGGCTGGTTTTTCCGCATTGCCGTGAGGCACTGATCCAGTACGTGCCCTATGCTGCCTCGCGCAATAGTGCGCCCGCTTCGGTAGCGATGCGTTTGCGCAGAAACAGAAGTTGCCAACGCGAACCGCCCTTCTGCCGCCACAGCACCGCTGAGCGGATGCCCGCGAGCAGTGCGGTTCGCACCTTGGCGGCGATCGCCGGGTTCTGCAGATAACCGTGCTCGCCATTCACCATGATGCGTGGTGCGAGCGTACTGATAGTTTGCTGGTAGAGTTCCGCGAGCTTGTCGGCAAGCGTCGGGTGAACCGTGTCGGTGTCCGACTCCTCCGTCGCAAAGAACTTCATCTGCTGTTCGATCGCCTGGATGCCTTTGCCGATCGCCTCCAACATGTCGGGCTGGCGGCGAAGCACTGCCTCAAGCTGCATCAGCGAGATCACATATCGCGCCACCTCAATGTCAGCCTGGCTGGTGTCGCCGGTCAGCTTGTCGCGCAGCATGGTGAGGCCAAGTCCGAGGCCCGCGGCACCGCCATATACCGCGTCAGTGGTCGGCGCTTCGAGCGCGAGGATGCTGCGAACGCTCGTCGCGAATGCCCGCTTGTCGGCCAGGCCCTCTCGCGCAAGCTGCTGGGTCAGGCGGGCCGCCTGAAACACCCCAGCAAGTGCCAGGGTCCGGTCACGCAACGGATCACTCACGGCGTTTGGATAGAATTTCGATGTGGTGGCGACAATTCGCCCGAGCAGGACTGGCAATATTATCGCGGGCGGCAAGTCAGGTGTCACCGCCTTCTGGCTGAAGCCGGCAGGTTGGCGTGTGGCTAGGCTCCCTTCAGGCAGACGCGCTCTACTTCCACACGGTTTACGCCCTGCAGGTCCTGCACGGCGTCGCGGATACGCGTGACGATGGTGTCGGCAAATGGGCAATGGGGGGTGGTGAGCTGAATGTCGATATGGACGTAGTCATCGACAATATCGATTTCCTGAATGAAGCCGAGCTCCACCACGTTGTGCCGCAGCTCCGGATCGTCAACCGTGCGCAGGGCCTGATACACCATTTCTTCAGTTACTTGGGATGCCATGGGAGTCTCCGTTTGCGTCTCTGGCACCGAAGTCTAGCAGAACACGCCTCTCACCCGCGGGTTAACCGATGAGTTCCCTCAAGTTAGCCGGGTGCCGATCGTCACAGTTGCAGCGGTTTTACCGGTGCCTCGAGCCAGGAGAGATCATTGGCCCAGTCGATGCGCGGATCGTCGACGTACAGCTCGAGTTCGTTGCCATCCGGATCACGTAGATAGAGAGACTGGCTGACCGTGTGGTCGGACTGACCCTCAATCGGGTGGCCGGCGGCACGCACGCGCTCGCGTGCCGCACGCAACGCATCCAGGTCCTCGCCGACCTTCCAGCCGACGTGGTAGAGCCCGACCCGTGCGCCCTCCGGCGGACCCTCCAGATCGCCGACCTCAATTAGCAGCAGCTCGTGGTGGGTGCGCCCGCCGCTGAGCATTGCCGCCCTGCCGCGAAAAATCCGCCCCACCAGCGCGAGACCTACTACGTCGCGGTAGAAGGCGAGCGAGCGTTCAAGGTTCCGCACGTAAAAGACCACGTGACCGAGTTGTGCCATGCAGCGCTCCTTTGAAGGTGTAAGGCGTTTGGTGGCGGGCCCGACAAGATAAAGAGAGTCAAATCGTTTGCGCTATGCTTGATGCAGTACGGACGCAAGCAAGCTTATCGCGGATTCGTCGGTCGGGACATCGCAAAGAGAAACAGCGGTGACGGAAGACACCAGACCCAAGGTCGGTCTCGTCATGGCGGGCGGCGGCGCGCGCGCCGCCTACCAGGTGGGCGTGCTCAAGGCAGTTGCCGAACTGCTGCCGCCCGGAGGGCCCAACCCGTTTCCTGTTTTGAGCGGCACCTCGGCGGGGGCGATCAATGCGGCCGCGCTTGCCGCCTACGCACTCAATTTTCACGACGGTGTGCGACGGCTCAACTACATCTGGCGCAACTTCCATGTCGAGCGCGTTTTTAGAGCCGACGCTGCCGGTATCGCGGCGAGCGGCGCGCGCTGGCTTGCTGCCCTGATGCTCGGCGGTCTTGGCAAGCGCAATCCTCAGGCGTTGCTCGATCGATCACCACTCGCAGCGCTCCTCGAACGTTACCTGCCGATGGAAAATATCCAGCACGCAATCGATGCCGGCGCGCTCCATGCCGTGTCTGTCACCGCGTCGGGATTCTCGTCCGGCCAGTCCGTCTCTTTCTATCAGGGCGTTGACTCCATTGCCCCATGGCAGCGCGCGCGACGCGTGGGGAGCGCCACGCGGCTCGGCGTCGATCACCTGCTCGCTTCTTCCGCGATTCCTCTTGTGTTCGCAGCGGTCAAGATCAATCGCGAGTATTTTGGCGACGGATCTCTGCGGCAAATTGCACCCATCAGTCCGGCGCTGCATCTTGGCGCGGACCGCGTGCTGGTAATCGGTGTTCGCTATGACAGCCCCGCTCGGGCGCCGCGCGAGCACGATCCGCCCTATCCCTCGCTCGCCCAGGTTGCGGGCCACGTTCTGAACAGCATCTTTCTCGACAGTCTCGAAGCCGATCTCGAACGCCTGCAGCGCATCAATCGTACCGTAAGCCTCATTCCCCCCCGCCAGCGCGTCGAGGGAGGCGTGACGCTGCGGCAGGTCGATTCGCTGGTCATCTCGCCCTCTCAGGACATCGAGCGAATCGCCGCGCGCCATGCCCATCGGCTGCCCCGGCCAGTGCGCTTTCTGCTGCGCGGCATCGGGGCAGGGGGGCGCACCGGCGCGGATCTGGTGAGCTATCTGCTGTTTGAAAAACCCTATTGCCGCGAACTGATCTCGCTCGGCTATGCCGACGCCATGATAAGGCGAGATGAGTTGCTCGCTTTCCTGGCGGTAGAATCGCGGCCATGAGCCGTTTTCTCATCACGCTCGGTATCGCGATTGTGATCGCCGGTATCGCCTGGCCGTGGCTGGAAAAACTCGGACTGTTCCGCCTGCCCGGCGATATCGTGATCGAACGTGAGAACTTCCGTTTCTACTTTCCCATCACCAGCATGATCCTGATCAGCGCGATCCTCTCGCTGCTGTTCTGGTTGCTGCGAAAGTAGCCGTCCGCGCGGCTAAACGCGGCTTACCTGACCGGTCTCGAAGAGGTGATCGAGCCAGAGATTGGTAAGGTGTTCCTGCACCTTGTTTTGCGACAAGCGTTCGTCGAGATTGTCGAGATCGACGATGTCGAGCGGCTGATCCTGCCAAGAGCAGCTAAATACCGCCTTGGTGCGCTGGCCGGTATGCGGATCGATTTGCCACTGCAGGCACTGTGAGCACACGCCCTTCAGCATGCACTGCATCGGGGTTGAGATCGATGCCGTGGTCGTGGGTTGTTTTACCAGATAAGGGGCAAGCTCCTTGCCGCGCGCGTCGCGCAGTCGGCGCACCAGACAGCTTGAACCGCTGATCCAGAGGCGAGTGACGTCCTCAAGTCGGATCGTGGGCTCGCCAAGTTTGCCGGTGGCATATTGCGCGATGGCGTCGATGATGTCGGCAGTGACGGAGCGGTCTTGCGCTCGGCGCGGTGCGAGGGGTTCGCCCTCGCGCGTGATCCAGACAATCGCATCGGTGGCAGCTTCGAGCTCGTCTTGATGAAACACCTGCGCGGCGGAGTCGAAGGCTGCCGCATAGAGCACCTTGTTGCCGCCGGCGCGCAGGGCCGGGCCGANNCTCTTTTCGGCGGCGAAGGCCCGTACCCCGGTCGGACCCATGAACGCGATCGGATCGCCGGGTTGTAGTGTCGCAACGAGGCGCGAGCTAGCCCCGTTCTCCAGGACGATCGCCGACACCAGTCCGTTGTCTGCATCGACGCGGCTGCCATAAAGGGCAAGTGGCTCGGTCATCAGGCGCGTGCCATCGACTACCGGCGCGCGGGTTTCGAACGTCTGCACACGGAAGAACTGTCCGGCCCGGAATTTCCGCGCCGCCTGCGGCGCGCGCACCGTGAGCTCCACGACGCCTGGTGCGAGTCGCTCGACGCGCTCAACACGGGCCGCGAGGGAATCCTGAATGCCGGTACGGAAGCGCTGGTATTCGGCGGCGTCGCCGCGCGCGTCGGCACGCTCCCCGAAGACGGCGACGATCTTGGGGTAGGTCTTCTGCGCGGACGCAACGGCTTTGACGACGCTGCCGTGAAATACGGGATGAGTGTCGCCAAGGAAGCTGATGCGGTGGCCCTTCACACCATAAGAAGTAAACGGTCCAAAGTCCTGCTTGCAGTGCCCGAGGATTGTTACGGGTTCGAGTTTGCCGGCGACATCGCGGTTTGTCTGATATTGGCCCTTCGTCTTCTCGAAGTGCCCCTTGTGTTCGAACTCGTAGGCGATATTAGGGCGGGCGCCGGTAGCCACCAGAATGGCGCGGGCCGGCACCACGACTTCCTCCCCGTTGTCGGTCCACTTGCCGTCCTCGCCTCGCTGGGCACGGCGGCAGCGCAGTGCTTCTGCCTGGCCGTCGCGATCGGTCAGGACTTCCTTGGGCTCCAGGCCCTCGGCATAGAAGATCCCTTCCTCGAAGGCCTTGGTGATTTCCTCGTGATTGCGGATGTAGGCCGGCGAGTCATTCATTCCCTTGCGGTAGGCAATCGTGACGCCCCCCCATTGGCGGATCAGCTTGGTGAAATCCGGAGCCTCGTCGGCGCGTGCCGCGCGGGCACGTTCGGCCAGTACGGCTCGGCCATGTTCGAGGAATTCATCGAGGATGCGCAGTGACGCTTCATCGAGTCCGGCACGCACCTTCGCCTCGTCGTGCTTTTCCGCGAGCGCCCGGTAGCGTGCAAGGGTCTTTTCCACTTGCACGATGTAATAGGCCTGGACCTCAGTGGCGGTGTCGACGCCGGTGAGCCCCCCGCCGATCACCACCGCCGGCAACCGTACCTGCAGGTTGGCAAGGCCGGTGCTGCGCGCCGCGCCGGAAAGCTGCAGCGCCATGAGGAAGTCATTTGCCTGACGCATGCCTGGCGCGAGGCTCTTCGGCACTGGCAACGCCTGCGGCAATCCGGCGCCGATGCAGATGGCGATGTGATGGAAGCCAAGATGCCAGGCATCTTCGACCGTGAGCGTGCCGCCGAAGCGTACTCCGCCAAACACCTGAAAGTGCTCGCGCCGGGCAAGCGAGAGATAGACAAGCTTGAGAAAATTCTTGTCCCAGCGATTGGTGATGCCGTATTCGGCCACGCCGCCAAATCCGGTCATGACCCGCGCATCGAGAGCTTCCTCGAGCGTGCCGTAGTCGCGTACCGGCTGCGCGACGATGTCGGCAGGCAGCGGTTCGATCTTGAGTCCCTCGACGCCAACCACCGCGAAGCCTTCCATCAGCAGGTGGTGTGAAAGCGTAAAGCCCGCCGGTCCCATGCCGAGTACCAGCGCCTTCAGACCGTTGTACGGCTTGGGCAGCCACTGGCGGGTGCGCAGCGGATTCCAGCGAATCAGCAGGTCGTAGATTTCCACGCCCCACGGTAGCGCCAGCACATCGGTCAAAATGCGGGTTTCGGTCTGCGGGATGTTAACCGGCTCCTGCTTCTGGTAGATGCAGCCCTTCATGCAATCGTTGCAGATGCGGTGCCCGGTTGCCGCGCACATCGGATTGTCGACCGTGATCATGGCAAGCGCCGCAATCGTGTATCCGGATTTCTTCAGGCTGTGCATCTCGGAGATCTTTTCGTCGAGCGGGCAGCCGGTGAGCGTCACGCCGAGCGGGTTAATCTTGAGACCCTTGTCGGGTTCACCCTTCTTTTCCGGAAACCCCTTCGAGCAGAAGTCGCCGTCATGATCGTGACAGTAAATGCAGTAGTGGATTTCGCTTTGTACTTCGCGCGCGCCGTAGCGCCGATCGGTCAGCTTGAAGCCGTCGCGCAGGCGACGGGCATCCGCCGGTCCCTCGATGCGACCGAGCGAATCGCCCGGGAGCGCAACGATCGGGACGAGATTGTGATGATCGGTGCCTTCAGGGAGCTTGAAGCTCACCCAGCCGTGAACTGCCGCCTTGCCCTCGGCAGTGCTGAGTGCGCGAATGCACCAGCGCGTGAGTTTTTCGATAGCCTCGGCTTCTGCTTTTTCGTCTTTCAGAAGTCGCTCGCCGTAGCGCGCGACGGCTAACTCGCGGTCGCTGCCTTCCAGCGCCTGCTGCTTCAGTTCGCCCCCAAGCCACGCATCGAGTTCGGCAAAGCTCGGCAATTCTTCCTTTTTTAACAGGCGACGCCGTGCACGGCGCTGGACGAAAAGCTTCTTGAACGCGAAGACCGGATCATGTGCAATCGTGGCTGCCTGAGTGGACTGCACTTCCTTCCGCACCCCGAACAGTTCGGCAATGAAATCCTCGAGCACCGGGCCACAGGCAAGCAGCAGTTCGCTCGCCTCAAGTGGCGTGAATGCCTTGCCGGTCCGCTGGGCGAGCAGCTTTTCGTGCGCCGGTGCATCGCGCGTGGCCAGGCGCTTGAGGAAATCGGCGTCCAGCCGTGCCAGCGATTCGGGTTTTTGGAGGTCGGCAAACGTGAAACCGTTGGCCAGTCTCAATTCGGCGCGGGACATGCGTTCTCTTGGTCGAATGAGGTTGGAAGAGTATCGGGGGCGTCCGGGGCCCAGACCTTGATCCACGTCAGGCGGGGCGAAAGTCGGGTTATTGTAAGTGCTGTGCGCCTTGAATGCCTAACCTGACACATCAATAATCCCCCGAGATGCCGGGACTTTTGCCAAATCGCCTCGTGCCGCCGGCAGGTCTGCTTGGGCTGGTTGCCTTGGCACTGGCGCTCGCTGCCTGCTCGCCATCGACCCCGCGCTTGCCGAAACTCGCGCCGGACGCCGTGGTCCTCGCGTTTGGCGACAGCCTCACGGCCGGCACCGGCGCCGAGGAGGCGGCGGCCTATCCAGTCATTCTTGCGCAACTCATTGGGCGGTCGGTGGTGAATGCGGGGGTGCCGGGAGAGGTTAGCGCCGAGGGACGCGAACGGCTGCCGGCATTGCTCGCCGACTTGCGCCCGAAGCTGTTGGTGCTGTGCCACGGCGGCAACGACCTGCTGCGAGGGCGCGACGCGCGGACAATCGACGCCAATCTGCGCAGCATGGTGCTCGCCGCGCAATCGCAAGGCGTCAGCGTGGTGCTGCTTGGCGTGCCGGCCCCGAATCTCGCGCGCGCCGTCCCGGACCTCTACCGTAAGCTCGCGCACGAACTGAAGTTGCCCTACGACGGGGACACCCTCTCCAGGATCGAGGGCGATGGTTCAATGAAGAGTGATTCCATCCATCCCAACGCCGCCGGCTATCGCCTGCTCGCGCAGCGCGTCGCCGCGCTTCTCAAGGAAGCAGGCGCGCTCTAGGGCGCTAGCTCTTGCGGGTGCTGATACCGAAGGGCACATAGCCCGGGCACCAGCCGATAAGCGCCGTGCCAAGCGGCAGCAGGCCGATGAGTCCCCACCAGCGTGCATTCCCTTCCAGAATGAAGATCAGGCTTAACAACGCGACCCCCACAACAATTCGAAAGACCTTATCCGCACTGCCCACATTCTTTGTCATGGTTGTCTCCTCGGTCAGGCTGACCAATCGGAAATCAGCATATCGCAGCCGGCGCGGTCCCGACAGCCGTCAGTCTGTCATGACCCGACGATACGTGCGGTCATCGCTTCCACTCGCCTGACTTTCCGCCGCGCTTGGAGAGCAGGCGCACATTGGTGATGGTCATGCCTCGATCCAGCGCCTTGCACATGTCGTAGATGGTTAGGAGTGCGACTTGCACCGCGGTGAGCGCTTCCATCTCGACGCCGGTCTGGCCTGCGGTCCGGACGGTGGCGCGACAATGCACGGCTGCGGATTTCTCCTCTGCGGAAAGATCAACTTCCACCGCCGTCAGGGCGATGGGATGGCAGAGTGGTATCAACTCAGCGGTACGCTTGGCGGCCATGATGGCGGCGATGCGCGCGACCGCAAATACGTCTCCCTTCTTGTGTCCGCCTTCGAGAATGAGGCGCAGCGTCGCCGGCTGCATCAGGATTCGGCCCTCGGCCACGGCCTCGCGCGTCGTGATCTTCTTCGCGCCGACATCGACCATATGCGCTTCGCCGCGGGCATTGAGATGGGTAAGCTTGTCGCTCATCGGGGGATGCGCCTTCGGTCCGCGTTAAAGCCCGGTTGATACCGTATTAAATGGTATAGCGCGCCCCTGCATTTGGGCTCCATACACCGGCCGGACGGCCCAGACTGGTAGCGGTACTCGCTCTGTGGCATTCAATGCTCTCCCGGCGACATATGCACGAGGTTGCGCAGCGCCTGTACATTGCGCACCAGGATGTGGTTGCCCTGCACCTCGATCAGTCCGCCCTGGCGCAACCGGCTCAGGATGCGCGAGAGGGTCTCGGGTTGGATCGCCAGCCGCGAGGCGATAACTGCTTTCGGTGTGGTGAGCTCGACATCGGTATGCTGGGTGCGATCGCCCGGGATCTGCTCGAGCAGGTAGGCGACCAGCCGGTAGGTCGCGTTCTGGAGCGTGAGACTTTCGATCTGGTTCACCAACAGATGCAGTCGTCGACTCATCGAGGCCAGCAGGCCAAAACAGGCGTCGCGCGAATCGTCGAGCAGCTTGAGAAAGGTCTTCTGATCGAACGCGACCACACGTGCCTCGCTCACCGCTTCGGCATTGACCGGATACCGACCGTGCGTACCCATGAACATCACCGCCTCGGCAAAGGTTTCGCCGGCGCGCATGAGCTCGATGATTTTTTCGTCGCCCTCCGGGGAGAGGCGAAACAGCTTAACCAGTCCCTCGCGCATGAAATAGAA
>DKBM01000013.1:0-5287 GCA_002451215.1 Proteobacteria bacterium UBA6900
CGCAGCGTGCAGGAACTGCAGAAACGCCCGCGCCGCAAATATCTGAACGCCCGCACCCAGGAGTACAAGTACGCCGCCTACCTCGACGCCTGGCGCGCCAAGGTCGAACGCATCGGCAATCTCAACTACCCGGAGGAAGCCCGGCGCCGGCAGCTCACAGGCAGCCTAGTGCTGGACGTTTCGCTCAATCCCGACGGGACCGTCAACGCCGTGTCCGTGCGCCGGTCCTCCGGCCACAAGCTGCTCGACGACGCCGCGGTGCGAATCGTCGAGCTGGCCGCTCCCTTTGCACCGCTGCCGCCGCAACTACGCGCAGACATCGATATTCTCCACATTACCCGTACCTGGAAGTTCAACGAAACACTCACCAGCGACTGAGTCGCGCCGCGACTTGTCCGGCCGGTTTGCCTGCCGGATACTGTACCGGCATGACTCAAATTGCCTCGCTAGCCAATCACTTCCTGATCGCGATGCCGCGGCTCGCCGATCCCAACTTCACGCGCACCGTTACACTGTTGTGCGACCACTCGGCCGAGGGAGCAATGGGACTGGTAATCAACCGCCCAACCGACCTCAAGCTGCGCGATGTCTACGAGCAACTGGAGATCTCCCCCGCTGGGCCCGAAGCAGAGCAGTCGGTGTATCTCGGCGGTCCGGTGCAGAACAATCGCGGTTTCGTGCTGCATGAGCCGCTCGGACACTGGGAAGCCACACTGCCGGTGACAGACACGCTGGGCGTCTCGACTTCGCGCGACATTCTCGATGCCATCGCTCGTCACGAAGGCCCGGATCACTACCTTGTTGCGCTTGGCTACGCCGGATGGGGGCCTGGCCAGTTGGAGCGTGAACTCGCTGATAATGCCTGGCTATCCGTTCCTGCATCACGCGAGATCATCTTCCATTTGCCGGTCGAGGAGCGCTGGCGCGCGGCCGCGACCCTGGTTGGTGTCGACCTCGCCACCCTTTCCGGCGAGACTGGCCACGCATGAGCGTTGTGACGGCGCATGCCTGATCGCACGGCGGCCGGACGCTTCCTCGGATTCGATGTCGGCGAGCGGTACCTGGGCGTTTCCGTCGGCAGCCGGCACACCCGGCTCGCCGAGCCGCTAACTACGCTGCACGTGGCGCGCCAATCCCCGGACTGGCAGGCGCTGGACCGACTGGTTGAGGAGTGGAAACCCGGCGGCCTGGTGGTGGGGCTTCCGCTCAACATGGACGGAAGCGCCAACCGCATGACCCGCGTAGCGCGCGCCTTTGGCGAACGCCTTGGCGAGCGGTACAATCTACCCGTGCACATGGTGGATGAACGCCTGTCGACACGTGCCGCGGTTGATAGCCTGATTGAGGCCGGCGTTCCCGTGAGGCGGCATCGCCAGAAGGTGGACCGTCTTGCCGCACAGACCATCTTGCAGGCCTTCCTAAATGAACTGCCGGGAGACGCGCAATGAGCGACGCACCTGATGTCGCACAGGCCTTGGCGCGCATGGCCGAGCAGCTTCGCCCACTACTCGATCGCCGTCCGCTGATGATCGGCATTCACACGGGTGGTGCCTGGGTCGCGAACCGCCTGCACGGGCTTCTTGGGCTCACCGATCCGCTCGGGACGCTTGATATCTCCTTCTATCGGGATGACTTCACGCGCATCGGCATGAACCCGCAGGTCCGCGCGTCGCACCTGCCAGTGAGTGTGGAGGATCGCCATATAATCCTGGTGGATGACGTGCTGCACACCGGGAGAACCATCCGTGCCGCACTGAACGAGATTTTCGACTATGGCCGGCCGGCGTCCGTCACGCTTGCAGTACTGGTGGATCGCGAAGGACGGGAGTTGCCGATCAGCGCCCAAGTCGTCGGCTTGCCGATGAAACTCGCGTCCGGACAACATGTGAAACTCACTGGTCCCGATTCGCTGGCGCTCACCTTGCAGGAGGCAGGGGGATGACGGGAAACCTCCAGTTCGACAGTCAGGGGCGCTTACGGCATTTTCTGACTATCGACGGGCTTTCCCGGGAGACCATCCATCAGATTTTCGATATCGCCGAGTCGTTCATCTCGGTGGGCGAGCGTGAAATCAAGAAGGTGCCGCTGCTGCGCGGCAAGACGGTCGTCAATCTGTTCTTCGAGTCGAGCACGCGCACCCGCACCACCTTCGAGATCGCCGCCAAGCGTCTGTCGGCGGATGTGATCAATCTCGCAGTCTCGGCGTCCAGCACCAGCAAGGGCGAAACGCTGCTCGATACGGTGCGCAACCTCGAGGCAATGCACACCGATCTATTCGTTGTGCGCCACAACCAGAGCGGCACGGCCTATCTCATCGCCGAGCATGTACCGCCGCACGTGCGCATCATTAACGCTGGTGATGGTGCGCACGCTCATCCCACGCAGGCCATGCTGGACACCTTCACAATCCGTCGGCACAAAGGCGGTTTCGAACATCTCAAAGTTGCCATCGTCGGCGACCTCATGCACTCGCGCGTGGCGCGCTCGCTGATCCGGGCGCTTAATACGCTCGGCACGTCGGAGGTGCGCGTCATTGCACCTCTCACCCTGCTGCCAACCGGGCACGAGTCCCTCGGCATCAAGGCTTACACCGACATGCGCGAAGGCCTGGAGGGCGTGGACGTCATCGTTATGCTGCGGCTGCAACGCGAGCGCATGCGTGGGGCACACATCCCGAGTGAGCAGGAGTACTTCAACCTGTACGGTCTTACGCTCGACAAGCTCGCATGCGCAAAGCCCGACGCCATTGTCATGCACCCTGGGCCAATGAACCGCGGTCTCGAAATCGATTCAGCGGTGGCTGACGGCCTGCAGTCGGTGATCCTGCCGCAGGTCACCAATGGCATTGCGGTTCGAATGGCCATCATGTCACTCATCATGGGTGGCAGCACTGAAAGCGGGAGGCCCGCATGAGCCTCGTCATCCGTGGCGGCCGTCTGATTGATCCCGCCAATCAGATCGATGCCAGGACGGACGTGTTTGTCGATGCCGAGGGGTTCGTGGCCGGTGTCGGAAAGGCGCCGGAAGGCTTTCGGATCGAGCGCACTATCGATGCCACGGGGCTGGTTGTCTGCCCCGGACTGGTCGATCTGCGCGCGCGACCGCGCGAACCCGGACTGGAGTACAAGGCGACGATTGAGTCGGAAACCCGCGCCGCGGTAGCCGCCGGGATTACCACGCTGTGCTGTCCTCCCGACACCGATCCCGTGATCGACACGCCCGCCATGGCACAGATGATCCAGCACCGTGCATGGCGATTCGGATTGGCCTTCATCCATCCGATCGGCGCGCTCACCCGCGGACTCGAGGGTACCCAACTGACCGATATGGTCGCACTCGACGACGCGGGTTGCGTTGGCCTCACCAACGCGATGGCGCCAATTACCGACACCCTCATCATGCGCCGCGCCATGGAGTATGCCGCGAGTTTTGATCTGACAGTGTTCCTGCACTCGGAAGATCCGTGGTTGCGCGCCAACGGCTGCGCGCACGAGGGCGAGGTGAGTGCCCGGCTCGGACTGCGCGGTATTCCGGAAGCGGCCGAAACGGTCGGGATCGCGCGCGATCTCGCGCTGATTGAGCAAACCGGCGTACGCGCGCACTTCTGCGCCCTGTCGAGCGCGCGCGCCGTGACAATGGTGGCGGAGGCGCAGGCCCGTGGTCTTCCCGTCACCGCGGACGTCACCGCGCATCACCTGCATCTTACGGAAGACGATATTGGTTTCTTCAACACCCAGTGCCATGTACTGCCGCCGTTGCGCGCAGAAGAGGACCGGGACGGCCTGCGCGAAGCCCTGAAGCACGGCACGATCGCCGCGATCTGCTCGGATCACCAGCCGCATGAACCGGACGCCAAGCTCGCACCTTTTGCCGAGGCCGCACCGGGCATCTCGGCCCTCGAAACGCTGTTGCCGCTCACGCTCAAGCTTGTCGAGCAGAATGTGGTGACATTGCCTGAGGCGCTCGCAGCACTGACCAGCAAACCGGCGGACATCATCGGTACCGATGCCGGCCATCTCGGCGTCGGAGCGACCGCCGATATTTGCATTTTTGATCCCGATGCGCGCTGGACACTCTCCAACGCACAAATGGTCTCGCGTGGACACAACACTCCATTCGCTGGTTGGGAATTCCAGGGACGGGTTACGCACACGCTGGTCGGGGGGCGCGTGGTTTTTGGGCCCACGCCGGGCCAGGCCTAGAAAAGCCAAGGCCCCGCGTGGGGGCCTTGGCTTTTCTTCGTCATCGATCGTCCGACGGTCGACTACTTGTAGGTAATATTGCGCATCGACTCGCCCAGCTCGCGGCTCTTTGAGTCCTTTCCTTCCAGCTTGATCCGCAGGCGCAAGTCATTGACCGAGTCGGCATTGCGCAGCGCATCGTCGTAGGTAATCAGGTCGGCCTCATAAAGGTTGTAGAGCGACTGATCGAAAGTCTGCATGCCCGCCTCGGCGCTCTTGGCCATGATTTCCTTGATGCCCGGCACATTGCCTTCCATGATCAGGTCGGCAATAAGCGGCGAGTTGATCATCACTTCCACGGCCGGCACACGCCCCTTACCTCCCTTCATCGGGATGAGGCGCTGCGAAATGATTGCCTTCAGGTTGAGCGACAGGTCCATCAACAGCTGCTGGCGCTTCTCGTCCGGGAAAAAGTTGATAATGCGGTCAAGCGCCTGGTTTGCACTATTGGCGTGCAGGGTCGAGAGGCACATGTGACCGGTCTCGGCGAACTGGATCGCGTAGTCCATCGTTTCGCGGGCACGAATCTCGCCAATCAGAATCACATCCGGCGCCTGACGCAGGGTGTTCTTCAGCGCGATTTCAAAATTTTCGGTATCCACACCGACCTCGCGGTGCGAGATGATGCAATTCTTGTGTTCATGCACATATTCGACCGGATCCTCGATGGTAATGATGTGTCCGTAGGAGTACTCATTGCGGTAACCAATCATCGCCGCCAGCGAAGTCGACTTACCGCTACCNNAGGTCGTCGAAGCGCGGAATCTCGGTGTTGATGGTACGCAGCACCATGCCGACGCGCTGCTGCTGCATGAAGACATTGACACGATAACGGCCAATCTCCTGCGGAGCGATGGCAAAGTTGCACTCGTTGTGCGCCTCGAATTGCCGACGCTGCTCCTCGTTCATAATCCCGAAGGCAAAGGCGCGCGACTGTTCCGGCGTCAACGCCTGTTTCGTCACCGGCATGATGCGGCCGTCGACCTTGATGGCGGGCGGCACCCCAGCCGTGATGAACAGGTCGGAGGCCTTCTTGTGCTTCATTA
>DKBM01000123.1:0-6967 GCA_002451215.1 Proteobacteria bacterium UBA6900
ATGTAGGGAAAACCGAGGTAACCGGCGAACTTCACGTGACCCAGCACGTAGCCAAAAACACCGAGCGCAGCCGCGACCATCACAGTCGGCATGATCGCGAGGCCGTCGAGGCCGTCCGTCAGGTTCACCGCATTGCTCGATCCGACGATCACAAAATAAGCGAGCACGATGAAGAACGGCCCGAGATTGAACACCACGTTCTTGAATAACGGCAGGATCAGCTGGGTCTCAGCCGGCGTACGCGCCGTGTAGTAGAGAAACAGCGCCACCGCCAGCCCCGAAATGGTCTGCCACAGGAATTTCTGCTTGGCGCCGATCCCGCGCGGATTCTTGCTGACGATTTTCTTGTAGTCATCGACCCAGCCAATCGCGCCGAACGTGCCGGTCGTGAACAGCACCGCCCATACGAATCGATTGGTCAGATCTGCCCACAGCAGGGTGCTCACGAACACTGCGATCAGGATCAACGCGCCACCCATCGTCGGCGTACCCGCCTTGACGAGATGGCTCTGGGGTCCATCGTCACGCACAGTCTGGCCAAAGCGAATCGCCGCAAGTTTGCGAATGATCGTCGGCCCGATAACGAAGCTGATGGCGAGCGCGGTCAGCACGCCAAGAATCGCGCGCAGCGTGAGATAGCGAAACACGTTGAAGAACGAGTAACTATCCGTCAGCGCGTCGAAGAGATGGTAAAGCATCAGGCCCCCTGGGTAGCCGCCNNCGATGGATATCGGCACCGGCCGGACCAAGCTCGGCCATGTCGCCCAGCACGAGCGTGCGCTCGCCGCCGAGGTCGCGCAGCACTTGCAGGCCGGCGGTGACCGAGGCGGGATTGGCGTTGTAGGTATCGTCAATGATGCGAGCCCCGCTCACGCCCTCACGCAGCTCGAGCCGGCCGGCCACGGCCTTCAGGTGCGCGAGCCCCTGCGAGATTTGCTCAAGGGAGGCGCCGGCAGCACCTGCCGCCGCGGCTGCGGCAAAGGCGTTCATAACGTTGTGACGTCCGAGCAATGGCAGACGCATGTCGATGTCTCCTTCCGGGGTCCTCAGGTGAACACGGCTGCCACGCGCATCGGGCGAGTAGCTGCCAGTAATATCGGCGGATTGTTCAAGCCCGAACGTGATAATGCGATGCGCGCCAGCCAGACCGCGCCACAGCTTGCAGTACGGATCGTCGGCATTAATGACCGCCACGCCATCGTCGGCGAGGCCGTTGAAGACTTCTCCCTTCGCCCGGGCGATTGCCTCCACGCTGCCAAGCCCCTCAAGGTGCGCCTCTCCGGCGTTGGTGATCAAGGCGATGGTCGGGCGCGCCAGGCGCGAGAGGTAGTCGATTTCGCCCGCGTGATTCATGCCCAGCTCGAGCACCGCATAGCGGTCCGCCCGACGCAGACCGAGCAGCGTGAGCGGCATGCCAATGTCGTTGTTCAGGTTGCCGCGCGTCACACAACCGGATCCCAGACCGGCCAGAATGGCGCCGAGCATTTCCTTGACTGTGGTCTTGCCGTTGCTGCCGGTAACGGCGATAACCGGCACGCCAAAGTGCCCGCGCCAGTAGGCGGCGAGCTGCCCGAGCGCAAGACGCGTGTCGCTTACCCGCACATAAGGCAGCGAGGTCTCGACTGTCCGCAACAGCAGCGCGCCCGCCGCACCGCCGTGGATTGCCTCGGCAAGAAAGTTATGGCCATCGAAGCGTGGGCCAACGAGCGCGACGAAAAGATCGCCCGTGATCAGGTTGCGGCTGTCGGTGCTAACCCCACAGAATGTGACATCCTGCCCCACTAGCGTGCCGTGCAGCACCTCGGCGGCGATCGACAGGGTCATCATCTCGGGACGCGTGCTCATGCCGCCGCCTCCTCGCCGATCAGCTCGCGAACCGTATCGCGATCGCTGTAAGGCAGGCGGGTCGTGCCGACCTGCTGATAGTCCTCATGGCCCTTGCCAGCCACCAGAACGATATCCTCACTACTGGACTGGGCAATCGCTTGCGCGATGGCGCCACGCCGATCACGTGCCACTACCGGTTCCGAGCGCATACCGGCACGAATTTCGGCGATGATTGCATCCGCGTCTTCGGTGCGGGGATTGTCGTCCGTGAGTATGACCTGATCGGCCAGGCGCTCGGCGATCGCGCCCATTTGCGGGCGCTTGCCGCGATCGCGATCTCCCCCGCAACCGAACACGCAGATGACGCGTCCGCGGGTATGCTCGCGCAGCGTAGCGAGCACTTGCTCAAGCGCATCCGGTGTGTGCGCGTAGTCCACTACCACCAGTGGTTGGCCACCCTGTCCGCCAAAGTGCTCGGCCCGGCCCGGCGCCGGGCGGGCGCGCGCGAGCCGCGCCACCGCATCACTGAGCGGCAAGTCGAGCGCGAGTAGCGTGGCAAGCACCGCGAGCAGGTTGTAGGCGTTGAAGCGACCAAACAGTGAACTCTTCAACCGAGCCTCCCCCTGCGGCGTTCGCACCAACATGTCGATGCCACGGCGCGTGAGGCTGAGCTCCCGCACATGCAAATCCCCCTGCAGGAGGCCATAGGTGCTGACCGGCACACGCTCGCGGATGCGCTGCGCGAGCGCATCGCCGAATCCATCATCGGCATTGACCACGGCGTGGCGCAGCGTGGGCCAGTCAAACAGGCTGGCCTTGGCGTTACCGTAGGCCTGCATGTCGCCGTGGTAGTCGAGATGGTCGCGAGTGAGATTGGTGAACACCGCGATATCGAACGACACCGCCGTCACGCGCGCCTGATCGAGCGCATGCGAGGAAACCTCCATGCCCGCATAGCGCGCGCCCGCATCAAGGAACTCGCGCAGCAGGCGGTGCACTGTCACCGCATCTGGCGTCGTGTGCAGCGATTCATTCAACGCGCCGGGAAAACCGAATCCGAGCGTGCCGATAACCGCGCAACGCTGCGTTTCCTGATCAAGCGCCTGGGCAAGCAACTGGGTGCAAGTGGTCTTGCCGTTGGTGCCCGTTACGCCAATCACCACGAGGTGACGCGAGGGCGAATCGTAGAAGCGGTCGGCGACCACACCGGCCTGCTGGCGCAGGCGCTCGACGCCGAGCGCCGGGATCGACAACGCTGGCGGCGCCACGCCGTTGGATTCGTAAAGGATCGCGGCCGCGCCACGCGCCGCGGCGTCAGTCATGTAGCTGCGACCGTCGGCCTGCACGCCTGGCGTCGCGAAGAACAGGTCGCCCGGGCGCACGCATCGGCTGTCGATGGCGAGCCCTGTCACCACGCGATCCTGCGCAGGTGGCACGCTGAGCAGACCCCGCAGCAGCTCACTGAGCCGGCTCGGCATGCGCGCTCCCGACATTTTTCACCAGCAGGACCGGCCGGCTCGGCGCGCCGCGCGGGGCATCCGCGGGAATATCGAGCAGACGCAGCGCCCCCGCCATCACCCGGGAGAACACCGGTGCCGCTACCTGACCACCGAAATAACCGCCACTGCGCGGCTCATCGACCGCCACCACCATGACAAGCCTGGGGTTGGAGGCCGGCGCAATTCCCGCGAACCAGGCAATGTACTTGTCGTCGCTATAACCCTGCGGGGTGAGCTTTCGTACCGTGCCGGTCTTGCCAGCCACGCGATAGTCGGGCACCTGCGCGCCGGCGCCAGTGCCCTCGGCGCTCACTGCGAGCTCCAGCATCGCGCGCACCTCACGGGTGGTGCGCTCGGTCAGCACACGCTCTCCCACTGGCGCGCCCGTCTGCCGNNTGCAGCGGCGTGGCGGAGATGCCATAGCCGAACGCAATCGTGGCTTGCTCGATCGGCACCCAGCTCTCGGGCGAGCGCAACTGCCCGAATACTTCGCCAGGCAGACGGATGCCGGTGCTGGAGCCGAATCCGGCGCGACGCAATAGCGAGTAGTGATCTCTCTTGTTAAGTGCCAGTGCGATCTTGGCCGCACCGACATTGCTCGATTTCTCGATTATGCCTGCCACGCTGAGCGCCGCGTAGGTATGTGTGTCGTGAATCGTGCGACCGTTGATGGTGAGCGCGCCGCCCGATGTATCGATCATGCTGCGCGCGTTGAACTGCCCGCTCTCAAGTGCCGCTGCGATCGTAAACGGCTTGAGCGTGGAACCCGGCTCAAACACATCGGTCACTGCGCGGTTACGAAACACCTGGCTCTTCAGGTTGGTACGATTGTTGGGATTGAAATCCGGCTCATTGACGAGCGCCAGCACTTCACCGCTCTGCGCATCGAGCACCACTGCACTGCCGGCCCGCGCGCGGTGGCGCTCAACCGCCGCTTTCAGTTCGCGATAGGCAAGGTACTGGATGCGCCGATCGAGACTCACCTGCAGATCCTTGCCCGGCACCGGCAACACCATGCTCTCGACCAACTCAACGGTGTTACCGTGCAGATCGCGCAATACGCGCCGCTGCCCCGGCACCGCCCGCAACCAGTTGTCGTACGCAAGTTCGATGCCCTCCTGGCCCTGGTCATCAACATTGGTGAATCCCAGCGCGTGCCCGGCCACCGGTCCGAGCGGATAGTAGCGGCGGTACTCGCGTTGCAGGGCGACGCCGTCGATGCCGAGCGCCATGACCTTCTCGGCCAGCTCAGGCGGCACGTGCCGGCGCAGATACATGAATTCGCGCCCTTCATGGCGCGCGAGCAGCTCGCGCAATTCGCGCGCGCTCAATCCAAGTAGCGCGCCCAACCGCCCCCAGTCCTTGCGATTCTCGGCGAGAGTCGCCGGATGCGCCCACACTGAATCGACCGGCGTGCTCACAGCGAGCGGCGCGCCGAAGCGATCCAGAATCATGCCGCGGTGCGAATTGTCCTTGAGCACCCGAGAGTGCCGCTGCTTGCCCTGGCTCTGCAGATAATCGGCGTTGAAGATCTGCAGGTAGACGGCGCGCGTCGCGAGCAGACCAAGCACGGAGAGCAGGAAACCGAGCACCAGCCAGGTTCGAACCGGATGCGCGACACCTGCATGACGGACTCTCATCGGCGTCCTCCGGCCGACTGACTGCGGATAACCACGATCTGGCGCGGATCCGGAAGATCCATGCCAAGGCGGCTGCGCGCCGTCGCTTCGATGCGTCGATGCTGCGACCAAGCGCCCTCTTCCAGCAGCAGTCGACCCCACTCCGTCACGTGCGCGTCACGCTCGGCCTGCAGCGCCTGCAACTGGACGTAGAGCTGACGATTGCGATGGCGCAGCTCTACCACCGCCACGGCACACACCACTACGGCCGCGACGAGCAAAAAGAACTGCTTACCCATGGGTCGCCCCCGTCACACGCTCCGCGACACGCAGCACCGCGCTGCGGGCCCGCGGGTTTGCGCGCGTCTCGGCCTCCCCAGGCTTGATCGCCTTGCCGACAATCCGCAGGCGTGGCTGCGGCGTATTCGCCGGCAATGGCAATCCGCGCGGCGGCATCTCCACGCTCGACTCCCGGCGCATGAAGCGCTTGACGATGCGGTCTTCAAGCGAATGGAAACTGATCACGACGAGCCGCCCGCCCGGCGCCAGCGCATCGACCGCCTGCGGAAGCGCCGCTGCAAGCTCATCGAGTTCGCGATTGATATGGATCCGAATCGCCTGAAAGCTGCGCGTGGCGGGGTCTTTTCCGCGCTCCCGTGTCGGGACCGCACGCGCCACGATTTCGTGCAGCGCGGCTGTCGTTTCGATGCGCTGCACGGAGCGTGCGCTCACGATGGCGCGCGCGATCCGCCGCCCGAAGCGCTCCTCGCCGAGCTGAAACAACACGTCCGCAATCTCCTCGGCGGTCGCGCGATTAATCCAGTCCGCGGCTGATTCGCCACTCTCCGGGTCCATGCGCATGTCGAGTGGGCCCTCACGCGAAAAGCTAAACCCCCGCGCACCGGCATCGAGCTGCGGGGAAGACACGCCAAGATCGAACATCACACCCTGTACCTGTTGCGCACGACCCTGCTGCCCGATTACTTCCTCGAGCATGGAGAAAGATCCCCGGTGAATTTCGAAACGAGCATCCTGCGCAAAACGCCGGCGCGCATCCGCCACCGCCTCGGGATCGCGATCAAGCGCGATCAGGCGGCCCGCCGGCCCAAGCAGTGCCAGAATGGCCTTCGCGTGGCCACCGCGTCCGTACGTGGCGTCGACGTAGGTGCCGTCGGCGTGCAGGTTCAAGGCCTGCAACACCTCGGCAAGCAATACTGGGACATGCTCCGTCTCATCCACGCTCTCCGCCTACAACGACAGCGACTCGAGGCCGCCTGCGAGATCTGCATCGCCCTGCTGCGCCTCCTGTTCCAGCCACTCGCCGCGCCGCGCATTCCACTGCGCGGCGTCCCACAGTTCGAACTTGTTGCCCTGCCCGATTAACACCACTTCCTTGTTGAGGCTCGCGAATTCACGCAGCGGCGGTGGCACCAGGATGCGGCCGGCACCATCGAGCTCGACCTCGGTCGCATGTCCGATCAGTAGCCGCTGCAGCCGGCGCGCCTGCTTGTTGAAGCTCGGCAGCTTCACGAGCTTGCGCTCGATCTCCTCCCACTCGGGCAACGGGTAAAGCAACAGACAGTTATCGCGATCGACCGTAGCGACCATCTGCCCGTTGCAGTGGCGCGCAAGCGCATCGCGATAGCGGGTCGGCACAGCGAGCCGCCCCTTGCTGTCGAGGTTTAGGGTGTTGACGCCGCGGTACATGGATGGTTTTTCTTGACCACGCTAGTCCACAAAGATCCACAATTTCCCACTTATTGACACTATAGATAGGCGCAAACAAGGGTGTCAAGAAGAAACTGCCTGACGGCAGGATATTTATTCCTTACGTGACAGCAAGTTACACGTACAAGATGTCCGCCTGACCAGAATTGACTGGCAAGCATCTAAAACTGGTGATTTTTTGGCTCCGGATGGAGCTAAAAATAGCGTTAGAAAGGTAGGAAAAACATTAAATTACAGCGTCTATCTAAAGTAGAAAAGAAGGAGTCGGCCGGTAAGCCGGGTTCTGTCGTGGAC
>DKBM01000058.1:0-7519 GCA_002451215.1 Proteobacteria bacterium UBA6900
TTCTCGCTCTTTGATGCCGGTGAAATATGGGTGGCCGAAATGCGCGACCCGAAGCGACCGCTGCTTCGCAAGTTCACGAACGTTGGCAAGCAGCCCTACGATGGCACCGTGACGCCGGATGGGCGCTACTACATGGCTGGGCTGTTCGGCGAGGACGGGCTTGCACTGCTTGATCTGTGGCAGCTGGAAAAGGGTGTACGCAAAGTGGTGCGGGGCTACGGGCGCGGCGAGCAAAAACTGCCCGTCTACAAGATGCCGCATATGGACAACTGGGCCATGGCTGGCGACACCACTTTCGTCCCGGCGGTCGGCCGCCATGAGGTGCTGTTGATCGATCAGCGGCGCTGGGAAGAAGCCGGCCGCGTCGCAGTAGCCGGCCAGCCGGTGTTTGTCGTGGCGCGACCGGACGGCCGCCAGCTTTGGGTCAATTTCGCGCCGCCACATAACGACACGGTGCAGGTGATCGACACTGTTACGCGCCAGATCGTGAAGACACTGAAGCCGGGCAAGGGCGTGTTGCACATGGAGTTCACGCCGCGCGGCGAAAACCTGTGGCTGTCGGTGCGCGATGACAACCGCGTCGCGGTCTACGACACCGAAACGCTTGAGACGGTGGCGACTCTTCCGGCTCAGCACCCAAGCGGAATTTTCTTTACAGCGCGCGCCAACCGGATCGGCCTATGAACGCACTCGACCAACGACTGCTGAATGACTTCCAGCGCGGGTTTCCGCTCACGCCGACACCATACGCGGATATTGCGCGCGAGCTCGGCGTAACAGAGGCCGAGGTGATTGCGCGACTCAAGGCGCTGATGACGGACGGCGCCGTGAGCCGGGTCGGCGCCGTGGTGCGGCCAAACACCGTGGGTGTCAGCACGCTCGCCGCCATGAGCGTTCCGGCAGCCGAGCTGGAAAGCGTGGCGGCGCTGGTGAGTGGCTATGCGGAGGTCAACCACAACTACGAGCGCGAGCATGAGATCAACTTGTGGTTTGTNNCCAACAGGGTGCGCGTTGATAGCACGAAAGTGGTCGATGACACGGACCGTCGACTGCTGGCGGCGATTCAATCCGGTCTGCCGCTGGTGGCGCGCCCCTACGCCGAGATTGCGGGGCGTATCGGCGTCGCGGAGAGTGAAGTGATCATGCGGCTCAGCCGCTTGCAGGAAATCGGCGTGGTGCGCCGCCTCGGTGTAATCGTCCGTCACCACGAGGTTGGCTACGGCGCCAATGCCATGGTGGTATGGGATGTGCCGGACACGCAGGTGCGCGAGCTCGGGCGTTGCCTCGCGGGCTTCGATTTCGTCACGCTCTGCTACCGGCGCCCGCGCCGATTGCCGCAGTGGCGCTATAACCTCTACTGCATGATCCATGGGCGTGACCGCGAGGAAGTGCTCGCGCACCTTGAATGGATGGTGAACCGCTGCGGGTTGCAGGGCTTGCCTCATAGCGTGTTGTTCAGCCGACGCCGGTTCAAGCAGCGTGGCGCAAAGTACTTTGTAGATGGAGACCGTGGACTCTCTTGACCGCGCCATCGTGAATCGCCTGCAGGGCGGCTTTCCGGTCAGCGAGCGGCCTTACGCCGAGGTGGCCACCGAGCTCGGCACCAGCGAAGACGAACTGCTCGCGCGCATCGATACGCTGCTCGAATCCGGTGCGCTCACGCGCTTCGGGCCCATGTATCACGCCGAACGCATGGGGGGCGCACTGACACTGGCTGCCATGCAAGTGCCGGGCGAAGATTTCGAGCGTGTGGCGGAACGGGTCAATGCCCATCCCGAGGTGGCGCACAATTACGCGCGCGAGCATGACTTCAATATGTGGTTCGTGCTTGCCACCGAGACGCCGGAACAAATCGGCGCGGTCATCACCGCGATTGAACGCGAGACTGGCTATCGTGTGTACAACATGCCGAAGCTTGAGGAATTCTTCGTGGGCCTGAGGTTGGAGGCATGATGTCGCTCGCGCCAGGCGTGTACGTCGAGGAGTCCGGTGCCACCGTGCTCGATCGTACCGATCGCGCCATCATTCGGGCCACGCAGGCGGGATTGCCGCGTGTGCCGCGGCCCTACCATGCTGTGGCACAGCAGATTGGCGTGAGCGCCGAAGAAGTCATGGCGCGCCTGCGCCGCATGCTGGAAGTCGGCATTATTCGCCGCATCGGCGCAGTGCCGAATCACTATGCGCTCGGCTACCGGGCCAACGGGATGTCGGTGTGGAACGTGCCCGACGAGCGAGTGCGCGAGCTTGGCCGGCGCATTGGTGCGCTCCCGTCCGTGAGCCACTGCTACCATCGGCCGCGCCACCTGCCGAATTGGCCATACAACCTGTTTGCCATGGTGCATGGCCACGACCGCACCGAGGTCGAGGCGGAGGTGGCCGCGATCGCGCGCTTGCTCGGCGATGCCAACCGTGGGCATGCGGTGCTCTATAGCAGCAGAATTCTCAAGAAAACCGGATTGCGCATCGGGGGCTGATCGTGTTCCGCATCTCCCAGTACATGCAGGAAATTGCACAGCCGACGCCCGTCGGGCCCAAACGCAACCCGCCAGGACCGGTTGTCATCTGGAATCTGATCCGCCGCTGCAACCTCACCTGCCTGCATTGCTATTCGATTTCGGCTGACAAGGATTTCCCCGGCGAACTCACGACCGACGAGGTCTTCCGGGTCATGGACGACCTCAGCGCTTTCCATGTGCCGGTGTTGATCTTGTCAGGCGGTGAGCCGCTTATGCGGCCGGACATCTTCGATATTTCACGCCGCGCCAGGGACATGGGTTTCTATGTCGGCCTGTCGACCAACGGCACGCTAATCGATGAGGCCATGATCGAACCGATCGCGGCCGTCGGATACGACTACGTGGGAATTTCTATTGACGGCATCAAGGCGACGCATGACCGGTTCCGCAGGCGCGAGGGCGCGTTCGACGCCTCGATGCGGGCAATCCGTCTGTGCCGTGATGCCGGCATCAAGGTCGGCATGCGCTTCACCATGACCCAGGACAACGCGGCGGAGCTGCCGCAGCTCCTGCAACTCATGGAAGACGAGGGAATCGACAAGTTCTACCTTTCGCACCTCAACTATGCCGGGCGCGGCAATATCAATCGCAAGCATGACGTCATCCTCAACACCACGCGTTGGGCGCTCGACGTGTTATTCGAGAAGTGCTGGGAGTACACGCAGCGTGGACTCAAGAAGGAGTTTGTTACCGGTAACAACGACGCCGACGGCGTCTATCTGCTGTTCTGGGTGCGCAAACACTTTCCAGCCCTCGAGTCGCACATGCGCGCCAAGCTCGCGCAGTGGGGTGGCAACTCGTCCGGAGTGAACATCGCCAACATCGATAACCTCGGCAACGTGCATCCGGACACTTTCTGGTGGCACTACTCGCTCGGCAACGTGAAAGAGAGGCAGTTTTCCGCGATCTGGCAAGACACCTCCGACCCGCTCATGGCTGGTCTCAAGGCGAACCCGCGCCGGCTAAAGGGACGATGCGGTCAGTGTGGCTACCTGGACATTTGTGGAGGCAACACACGCGTGCGCGCCCATCAGCTCACCGGTGATGCCTGGGCGGAGGACCCGGCCTGCTATCTGACCGACGATGAGATCGGTGTCTCGCACGGTGGCGAACGGCTCAGGCTGACCCCCTACAAGCGTCAGAAGGCAGTTCTCCGGCGCTGACGCCCCGTTGCTCTTCCCCAAGCCGCCGGATCGGCCGCATTGCCGTCTCCAGGGTGCCACAGCGTGCCTCGGTCACCCGGATTTGACGCAAGTCAATAAATCGGCCGATGCGATGTGGGAGATTGCACAGATATTTCAGTTTTGGCCGTTGTTGCCGGGCATAAACCGGTCTCTACATCACCGAATAGCGCCAGTGCGCGGGCGATCGGCCTCGGCGCTGCGGATGTGGGTCGGGGTTTCGTGCGTTTGACGTGACGAGGGCGTGTCTTTTTCTAAGGAACTGAAATGTCCGCGGAACCGTTGTTCATCGTGTTGTGCTCCCCGGAGCACGAGAAAGTCCAGATGGCCGCCATGCTGGCGTCGGTCGCCGCGGTTTCTGATCGGCCCGTGCACCTGTTCGTGAGCATGAATGCGCTGCTTGTGTTCCGCAACGGGATCTCCGCCAACGAACGCTATCAGGGCGGGGCAATGTCGAAACTGATGCGCGAAAAGAAGGCGCCGGATCCGATCACCATGCTAAAGCAGGGCAAGATGCTTGGTCAGCTAACCGTCAATGCCTGTTCGATGGCTCTGGATGTCACCGGCCTTGGTCTCGATGACCTTGAGGCCGAGGTGTTCGATGGGCAACTCGGGCTGACCAAGTATCTGGCTGACGCCGAGGCTGGCGAGTTGTTGTTCATTTGAGGTCCTGCCTCAGGAGGTTGCTCAACATGGCACAGAGACAAGTCATCGATGCGCGCGGGGCGTTTTGTCCCGGGCCACTCATGGAGCTGATTGCCGCGCTCAAGCTCGCGAACGTTGGAGAAGAGATCGAAGTGTTGTCGTCGGACCACGGTTCGATCAAGGACATTCCCGAGTGGGTCAAGAAGGTCGGTCACGAAATGGTCGGTATCGACCAGAAAGAGGGCTATGCGGCGATTATCGTGAAGAAGGCGAAGTAACCCTGGTCCCGCGCGAAGCGCGGGCCTTTAACCTAGGCGCCGCAGCCGGCGCTATCGATCAGGAGCGGAACCATGCCAAAAAAGATACTCATTGTCGGTGGCGGTCTGGCAGGCACGATCGTGGGCAATGGCCTGTGCCGCAAGATTGGTCCGGAGCTTGCCAAGGGCGAGGTGGTCATCACCATGCTCGGGGCCACCGATCAGCACATGTACCAGCCCGGGCTTCTGTATGTCCCGTTCGGTCGCATCCGCGAACCTGACCTGTTCCGGGATCAACGCAAGGTGCTTGACCGGCGCGTGGTGTTTCACGTCGATCCAGCGACCAAAGTCGACGTCGCGAAGCAGGCGGTAACCACAAAATCCGGCCGCACCTTCGACTATGACTACCTGGTGCTTGCCACCGGCTCGCGCACCATGCCGCAAAACATCCCCGGCATGGCCGAGGCGGCGCACTGGTTCTACGACCTCGAACCGGCGCGCAAGATGCGCGATGCGCTCGCAAAGTTCGAAGGCGGCAAGGTGGTCATCAACGTGAATGCGCCGCACAAGTGCCCGGTGGCGCCGCTNNTGGGCCCTGCCGGAGATGGAAAAGCGCGGCATCAAGTACGAGACCTTCTTCAACACCAAGTCGGTCGATCCCAAGGCCAAGACCATCACCTCCGAGGAGGGCGTGACGCTGCCGTTCGATTTGCTCGTCACCATTCCGCCGCATCAGGGCCAGCAGGTGATCGTCGACTCCGATCTGGGTAAGGGTGGCTGGGTGCCGACGAATCCGAAGACGTTGCACCGCGAGGGCTCGACCAACGTGTTCGTCGTGGGCGACACCACCAATATCCCGATCTCGAAGGCCGGCTCGACTGCGCACTTCGAGGCCGATACGCTGATCGACAATCTGGCGTCCTTGCTTACCGAGGGGCGCTGGGCGCGCGACTATGACGGCAAGGTGTACTGCTTCGTCGAGACCGGCCTCAAGACGGGTACCTATGTATGGTTTAACTACACGACGCCGCCCAATCCTGGTCCGCCGTCGCAGATGATTCACTGGTTCAAGCTTGCCTACAACCGGTTGTATTGGTTGTCGGCGCGCGGGCTACTGTAACGGGAGGCAATCATGGCCAGCACAGCACAAGAAACGACCGGCAAGCTCGACGCGACCGATCTGCAACGCGGATTGCAGGGCGCAGCCGACGCGCTCAGCGACCAGATGATCGAGCGACTCGCAATTACCGCGGGCAACATCGGCGAAATAGCCGACCGCCTCAACGAGCCTGACACGCGCGAAGCGGTTCACGTACTGCTCGACGAGCTTACCCGGCTACACAAGGCGGGTGGGCTGATTGCGCTGTTCGAGTTGGTGCATGCGTTCGGTGCCGCGCGCAATTCGATGAGCGACCAGATGCTGGAGCGCCTCGCCATCTTCGCCGAGCACATGGTGACGAACGTCGCCAACGAGGAAACTGCCGATCTGTTCCAGACCTTTGCGTCGGCGCTGTTCAATGCACAGCAGAAGACCGAGGCCCAACCGGCGCGCGGCGGACTGCTGAGTGCGATGCGTCTGTTGTCGGCACCCGAAACGCAGGCCTCCCTGAACTTCTTGCTGGCGTTCGCCCAGGGGCTGCAGCGCGGCACACCAGCTTTTAGGTAGGGTGTTGAGCTTTCGGATCGGAGCGCCCGACATCGCAGGGGTGTGCATCCAGTACGGGTGACGGCGGTCGTCGAGCGCCGGCATCTGCCGCTGCTTTCCCCCGACCGCCGGGGCGCGAATCCGTGGCCAGGTTTCGGGTCGGGTGACGCGTGCTTACAATGCTCGGGTGATCGAACTGACCCCCGAGGAACGCACAGCGCTGGTCGAGCTACTGGCTGGCAGTCGCTGGGCAGCGCTTGCCACGGCGCGCGATGAGGAGCCGCTCGCCTCGTGGGTTGCTATCGCGGCAGATGCCGAACCCGGCCAGTTCCTGTTGCATCTGAGCCACCTCGCATTGCATACCCGTTACCTGTTGGTGAATTCGCGCGCATCGCTTGCCTTCTCGGAGCCGGATCGCGATCCCGGCCGCGACCCCCAGACGCTTGTGCGCGTGAGCCTAACCGGCCGAATAGTGGAAATCGTGCGCGATAGCGCTGACTATCTTGCCGCCCGTGCACGCTACCTCGCATCACTGCCGCATGCCGAGGTGCAATTCGGGCTTGGTGACTTCTATCTGATGCGTTTTGAAACTGAAAGCGCGCGCTTCGTGCCCGGCTTTGGACGCGCACATCGGCTCGGCGTCGAGACGCTCCGTGACCTGCTCACCCATTCACAATGAAACACCATGAGCCTGCTCATGCCTGACAAGCGTGTTCTGTCCATATTGCTGCTGTTCCTTGCTCCGATACTTGGCGCAAGAGGCGCCGACGCCAAGCCCGATGTTGCCAAGCTCTACGGTATGCATTGTGCGAGTTGCCATGGGGCGGACCGCCTCGGCGGGATTGGCCCAGCATTGCTTCCTGAGAATCTGTCACGCCTCAAGAAGCCCGAGGCGGTCAAGACGATCACTAGCGGGCGTGCTGCGACCCAGATGCCGGGTTTCGCAGGCAAACTGAAGGAAGGCGACATTGCTGCCCTGACCGCGCTTATTTACGCGCCGCTGCCCAAGCCGCCGGTGTGGGGCGAGACGGAAATTCGCAAGAGCCACGTCGCCCATGTGAAGCCCGGGACCTTGGCGGACAAGCCAATATTCAAGGCCGACCCGCTGAACCTCTTCGTGGTGGTGGAGCTTGGTGATCATCACGTCACGCTGCTCGACGGCGACAAGTTCGAGCCAATCGCGCGTTTTCCCACGCGCTTCGCCTTGCACGGCGGACCGAAGTACTCGCCGGATGGGCGCTTCGTGTACTTTGCCTCGCGCGATGGCTGGGTGTC
>DKBM01000015.1:0-7112 GCA_002451215.1 Proteobacteria bacterium UBA6900
GGAAGGCGGGCGCTTCGACCTGCCAATCGCGCTTGGGATTCTTGCGGCCTCTGGTCAGATCCCGCGGGATCGATTGGCCGAGTTCGAATTTGTCGGCGAGCTTGCCCTGTCAGGAGAACTGCGCGCGGTACGCGGCGCGCTCAATACTGCGCTCGCCACCCAACGCGCGGCCCGTACGCTCACCGTGCCGGGCGACAACGCCGCCGAAGCGGCGCTCGCCGGCAGCGCCACGGTGCTCGGCGCCCGCCATCTTCTCGAAGTCACGGCGCACGTCAATGGTGGCCCGGCGCTCGAGCGCATTGCTGCACTGCAGGACAAGGCGCCGGAAACGCTGGCGCCGGACCTGCGTGACGTCCGGGGCCAGCATCAGGCGCGCCGCGCGCTGGAGATTGCCGCCGCCGGCGGACATAGCCTGCTGATGATTGGTCCGCCGGGCGCCGGCAAGACCATGCTGGCGAGCCGCTTGCCGGGCATCTTGCCGCCGATGACCGACGACGAGGCGCTCGAAAGCGCCGCCATCCATTCACTGATTCGCGGTTTTCAAGTCGCTGAGTGGCGGCGGCGCCCGTTTCGCGCGCCACACCACACCGCATCGGCGGTGGCGCTGGTCGGCGGCGGCAGCCACCCACGACCCGGCGAAATTTCGCTCGCCCATCAGGGGGTGCTGTTTCTGGATGAATTGCCGGAGTTCGACCGGTCGGTGCTGGAAGTACTGCGCGAGCCGCTGGAATCGGGATCCATCACGATTTCCCGCGCGGCGCGGCAGGCGGATTTTCCGGCCCGCTTTCAGCTGATTGCGGCCATGAATCCGTGCCCGTGCGGTTATTACGGAGACAGCTCCGGTCGCTGCCAGTGCACTCCCGATCGCGTACGCGGTTATCGCGCGCGCATCTCCGGTCCGTTGCTCGATCGCATTGACATGCATATCGAGGTACCCGCGGTAGCGCGCGATGTATTGCTCGCGTCGCAAGGCGAAGGCGAGGCATCGGCGCCGGTGCGAGGGCGCGTGCAGGAGGCGCGAGAGCGTCAGCGCGCGCGTCAGGCCACGGTGAACCATGCGCTCGGCAATGCCGAACTCGATTTGGTTTGTCGCCTCGATGCGGGCGCCCGCGCGTTGGTGGAGCAGGCCATGGCGCGACTGGGGCTCAGTGCGCGCGCCTATCACCGCATTCTCAAGGTAGCGCGCACGATCGCGGACCTGGCGGGTGCCGACAATATCCAGTCGGCGCATGTTGCCGAGGCTATTCAATACCGCGCGCTGGATCGCGCCACAGAAGCCTAGGAAGGGCGCACATAAATAAAAAAGGCGGCCATTGGCCGCCCTTTTTATTACTGCGAATTGAGACCGCTTACTTCGAGTGGCTCACAATGTAGTCCACAGCCGCCTTCACGTCGGCATCCGGACCGGCATAGGTTCCCTTCGGCGGCATCGCGCCCTTGCCCTTGAGGGCAGTCGCGTACAACACGTCCATGCCCTGCTTGATGCGCGGCGCCCACGCGGCCTTGTCGCCGAACTTCGGCGCGCCGGCCACGCCGGCGGCATGACAGGCCATGCAGGACTTGTCGTAAACCGACTTGCCATCGGCAGCGTTGGCGGCCGGGATCAATGCGTTCAGCACCGCGTTGCCCGAGGCCACCGTAACCTCGCCAACCGGCTTGATGCGCTCGGCGACCTGTTTGCCGTCGGTCGAGGCGCCCTGGATGTTCTTGAGCTTGGACTTGCCGCCAATGGCGCCAGCAAGGAAAAAGAGGACCACGGCCAGCGCAACCAGCGCGCCGATCAGCATGGAGAAGTACTTGAAGAAGTCACGATCAGTCATGTCTAGCCTGCCAGAAAATTTGTTGAATACCGCCCGCCGCACGTCACGGGGCCAGAAAAAGCCGCGCTAGTATAGCCAAAACGCGCGTCCCGCCAACCCCCTGGGTCATGGACGCCCCCGCCCTTGCCCGGTATCCTTGGGCGCCCTGCGCCCTTAGCTCAGCTGGATAGAGCGTCAGCCTCCGGAGCTGAAGGTCAGAGGTTCGAATCCTCTAGGGCGCGCCATTTACTCCGACCACCCCAGCCCAACAGTAGTTCCTCGCGTAGCGGATCGCCGGCGTGTGTCAGTTTGGCAGGCGCGGACGGGTTGGCTGCTATAGCACCCGCCGCATGCCCCACACCCCGATGCCAAGCAGAGCGGCGCCGATTAGCAGGTTGGGGAGAAACCCCAGCCGTGTCCGTGGCTCGAGCAGGAAGGGTGCGAAGAACAGCAGGGTGACGGGGAGTAACGCCAGCACATCGCGCGCGAAGCGCGTCACCAACGCATCGTCGCGAGTTTCCAAATAAAGCCAGCTCATGGCGAGGATTGATGCCAAGGGCAGCGCAATCAACACCGCCCCCCAAAAAACATCCTTCTTGGCAAGCTCGGTGGCGACCGCGATCGCGAGCGCCGACACCAGCACCTTGGCGACAAACAGCGCGTTCATCTCAGCGTGTACGACGTCGGGTTTGGGCCGCGTGGATGGCACGGCCCTGCGCGGATAGCGCCGCCTCATGCAGCGCTTCGGAGAGCGTGGGGTGTGCGAACACGGTGAGCGCCAGATCCTCGCTCGATGCACCAAAGTGCATCGCCAGCGTCGCTGCGCTGATCAGCTCAGAGGCGTGCGGACCGATGATGTGCACGCCAAGCACCCGGTCGGTGGTCTCGTCAGCCAGTAACTTGACGAAGCCGCGGGTGTCCCCTGCCGCCTTGGCGCGACCGTTGGCGACGAACGGGAAGGTGCCCACCCGATAGGACTGACCCGCACCTTTCAGTGCCTGCTCGGTCTTTCCCACCCAGGCGATTTCCGGCAACGTGTAAATGACGGAAGGGATGGCTGTGTAGTCCACACGCGCAGACTTGCCGGCGATCACTTCCGCCACCATCACGCCTTCCTCCATGCCCTTGTGCGCAAGCATCGGTCCGCGCACGAGGTCGCCGATGGCGTACACGCCGGGCAGGTTGGTCCGGCAATGCTCGTCGACATGGACGAAGCCCCATTCATCGAGCAGCAAGCCTGCTTCGGGGGCGGCGAGCCCCTGACTGCAGGGGCGCCGCCCAACCGAGACCAGCAGGCGGTCGACTTGCTCACTGTGTTCGCCCTGCTTGTCCTGATATACAACCGTCACGGCATCGTTCTTGACCTCGGCGCGCATGACACGCGCGCCGAGACGCACATCAAGGCCCTCGGCGGTGAACTGCTTGAGTGCTTCTTTGGCGATTTGCTCGTCGGCGAAGTTCAGAAACTGCTCTTGTGCTTCCAGCAGAATGACCTCGGCACCGAGGCGCCGCCAGACGCTGCCGAGTTCCAACCCGATCACCCCGGCGCCAATGACGGCGAAGCGCCGCGGCACCCGATCAAACGCCAGCGCGCCAGTAGAGTCCACGATATGGGGCGGCGCCAGGGGCGCGGCACCAATCTCCGTGGGGGCCGATCCGGCCGCGAGAATCACGTGGGCAGCTTCCAGCACGCGCTTGGTGCCGCTGCGCTCGCTCACTTCCACCTGCTGCTTGGCGAGCAGACGCGCATCACCATAAACGCTTGTGATCCGGTGCGCTTGAAACAGTGTCGCCACACCGCGTGTCAGCTCGCCCACCACCTTGTCTTTCGCCGACATCATTGCCGCCAGATCAAGCTCGAGCCCAGTCAGCTTGATCCCGATCCCCGCGCCGTGATCCCGGATCGCCTGGAACTGCTCGGACCCCTCAAGCAGGGCCTTGGAGGGGATGCAGCCGACATTGAGGCAAGTGCCGCCCAACGAGGGCTTGTCCTCGGCGTCGCGCCATCGATCCACGCAAGCCACCTTCATCCCGAGCTGGGCGCAGCGAATCGCGGCGACGTAGCCAGCCGGACCAGCGCCGATCACCACGACATCAAAGCGGTCTGCCATCAGTTGTTTTCCTGTCCGATTCGCGTCACATCTCAAGCAACATGCCGGCCGGGTCTTCCAGCAGTTCCTTGATCGTTACAAGAAATTGCACCGCCTCGCGTCCGTCGACGAGGCGGTGATCATAGGATAGGGCGAGGTACATCATGGGTCGGATAACGACTTCGCCGTTCTCGGCAATCGGGCGTTCCTGGATCTTGTGCATGCCGAGGATAGCGCTCTGTGGCGGATTGAGTATGGGCGTGGACATGAGCGATCCGAACACCCCGCCATTGCTGATGCTGAACGTGCCGCCCGTGATGTCCTCTATCGCGAGCTTGCCCTCCTGCGCCCTTTGCCCGAAATCCTTGATCTTCGTCTCGATCTGCGCCATCGAAAGCTGGTCGGCATCGCGCAAGATCGGCACTACCAGGCCGCGTGGGCTGCTAACGGCAATGCCGATATCGAAGAAGCCGTGATAGACGACGTCGCTGCCGTCGATCGAGGCGTTCACTTCCGGAAAACGCTTGAGCGTCTCGATTGAAGCCTTGACGAAAAACGACATGAAACCGAGGCGCACACCATGCTCCTGCTCGAAGCGCTCCTGATAGCGCTTGCGCAGTGCCATCACCGGTTGCATGTTCACCTCGTTGAATGTGGTGAGAATTGCCGCGGTGTGCTGCGCTTCTAGCAGACGCTCGGCGATGCGCGCGCGCAACCGCGACATGGGAACACGGCGCTCGGGTCGCTCTTCGCCACCTTCCTCGCGCGCGGGCACCTTCGTGGCGGGGGCGGGCGGCCTGGCGACCGGCGCCGGCGCCGTGGACTTCGTTCGCGCAGTCGCGGCCTCACGCCCGGCCAATACTTTCAGTACATCCTCCTTGAGGACGCGCCCATCTTTGCCACTGCCGGTGACGTCAGCCGGCCCGAGCCCACGTTCGCGCATAAGCTTTTCGGCCGCCGGCATGATGGCAGCGGGCATATCTGGTTTCGCTGTTGCCGGTGCCGGTGCGACAGGCGCCGTGGCGCCAACCGCCACCTGGGCGGGCGATTGCTCCTCGCCTGCCGGTGCAGCGCCGAGCTTCGCGATGAGCTGCCCGGACAAGACGGTGGAACCCGCCGGCACAACGATTTCGGTGAGCGTGCCGTCGGCTGGTGCCGGCACCTCGAAGACGACCTTGTCCGTTTCAATGTCGGCCAGTATCTCGCCGCGTGCGACCGCTTCCCCGGCGTGCCTGCGCCAAGCGACCAAGGTACCGTCGCTGACCGACTCCGGAAACACGGGTACCGTCACGTCACTCATGCTGTCTTCCCTTTGTCGCCCGCCAATCCGAGCGCATCATTCGCGAGTTCGCGCAATTCCTGCAGATGAAGCTGGTAGTCTCCGACCGCGGGTGCCGCCGACGTCGGTCGCCCGGCGTACTCGAGTCGCGCACCGGGCGGCAGCACCCGCCAGATGTGATGCTGGCTCGGATACCAGGCCCCCTGGTTCTTGTGTTCTTCCTGGCACCAGACGAAGCGCCGGGCGCGCGGATAGTGCCCGAGTTCGGTCGCTAGTAGCGCCTCCGGAAACGGATAGAGCTGCTCGATACGCAAAATAGCAGCATGCGTTGCACCCCTCTCGCGTCGCTGTTCGATAAGATCGTAATACACCTTGCCGCTGCACATCACCACATCCGTGACGGTACCGGGATCGAGCAATTCGCTCTCCGGTACGATCGTCTGGAAGCCGCCACCGGTAAGATCCTCGAGGCTCGACACCGCCAGACGGTGACGTAACAGGCTCTTCGGCGTCATCACCACGAGCGGCTTGCGCGTGCGCGCCAGCATCTGCCGCCGCAAGAGATGAAAGAACTGCGCTGGCGTAGTGGGCGAACAAACGAACATGTTTTGTTGGGCACACAGCTGCAGGTAGCGTTCCAGACGCGCAGAGGAGTGCTCCGGGCCTTGCCCTTCCAGACCGTGCGGAAGCAACAGCGTGAGGCCGCACAACCTGCCCCATTTCTGCTCACCCGCGCTGATGAACTGATCGATGACCACCTGGGCGTTGTTCGCGAAGTCACCGAACTGCGCCTCCCAAATGACCAGCGTGCTGGGGTCGGCCGTGGAGTATCCGTACTCGAACGCGAGACAGGCCTCCTCGGTGAGCGGCGAGTTGATCGCGCGGAAATCCGGCTGCCCCTCGAAAAGATTGCGCAGCGGCACAAAGACTTCGCCGTCCTTGCGACTGTGAAGAATTGCATGGCGGTGAAAAAACGTGCCGCGTCCGGTGTCCTGACCGGAGAGCCGCACCGCGTAGCCCTGCCGCAACAGCGTGGCGTAGGCGAGGGTCTCTGCGTATCCCCAGTCGATTGGCAGCGCGCCGGCGGCCATTTTGCGGCGCGCGTCGTTGACCTTGGCGACACTCGGATGCAATTCGAAGCCATCGGGCAGCAACAACAGGCGCTCGGTCAGCGCACGCAACGTATCGACCGCCACAGCAGTGTCGGCGTCGTCCGCGGCTTCGCGCGCGAACCCGCTCCAGTCCGTGCCATAGGCATAACCGCTCTTTTCCTTTGGGGTCAGATTGGGTGCAACCGCATCGCCGGCATCCAGTCGCTCGCGGAATTGTTTTGCCATGGCATCGTTTTCCTCCGGTGTCACGACGCCGGTCTCGGTCAAGTGGCGCGCGTAGCGGGCGCGGGTGGTCGGCAGTTCGCGAATTCGCTGGTACATGGTGGGTTGTGTCACGGTCGGCTCGTCAGCCTCGCTATGTCCGTGGCGCCGATAGCACACGAGATCGAGCACCACGTCCTTGCGGAAATTGCTCCGGTAATCGAGCGCGATCTCGGTGGCAAACAAGACCGCCTCCGGGTCGTCGCCGTTCACGTGCAGGATGGGAGCATTTAGCATGCGCGCCACATCGGTGCAGTAGAGCGTCGAGCGCGCATCCTGGGTGAGGCTGGTGGTAAAGCCGATCTGGTTGTTGATCACGATATGGACGGTGCCGCCGGTGCGATAGCCGCGCAGCTGCGAGAGGTTAAACGTCTCCATCACCACACCCTGACCGGCGAAGGCCGCGTCGCCGTGAATGACAACCGGCAGCACGCGCACCCCGCGCTTGTCATGCCGGCGCTCCTGGCGCGCGCGCACCGATCCCTGCACTACCGGCCCGACAATCTCGAGATGCGATGGATTGAACGCCAGCGCCAGATGCACCGGCCCCCCGGGGGTATCGATGTCCGAC
>DKBM01000042.1:0-6374 GCA_002451215.1 Proteobacteria bacterium UBA6900
ATCGTCTCGCCGGGTGGCCGCCCCAACCTTGATGCTGGTCAAATACGGGTAAAAACAGCCGGAAATTAGGGGTTGTTCGGCCCTGTCGATGCCGCCAATCCCATGACTCCTTGCAGTTCGCCTTGCGGTGATCAACCGTTCTGCCTCACGGGCCGCCGTGGCCCGTGCCGGAGGCCAACCGGGCTGCAACCCTGGCGGCCCCCCGCAAACCCACGTCTGCCGCCCGCACGACACTCACCGGAACCGCTTGCACAAAATGCGCCATCGATCCCTTGTCGCCGAACGCCGCAAGAAAGTCGCCCCGCTGCAGGCGGGGGAGGATGCGCGGCGCAATACCTCCGGCAACGTAGAGCCCTCCCGACGCGCCGGCGGACAGCGCAAGGTTGCCAGCCTGCGCGCCGTAGATGCGCACGAAACAGTCCAGCGCCGCGTTGGCGAGCGGATCACCCTGCACCAGGGCCGCCTCGGTAATGGCCGCCGCTGGATCCTCGCGCTCCAGTGCCTTCGCCAACGCCTGCGACTCCCGCAGTCCACCGCGCTGACGGAAGAAACCATAGAGCCGCACCAGACCCGGGCCTGACAGGATATCTTCGTACGATGCGCGTCCAAGCCCCACACGCAAGTGTTTCGCCAGATCGAAATCGAGCTCGTTGGTCGGAGCAAAGTCGACATGCCCCCCTTCAGTCGCGATTGCCTCGTAATGAGCACCCTGCCACACCAGAATGCCCTGGCCCAAACCGGTGCCCGCGCCAATGACCGCGCGCGTTCCATGCTGGAGCGGCTCACCTGCCTGCAACGTTACCAGTTCGGTCGCAGCGAGCGCCTCGATCCCATAACCAATCGCCTGAAAGTCGTTGATCAAATGCACTGGCCCGAAACCGAACTCACGTGCGATCGCGCTGCTGTCGATCTCCCACGGCAGGTTGGTTGTCCGTACCGACTGGCCGGTTGGTATCGCGCGTACCGGACCGGCGATGCCAAAGCAGGCCGCGGCCCCCGCGATGGATCCACCCGCGAGGAAATCCCGCAGCACAGCCGCAAGGGTCACATAGTTCCGACTCGCATAATGCGCCTCGCGCACCAACACAGGCTGTGCCGCGATTGCGTCCAGCAACTGCAGCCGCGTGTTGGTGCCACCAATATCTCCGGCCAGAATGAGCATTGCTTGTCGGTGATTGTCAGTGCGCGCGTTGTGACGCGGCGCAGGGCGTTGCTATACTGCCACAGCCCGCGCCGAAGTGGCGGAACTGGTAGACGCGCCAGACTCAAAATCTGGTGGTGGTAACACCGTGTCGGTTCGATTCCGACCTTCGGCACCAAACTTCTGACCGCTGCGTACACCCATCCGCCCGATCTTCCGTCAATCCTCTACCGGACGGTAAAGATACATGATCACGCTGGTTACAACGCAGCAGCCGAGCATTGGCGTGATCTCGGCCGTGAAGAGATAGTGCGCGAATCCGGCAAGTGCCGGGAGGTCGGCAACCGCAAGCCCCAATACGAGTCGAGGATGCAGGGTGCGGACACGTTCAGTCTCTTCCATGCGCCGCGACGCCGCCAACCGCTCCCGGTAAGTGCGCCACAGTGGAATTGAGGGAAACGCCGCGAGAACGGCTGCCCACAACGCATACTGCCCCAGCTCCGGGCGCATGCCTCCAATACCGGTCGTCAGTGCGACCACGACCAGCACCACACCGAAAACGATCGACTGGATAAAGAGAACGAGCCACGTCTGCAATAACGAAATCCGCTTTGGCGATGGCGGCAGATCGCTGGAATTTGTCATGACGTCATCGAGCCCCTTGGTTCTTGCGGAAGTTCAGCAATCACACTGATCCGCCGCTTGAATCATTTCAATGGTGCAGGGCCCGCGCCCTGATCGCGCCTGCAGACGTGCCTGAGCGGTCATGGTCCCGTCGCGAGGCGCTGGAGTGCCGGCAGATTCTCCCGCACGGCTGCACGTCCGGCGTCGATTGCCTCCCGTGCCCGGTAAAACTCGAGCAACCCGATCGCGCCAACGTCCGGCGAAAGCATCAAGTCTGGCGTGACCTGCAGCGCCCGCAACCGCACCAGCTCCGATTTCGTGATGTCCATCACCCGATCGACAACACGCGGTGCCGTCCAATACGGCTCCGGTTCCTTGCTGCGGCGCTGGATAGTATCGAGCCGTCCTTCTAGCCAGCCACGCAGTGCCGGCGCCTTGGCCATCCACGGCTGGTCGAGCAGTTCCCGGGCGTGGCCCGGCCACTCGCTCGTATGCGTCGACGGAACCGGCAATTCGCGCCGACGCGCGCCCGAATGAACCGCCACCGCCACCACCGGCCCACCAAAGCGGGCATGCGCGACGTCGAATGGAACCGGATTCACCACGCCGCCATCGACCAGCATGCGCTCCCCGATGCGCACCGGCGTCAGAATACCGGGGAGCGAAACGCTCGCGCGTACCGCAAGCACCAGTTCACCGCTATCAATCACAACCTGTTCGCCGCTTTCGAGGTCGGCGGCGATCGCGCAGTAGCCGACCGGCAACGTCTCTATTCGGGCATCGCCCAGAGCGCGACGCAAGAAGTTGACGATTTCGCGTCCTGAAACCAGGCCACCGTCTGGCAGGTCAGGCAGGAACAGGCGCAGGTTCTGAAGCCAGTCGAAAGAGAGTGCGAGCCGTGCCAGTTCCTCAAGTGACATTCCGCGAGCATAGAACGCGCCAATCTCGGCCCCAATGCTGGTGCCGACAACCGCCCGAACCCGGATGCCCTCTTCGGCAAGCGCTTGCAGCACGCCTACGTGCGCGAGCCCGGCCGCGCCACCGCCACCAAGCGCCAGCACGATGTCGTTCCCTGGCGCGGTCTGGGGTTCTCGAGCGGTCTCCTCACGCGCTTCNNGGCGATCCGTCATACACGATGGCCAGCGCCGCGCGCGCGTTCTCGCGCGGCGGGAGAATAAGCAGCGCCCGAGCCGGGCTGGCCAGCATCGCGCGCGCCGTTGAACCTAGCCTCGTCCGCCGGATTTCCATGCTTGCCGTCGCAAGCGCCACCAAATCTGCTTGCGCCGCGGCGGCCAGCAGTTCCGCAGCCACCTGGCCGCGCGCTACCCGAAATGAGTAGTGGACCTGACGGCGTGTCGCAATTACCTCCAGCGCGTGTCGGGCGCGCTCCGCCTCGCGCCGCAACGCCCGCCCCACGTCTGCGCTAACGACCCGACGCGAACGCGCCGAAGCGAGCCCCACCTCCCGCGAGAATGGCAGTCCCGCCAATCGCAGCAGATTGATGTCCTCGACATACAGGCCCTCCAACTCGGCTTCAAGTTGTGCCGCCATCGCCGCGGCTGCCTCCAACGCGTCAACACTCGCCCGCGACGCGTCGAGCGCGACCAGAATGCGCCGGATCGGCGTCAGCTGTTGCGCTAGCGTCATGATTCTGGGCCGGAGTGTTCCTCGGGCGGTGTGCCGAAAAGACGCGCGAGTTCAGCAAGTATGAGCAAGCGCTGCTCGACCCGCGCATTGATACTGCCCTCGGCAAATCGGCCTTCGCTGTCACGCGTTCCGGCCGGCACACCGGTCAGCAGCTCGATACCCTGATCAACATCGGTAACGGGGTATATGTGAAACCTGCCCTGTCGGCAGGCATCAACCACGTCGTGCCTCAGCATGAGGTGCTGCACGTTTGCCTGGGGAATCAGCACGCCCTGTTTTCCGGTAAGCCCGCGCTGCACGCAGACATCGAAGAACCCTTCGATCTTTTCGTTCACGCCACCGATTGGCTGTACCTCACCGTGCTGGTTGACCGAACCGGTGATCGCCAACGATTGAGCGATTGGTACCTCTGCCAACGCCGACAATAACGCATACAGCTCCGCACAAGACGCGCTGTCTCCCTCCACGGTTCCGTAGGTCTGTTCGAACACCAACGTCGCGGAAAGCGCGAGCGGATGATCCGCCGCAAAGCGTGCCCCGAGGAAGCCCGCGAGAATCATAACGCCCTTGGAGTGGATCGGCCCGCCGAGCTCGACCTCCCTCTGAATGTCGAGCACCTCGCCCTTGCCCATGCGGACCCGGGCAGTCAGCCGCGTCGGATAGCCGAAATCGAGCTCGCCGAGCGAAACGACCGAAAGCGCGTTTGCCTGCCCGATCTGCTCCCCCGCGGTATCCAACAGGAGCATGCCGCGCCGAATTCCCTCTTGCACCTTCTCGCGCACGCGATCCGCCCGGCGTACGCGCGTATCGATAGCGCGCTGCACATCCGGAGCGCTCACCACTTCGCGTTGATTGCTGCGCGCCCAGTAATCCGACTCCCGCAACAGATCGACAAGATCTTGCATGCGCAGCGAGAGTTTTTGCGCATCCGATGCCTGCCGTGCCCCATGCTCCAGCACGCGCGCCACAGCCTCGGAATCAAAAGGCAGAAGATCATCGCGACGCACCATGTCAGCGAGCATCCGGGCGTGCAGTTGTTGGGCTTCGGGGCTGCGATCCATTGTTTCCTCGAAGTCGGCGGCGACCTTGAACAGTTCCCGGAAGTCGGGATCGTAGTGGTAGAGAAGGTAATATAGGAACCGGTCACCCAACATGACCACCTTTACGTCGAGCGGAATGGGTTCAGGCTCCAGCGATACCGTGCTAATGAGTGACAACATCTGTCCAAGCGACTCAATACGCAGTGCGCGTGCCGTCAGGCAGCGCTTGAGCCCCTCCCAGGCATACGGCTGCATCAGCAGCTTGCGTGCATCGAGAATGAGGTAACCGCCATTGGCCAGATGCAACGCGCCGGCCTTGATAAGGGTGAAGTCCGTGATCAGCGCACCCATCTGGGCAAGGTGCTCCACGCGTCCAATGAGTTTCGGGTGGGAAGGCTCGTCCGTATAAACGACCGGCGCTCCCTTCGCGCCGCTGTTGTCTACCAGAACATTTACACCGTAGCGCCGTTGTGCCGCCCCCGCCGCTGCCCGCGGCAGGGGAATGCCGAGGAAACTGATCTCGGCGCCTTCCTCACCTCGGCGAAAGTCGTCGGCATGCTCGATCACCGCCTCTTGAACCGCCTCCAGGTGTGTTAGCACATCAGGCAAATCCGCATAGCGCTTGCGCAGCTCTTCAATTAGATGACCGACCGCGCTCATTACGAAGTCGCGATCGAGATCACGTAAGCGCTGCTGCGCCTCACGTCGCCACTGTGGCAACTGATGCACGATCTTCTCGAGCTGCTCCTGCAGCGTCTCCAGTACCGCGCCGATACGCTTCTGCTCTTCATCGGGAAGCTTCTCGAATTCAGCGGGGCTGATCACCTCGCCTTTTCGTGTCGGCGCCAGCGCCATGCCAGTCGGCGTGCGCACCAGCACGAAGTCGTGCGCCTCTGCCTCCCGCCCGAGCTCACTAAAGGCCTGCTCGTGCCGCTCCTTGAGTTCTTCCTCGAGCTCATGCCGCCGGGCGCGGTACTCCTCACTCTCGAACGCCCCGGGAATTGCCGAGCGCAAATCCTCGACGAACCGTTCCATATCCTGCCGAAAAGGCACGCCTCGCCCCGGCGGTAGTCGCAACGCGCGTGGCCGATGCGGCTCATCGAAGTTATTGACGTAGCACCAATCGGATGCCACGGGCCGCTGGCTGGCACGTTCATCCAGATAGCGTCTTACGATCGAATGCTTGCCGGTTCCCGGCTCGCCCAGGACAAACAGGTTATAACCATCGCGGACGATGCCAATACCAAATTGGATCGCCTCGGTGGCCCGCGGCTGCCCGATCACGTCGGTCAACTCGGCGAGTTCAGCGGTGGTCTTGAACGCCAGCGTTGCCGGGTCAACGCGCTGATAAAGCGACTCGGGCGGAAGCGGCTTGATTGTGGACATGTCGACTCAATGGTTGCGCGGTGAATCGGGCATTTCAAGCTTCCCAGACTGGCGCGGCGGGTGTCTTGACGCCGGTCAATGTTCCACGGCGAAACAAAAAAGGGCGACCGGAGGTCGCCCTTGCTTCATCCGCCCACGCGGTGGCTCAGGCCACCTGCACGGGAATCGAATTGCGCGTATGGGTGATACGATTGTTCGCGTCCACGTACACGAGCCGCGGCTTGTGCTTCGCCACTTCGCCTTCCTCAAGCTCTCCGAAGGCACAGATAATGACGATATCACCGGGATCGGCTTTGTGGGCCGCCGCACCGTTCACCGAAATGATGCCCGAACCCGCCTCGGCCCGGATGGCATAGGTCGAAAAACGCTCGCCGTTGCGAACATTGTAGACCTCAATGCGCTCGTATTCGCGGATGTCGGCGGCCTCAAGCAAGCGCGCGTCGATCGCCACCGACCCTTCGTAATCGAGTTCGGAATGGGTAACGGTCACCCGGTGAAGCTTGGCCCTCAGCAAAATACGACGCATGAAATGCTCC
>DKBM01000030.1:0-5027 GCA_002451215.1 Proteobacteria bacterium UBA6900
TATCCGCGCGGCCTGGTCCGCTACACCACCCAGAACGAACTCGAACAGGGCAAGCCGCGCAAGATCCTGCGTCCACGCGTTCTGGTCTATTCGGGGCTGCTCACGGCGATCGCCGTTGCGCTCGTGGTAGCGGTACTGCTGCGGGTGCCGCTAAGGCTGGATGTCATCCGCGATCGCAACTCGCTGTTTCGTGAGGCGAGCCAGGGGCGGATCGAGAACGTGTACGTGCTGAAACTCATGAATATGGACAGTGAGCCGCACCGCTATCGGATCACCGCCACCGGAATCGAAGGGCTCGCACTGCGTGCCGACGAGGAACTCATCACAGTCAGGTCCGGCGAGGTCACCGAGGTACCGGTGGCGCTGCTCGCCGAGCGTGACCGCATCACCAAGCGCTCCACCCCAATCCGCTTTCATGCCGAAGCGGAGGACGACCCCAAGCTAAAGGTTGAGGAAGACGCGCGCTTCCTCGGTCCGGTAGACTGACGACATGAACGCCACACCCGATAGCCCGAAACGCTGGTACCGCGAGCCATTCGTGTGGCTGCTCATTGCCTTTCCACTGACGGCGGTGATCGGCGGGTTCGTGACGCTGGCGCTTGCGATCCAGAGCGACGACGGCGTCGTGGAGGACGACTACTACCACCGCGGCAAGGAGATTAATCGCGTGCTGGCGCGCGATCAGGCTGCCGCTCGTCAGGGACTCGCCGGCAACGTGGCGCTGGATGCGGCGGCGCAGGAACTGCGCCTGTCATTGAGTGCGCGCGACCCGAAGGCGGTGCCGGCGCAGGTCGAACTGCAGTTCCTGCACGCCACGCGCGCGGGAATGGATCGCACGCTTCTGCTGGCACGCGGATCGGACGGTATCTACCGTGCCGGACTTCCCGTGCTCACGCCGGGCCATTGGCACGTTCAGGTATCGACGGCCGATTGGCGGCTGGTCGGGTCATTGCAGGCCCCGCGCGATGCCTCGGCGGTCTTGCGTCCCGGTACGCCCTGAGTTTCCGTTCGTTTCGAGATGCCGGTCGATGTGACTTTGGTCTCGGCCTTTCTGGTCGGGCTGCTGGGTTCGACGCACTGCATCGCTATGTGTGGCGGCATTGTCGGCGCACTCACGATGGGTCTGGCGCCGGCAGCGCGGCGCTCGCCGTGGACGCTACTTCCCTACCTGCTCGCCTACAACGTCGGTCGCATCGCGTCCTATGCCGTTGCCGGTGCCGTACTCGGTCTCTTGAGTGCGCAGGTGCTGCGGGTCGCGACCCCGGCCGGTGCGCAGCTCTTCACGCGTATCGTCGCGGGCGGATTCATGATTGCCTTCGGGCTCTATCTCACGGGCTGGTGGCCAGTGTTGACGCGCCTGGAGCAGTTAGGCGCGAAGTTGTGGAAACACATCGAACCGTTCGGTCGACGCTTCCTGCCGGTGAATCATCCCGCCAAGGCGCTGATGCTCGGCCTGGTGTGGGGCTGGCTGCCCTGCGGGATGGTGTACTCGGCACTTGCATGGGCGCTTGTTTCCGGCAGCGCGGCCGATGGCGCACTGCTGATGCTGGCATTTGGGCTCGGGACGCTGCCCATGTTGCTTGCGCTGGGCGCCGCTGCGCGCTGGCTTGGCGGTCTCGCGCGCCAGCGCTGGCTGCGCGTGGGCGCCGGCGCGGTGCTGGTTCTCTTCGGCCTCTACTTCATGCTCGCGCCGCGCGCGCATCATCATGCATCGGCGCCCGAGAAAGCGCCCGTCACAGACCATGCGGACCACGGAGGGCATTAGCGCGATTTCGTGTTCCCCGCACGGTGTTTTATAGTATCGCTACGCCGTGTCCGGCCGGATTGGTCCTCGGCCGCCCGCAATCAAAACTCCCTGGAGGCTTGAACATGCTAGCGCGACTCACTCTCATTCTTGCCGTCGGTTTCACCCTGTTTTATTCGGCAGCGTTTGCCGCCGAAGACAAGGCGGCGCAGCAGCGCACTGAAATTCTCAAGATGCGCGATGCGACGCTTGCCGATCTCTACAAACAGAAGCCGGAACTGAGGGCCAAGGTCGAAAAGGCGCCCGGTTATGCGGTATTCAGCAACGTTGGGGTGCAGGTAATTTTTTTCGGTGGCGGTGGCGGCCATGGCGTGGCGGTCGATAACAAGACCGGCAAGGAAGTCTTCATGAATATGGCGCAAGTGACTGCCGGCATTGGCGTTGGTATCAAGGATTTCCGGGGCGTGTTCATCTTCCGCGACGAGACCACGCTCAAAAAGTTCATCTACAGCGGATGGGAATTCAGCGGCGAAGCCGAGGCCGCCGCCAAATCGGACAGCAAGGGCGGCGCGGCGACCGACGCCACCTCAATGCAGAGCGGTATTGAGGTCTACCAACTCACCAAGTCCGGCATCATTGCCTCGGCCACCGTCGCCGGAACCAAGTACTGGATAAACAAGAACCTCAATCCCTGACACAACACCAGGGCAGGATCGGGACTCNNTTGGCTTTTTGGGTTGAGGGAGATTCCATTGCCATCGGTTTCGGCCGGACGCCGATCTCGAAAGGTGACGAGATCCGGCTCGCGGCGCGCACCAACATCTGGGCGCACGCGCTGAGTGACGTGCGGGCGCTGCGGGTCGCGAAGGCGGGCGACCCGATCCGAGTGGAAATCGCCTGATTACGGGATCCCGCTGTACCGCCCGGGTCAAAGTTATTGATAGAGCCCCTCGGGCGCACATGCTTAAATGGGGCATCGTCCCCAACCCGGTCAACCGCGATGCGGACCTTCACTTGTAGCTGCGGCAATACGTTGTATTTCGAGAACACGCAGTGTTTCGCGTGTGGCCGCGTGCTCGGCTTCCTGCCCGAGACACTGACACTGAGCGCACTGGAATCGGCCGGCGACCTCGAGTGGCGGGCGCTCGCCGCGCGTGGCGATTCCTATCGACAGTGCAAGAACTACCGCGAGGAAAACGTTTGCAACTGGATGGTGCCTAGCGACGATCCGAATGCTTTCTGTCGTGCCTGTCGCCTGAACCACGTCATTCCGAATCTTTCCGATCCGCGAAACCGGGTGTTGTGGGCGCGCGTTGAGACCGCCAAGCGCCGGCTGCTCTACACTTTGATGCGTCTTGGCCTGCCGCTGGTGAGTCGTGCAACCGATCCACAGCGTGGGTTGGCATTCGAGTTCCTCGCCGATTCCGAAGCAGGCCTTGAGTTCGCTGACGACAGCGGCGCGCAGCAGGTACTAACGGGCCATCGGGCTGGTCTGATAACCATCAACGTCGCCGAGGCCGATCCGAGTGCGCGCGAGGGCATGCGCGAGCGCATGGGCGAGCAGTACCGCACCCTGCTCGGGCATTTTCGCCACGAGAGCGCGCATTACTACTGGGATCTGCTGATTCGGGGCAGCGAGTGGGAGGGGATGTTTCGCGCCCAGTTCGGCGACGAGCGCACCGACTATGCCGAGGCGCTGCGCCGCTACTACGGAGCCCCCGTCAAAGATTGGCAGTCAGGCTTCATCAGCGCCTATGCGAGCGCTCATCCCTGGGAGGATTTCGCGGAAACCTGGGCGCACTATTTGCACATGATCGACACGCTCGAAACCGCGCATGCCCATGGTTTTGCGGTGGAGGGCCGGATGCTGCGGCCACCGGTGTCGGTGGACGCCCCGCGCCTGCAGCTCGCTGCGGTCCCGGATGTCGTGCCGGCGACTTTCGATGAACTGCTCGGCGACTGGATCAAGTTGACGCTTGCGATGAACGCCCTCAATCGCAGCATGGGACTCGACGATGCTTACCCGTTCGCGCTCTCGCCGCAGGCACGCGCCAAGCTGCGCTTCGTGCATCACCTGATCGCGGCGCACAGCACCTAGGAGCCGCTTTTCTCCCAGTCAAAGCGCGGCAGGCGCTCAAATGCCCGCTCCAGTCCCTGATTCCAGCGCCGTTGCAGGATTCGAAACAGCGGCGTGTTGTACCCGAGCGAAAGCCTTCGTGTCAGCTCGAGTTCATCGGCGCGATACATCGCTAATTCCACTGGCGGTCCCACCGAGATGTTGGCGCGCATGGTGGAGTCGATCGAAACCAGCGCACAGCGCGCCGCATCCTCCAGTTCGGTGTCAGGGCGGATGATACGGTCCAGGATCGGTTTGCCGTACTTGGTTTCTCCAATCTGCAGGTACGGTGTCTCGGGCGAGGCGGCGATATAGTTGCCTTGCGGATAGATGAGGTAGGCATTCGGCTCGCGCCCGAGAATCTGGCCGCCCAGTATGAAGCTCGCCTCAACGTTGACGCCGTTCTCCTTCAGGTTCGGGCCATATTCGGCCTGCACGCGCTGGCTCAACCGCCCGATGTAGTGCGCGGCATCAAAAAGATAATGAAAGCCGTGCAGGCTCTCGGGTGCCGACGGGTCTTCGAGATCGCGCTGAATCGCGTTGATCACTGACTGGGTAGTGGCGAGATTGCCCGACGCCAGCAACACGATGAGTCGCTCGCCGGGCACACTGAAAACGTGCATTTTGCTGTAGGTGGACACGTAGTCCACGCCCGCATTGGTGCGTGAGTCAGACGCGAACACCAGTCCGCGCTTGACCTTGATCGCCAGACAGTAGGTCATGAAGTGATTGTGCCTTGCAGTCGATTCGCCAGTGTGCCAGCCGAGTGCGTTCCAAAACGGTGCGGTCGGTCGATGCGTCGCACCATTTTTGAGTAGCTTGTCGGTCTGTGCATGTTTATGTTACTACAGCGGTGAGCATGTTGGCATGAATGCGCGCCGGATGCATTCAATCCCGCTTACCTCGTCAGGAAAAACAGGCAATGGCAATTCGCTGGGGCGGCTACCGCGTCAAGGGGTTGTACGACGAGCTGATTCGCGCAGCGGGCAAGCCGCGCGAGGCGGCGCGCGCCCTGGCGGGCTATCTCCGCAGCCTGACCGATGCCGATATTGAGGAACGCAAGCAGGCGGCGGAGGCGGCGATTCGTGTCATGGGCATCACCTTCACCGTTTACTCGGAAGAAGGGGGTTCCATCGACCGGTCCTGGCCGTTCGACATCATTCCCCG
>DKBM01000102.1:0-28091 GCA_002451215.1 Proteobacteria bacterium UBA6900
GGATCAGGTCGAGGAACTGCAGGCCGCGGTTGGTGTACTTTTTCGCGATGGAGATCACGAGGCGCAGGTTGGCCTCCACCATCTCCTTCTTCGCGCGCCGCGCCTTGGCCTCGCCGATCGACATGCGGCGATTCACTTCCTTCAATTCCGAAATCGGGATGCCGACGCGGTCTTCCAATGTCTTCAGCTTGGTCTGCGATGCCAGAATGATCTCGCTGTTCACCTCGATAGTGTGCGAGTTGCCCTCGCCGCACTTGATGGCCTTCTTGACCCAGCGCTTGTTGGTCTCATTGCCGGGAAACAGCTTGATGAAGGTCTTGCGCGGCATGCGCGCCTTGCCCACGCAGACGTCCATGATGACCTTTTCTTGCGAACGGGCCTCATCGACCAGGCTGCGCACGTACTCGACCAGACGATTGATCTGGCGCGAGACGAACTTGATCTGCATGAACTCTTCAGCGAGCTTCTTCTGCACGCGCCGCACTTCCGGTGCGTCGTAGCCGTGCTTTTCGATCGCCTTGAGCAGGCTGGCGTGCAGCTTGCGAATGCGGGCGAAGCGCGCGAGCGCCTCTTCGCGGTTCGGGCCGCCTTCCTCGTCGCTGTCGCTGCTGCTGCTGCCCTCGGATTCGTCCTCCTCCTCGCCCTTTTCCTTCGCCCCGGCCGCTTTTGCTGGGGCGGGCTTGGGCATGGCAGGCTTGGGAGCTACCGCCTTCGGCGGAGGGGTCTTCGCGCCCGAATCGGGCTCCGGAATTGGCATGTCGGCAGCATTCGGATCCACGAAATCCACCACGAGATCGGTGAGACGAACGCGGTCGTTCTCAACCTCATCCATCAGACGCACCACCTCGGCGATGGCCGCCGGGCAGGCTGCGATAGCTTCGGTGGTCTGGCGAACGCCGTCTTCAATACGCTTGGCGAGCTCGATCTCGCCCTCGCGGGTAAGCAATTCGACGGTACCCATTTCGCGCATGTACATGCGCACGGGGTCGGTCGTGCGGCCGAATTCGCTCTCCAACGCCGAGCTCACAACCTGCTCGGCCTCTTCGGCGGTTTCTTCCTCATCCTCGGCGGGTGCCGGCTCCTGCTTGAGGAGCAGGGTCTCCGGGTCCGGGGCCTCGTCATAGACCTGGATGCCCATGTCGTTGATCATGTTCACGACCGCCTCAATCTGGTCGGTGTCATGAACATCCTCCGGCAGGTGGTCGTTGATCTCCCCGTACGTGAGGAAACCCTTTTCCTTGCCCTGCAGGATCAGTTTCTTTAGTTGGGAACGCTGTGCTTCTTGATCAATCGACATCGGTGGACTCGGGAAAATGCCCTAAAACATTGAGCGGAATGGGAAAACGCGAAAGTATAGCTTAGATGGGAGCTTAGCCCAAATAATTCAACGTCGCGGTTAATCGGGGGCCGCAGGATGCAACTTTCCGGCCAACAAACGGGATAACTCGCGTTTTTCGTCAGTGCTGAGGCCGGAAACTTTCTCTTTCTGAATAAGCTGTTGGGTCCGCTCCTTGGTGACCGCTCGTCCGATCTGTCCGACCACCCCCTCGAACTCCGCCTCCACCCCGTCCGGTTCCAGGGCTGGGTGCTGCCAGCTGGCAAGCCGCATCAACGCATGTTCCTGCTCGTGGCCACGAAAATGCTCCAGCAGAGCCGCAGTATTGAGTCCCGGGTGCTCACGCAGCACCGACGCCACTTCCCGGAGGAGCCCCAACCCGGGCAAATCGACATCCGAGAAATCACGCCTACCCGCGCTCGCGGCCGCCAAGCGCGGATACTGAATTAGCATGGCAATCGCCATGCGGACGGCCGACGGCGGTTCCCGACTGGTGCCTGTGCCGAGGGGCCGGCCGGCGAACGACGTGGACACGCGGGCTGGCGCCCTAAGAAGCGCCGCGAGCTTGTCCGTGTCCATTTGCGCGAACTCGGCCAGTCGACCTATCAACATTTCGTGGAGCACTCCCGGGGGGACCTTCGACAGTAGCGGGCGCGCGAGTTCCACCAGCCGGGCCCGGCCATCCATGCGCGACAGGTCGACTTGGCGGGCCAGTGTCTGAAANNCCTTCCGGCAGAAACAGAAAGCTCACCTGGCGTCCCTCGTGCAGCACCGGAAGGGCCACATCGAGTGCTCGCCAGGCTGCTTCGCGCCCAGCGCGATCACCATCGAAGCAGAACACCACTTCTGGCGCATGACGAAACAAGCGTTCCAGGTGCTCGCGGGTGGTCGCCGTGCCAAGTGTCGCCACCGCATAATCAATGCCGAATTGGGCGAGCGCCACCACATCCATGTACCCCTCGACCACAAGTACACGGTTCTCGTTCTTGATCGCGTCACGCCCGCGGAAGAGGCCGTAGAGCTCACGGCCCTTGTGGAATAGCGGCGTTTCCGGCGAGTTGAGGTATTTGGGCTCGCCCCCGCCGATGACGCGACCGCCAAAACCTACGACCCGGCCGCGGTGATCGTGAATAGGGAACATCACGCGGGCCCGAAACCGATCGTAGTAGCCGCCGCCTTCTTTCTTGACCGCGAGGCCTGCTGCAACAAGCGCCACACGGGTAGCCTCGTCCTTGCCAAGCGCCCGCAGCAGGTGATCCCAGCCTTCTGGCGCGAAACCGAGCTCAAACTCCTTGGCGATTTCGCCAGTGATGCCGCGACCCTTCAAATACTCAACCGCGGTTGGTGCATCGGGGTGCTCACGCAGCTGGCTGCGATAGAAGCGCGCCGCTTCGCGCATCAGCTCCCACAGCTCGGCGCCGGCTTGCGGCTCGGCGCCACTTTTTCCGCCTTCGTATGGCACGGTAAGTCCGGCCTGGCGCGCCAACTCCTCGACTGCCTCCGGAAAAGAGAGGTGCTCGTACTCCATGAGAAAGCCGATGGCGGTGCCGTGCTTGCCGCAACCGAAGCAGTGAAAGAACTGCTTGTCGGCACTTACCGTGAAGGACGGGGTTTTTTCCTCGTGGAACGGACAACAGGCCTTGTAGTCCTTGCCCGCCTTGCGCAGAGGCACGCGCGCGTCAATAACTTCAACGATATCCGTTCGGGTAACGAGATCGTCGATGAACTGCCTTGGGATGCGACCGGCCATGGCAATATTCTAATCGGGGCGCCGCAAGCAGCATGGCGGGATAAGTGGCCGGGGCCCCGCCGGCGGGAAAACGGGCGAAAAATGCGAGGTTCAGGCGCCGAGCTTGGCTTTGATCTTGCCGCCCACTGCTCCCATGTCTGCGCGGCCAGCAAGCTTGGGTTTGAGGACGCCCATCACCTTGCCCATATCCTTGATAGATGCCGCACCCGTCGACGCAATTGCTTCGGCTATCAGGGCGTCGACCTCGGCGTCGCTAAGCTGCTTTGGCATATAGACCTGCCAGATGGCGATATCGGCCTGCTCCTTGGCAGCCAGGTCCGGGCGGTTGCCCTTGGTGTACTGCTCGATTGACTCGCGTGACTGCTTGATGAGTTTCTCCACGACCCCGACGATACGGGCGTCGTCGAGCTCAATACGCTCGTCCACTTCGCGCTGCTTGATCGCTGCCGTGAGCATGCGCAATGAGACGAGGCGAGCCTCGGCCCTTTCGCGCATGGCGGTCTTCAGGTCTTCCTGGATGGCCTGCTTGAGGCTCATCGGCGGGCGCCGCGCTATACGCGCGGCGTGGTGTAACGGGAGCGCTTCTTCAGCGTGCGCTTGCGCGCTGCTGCCGCCTTACGTTTGCGGATTTCCGTGGGCTTCTCGTAGTGCTCGCGCCGACGCATCTCGGCAAACACGCCGGCCTTCTCGCAGGAGCGGCGAAAGCGGCGCAGAGCCATCTCGAACGGCTCGTTTTCTTTGACACGAACTGAAGGCATGCCTTGGTCTCACCCTCTTCAAGTTGGGGCCCCGGCGGGGCCGGCCGACCCATAGAAAGCGGGCGATTCTATAGACTCCGCCCCCCTTTGTCGACGCTGGCCGCGGGCCCGGTAGAATCCCCCCTGCCATGAGAGTCCTTGGAATCGAGACTTCCTGCGATGACACGGGGGTGGCCATCTTTGACAGCGAGCGCGGGCTGCTCGCGCACCGGCTGTACTCCCAGACCGCTCTGCACGCCGACTACGGCGGCGTGGTCCCGGAACTGGCCTCGCGGGACCACGTCCGCAAGGCGCTCCCGCTATTACGGACAGTCATGACGGACGCCGGCTGCGCCCCGGCCGATATCAACGGAATCGCCTATACGGCGGGTCCGGGATTGGCCGGCGCCCTGCTGGTCGGTGCCGCCCTCGGTCAAAGCCTTGCCTTTGCTTGGGGCATCCCAGCGGTTGGTATTCACCACATGGAAGGACATCTTCTCTCGCCGATGCTGGAACCCGATCCGCCGCCTTTTCCATTTCTCGCCTTGCTGGTGTCAGGGGGCCATACCCTGCTGGCGAACGTAAAGGGCCTCGGCCAGTACCGAATTGTCGGCGAATCGATCGATGATGCCGCCGGCGAAGCATTCGACAAGACCGCCAAGCTACTCGGACTCGGATACCCGGGTGGACCGGCCATCGCCATTGCCGCGCTGAAAGGCAGTGCCGGGCGTTTTCGCTTCCCGCGCCCAATGACCGATCGGCACCGAACTCACGGAGCCGCGCCGGGACTCGACTTCAGCTTCAGCGGGCTCAAGACAGCGGTTGCGACCGAGGTTGCGAGATTGGGTTCGCTGGATTCGCAAACGATCGCCGACGTCGCACTGGCGTTTCAACAGGCCGTCGTGGACGTCCTGGCAATCAAGTGCGAGTGGGCGATCGAAGCCACCGGCGCCGAGCGGCTGGTCGTCGCAGGCGGGGTAAGCGCGAACCAAAGCCTGCGTGCGCGACTGCATGAGCTCGGCAAGCGATTCGGAGTGCGTGTGTACTTTCCACGCCCGGCGTTCTCCACCGACAACGGTGCGATGATTGCCTATGCGGGACTGCTGCGCCTGCAGGCCGGCGCTGCCGAACCCAGTACCTTTGGCGTGCGTGCCCGCTGGGCAATCGAGGATCTCTCTGCGCCGTGACTCAGGGACTGCGTTGCCCGATGCGCGCTTCCTTGCCGGTGACGAGATTGCGGATATTGCGGTGATGCCGCGCAATCAATAACACGCTCATCGCGATGCTCATCATCACGAAGCCCGTCACTGGCATCCACCAGTACACGTACAGTGGGGCGATTGCCGCTGTAATAAGCGCGGCCAGCGATGAGTAGCGCAAAACGATGGCCACTACGATCCACGTCGCGGCGAGCGACAATCCGATCCACGGACTGATCGCGAGCCACACCCCTAGCGCCGTCGCCACCCCCTTGCCGCCCTTGAAGCCGTGAAACACCGGCAACAGGTGCCCGAGGAAAGCCGCAAACCCGCTAGCTGCCACAATCATCGGGTCGCCGCTGATCCAGCGCGCCAACAACACTGCCAACACGCCCTTCAGCAAGTCGCCGAGCAAGGTGAGCACCGCGGCAGTCTTGCCGCCGTAGCGCAACACGTTGGTCGCGCCGGGATTGCGCGAACCGACCGTGCGAGGATCAGCAAGCCCCATGACGCGCGAAATCACAATTGCGCTTGAGACCGAGCCAAGCAGGTAGGCGAGAACCGGCAACAGGTAATGCCAGGTAATCATGAGCGAATCGTAATTGGGTCAGTCACTGCAAAAAAGACAGCGTACGGGCTTTTCGTTATAGTCGAGCCGCACGGGGAGACCGCATGGACATTATCTATCTTCACGATCTCAAAATCGAGTGCGTGATCGGCATCTGGGACTGGGAGCGCAAGATCAAGCAGCGTGTGATCATCGACCTCGACATGGGGTTCGATATCCGCCGTGCCGCGCAGACCGACGCGATCGACGACACCCTCAATTACAAGGCGGTCGCCAAGCGGCTGCAGCAATTCGTCGGTGACTCCCAGTTTCAGCTAGTGGAGACCATGGCGGAACGGGTCGCAGAGATCCTGCTCGGGGAGTTCAAGCTCGCCTGGGTACGGGTGCGCATCAACAAGCGTGGCGCGGTGCGCGGGGCCGGCGATGTGGGAGTGCTGATCGAACGCGGAAACGACTCCTGATCCTCGCATGCCGCGTGTATTCGTCAGCATCGGCAGCAACATTGACCGGGAAGAAAATATTCGCGGAGCAATTGAGAGCCTCACCCGGCGCTTCGGCCCCCTGAACCTTTCAACCGTCTACGAAACGAAGTCCGTAGGTTTCGAGGGCGAAGACTTCTTCAACCTCGTGGTCGGCTTCGACAGCAGCGAGTCGATCGAGGAAATTCGCGAGGAGTTGCGCCGCATTGAGAATTTGCACGGCCGCAAGCGTGAGGGGGTATCGAAGTTCTCCGCCCGAACGCTAGATCTGGACCTGATCCTTTACGGCGATGTTGTCGATCCGGCCGCCGATCTTCCGCATCCCGACATCCTGCGATACGCCTTTGTGCTTGGGCCGCTTGCCGAACTTGCCCCGAATCTTGCGCATCCTGTGAAGGGCGTTCCCTATCATGCCCTATGGCGGCAGACCTTCGCCGACGGCGGGGGCCTGCGACGACTCAGCTTCCGCTTCTAAACCGTCACGTGCCGTCCGCCGTCGACAGTGAGCACTTCGCCGGTGGTATAAGTAGCATCTCGGATCAGGTAGAGCACGGCGCGGGCGATGTCCTCTGGCTCGCCGCCGCGCTTGAGTAACGTGCGGGAAACAATCCGCTGTTTGGACATTTCATCGAGCCCGCGCTCCGGCCAGAGAATCGCCCCGGGCGCGACGGCATTGACCCGCACCTCGGGCGAAAACTCGCGCGCCAGCGCCTTGGTCAGCATCACCAGGCCTGCCTTGGTGATGCTGTAGACAGGAAATCCTGGCAATGGTCGCTTCCCGTAAAGATCTGCAATATTGACGATGCAACCGCTGGTCTTTTTCAGGTGCGGGGCAGCCGCCTGCGCCAGGAAGAACGGCGCCTTGAGATTCGTGCTCAAGAGATCGTCCCACTGCTGCTCGGTGACACTCCCCATCGGCGTCTCGTAGAACCGGGCGGCGTTATTGACCAGCACATCCAGTCGGTCGAAGGATTCCACCGTCTCGAACACCAGGTTGCGCGCCAGTTTGTCGCCGTGGGACAGATCGCCGCGCACCAGCATCACGGAATCGGGACGAACCGCGTGCAGCTCGGCCTGCAACGAGTGGGCTGCGCTTTCGGATGAGAGATAATGCACCACGATCTGCATGCCCTCGGCATGCAGCGCCCGTGCGATCGCGGCCCCGAGGCGATGTGCGCCGCCGGTTACCAGCGCCACCTTGCCAGCCAGCTGCATGTCCGCCATAGGGCCTCGCGCTTGCCTGTAGAATGAAGCGCACACGATACCGACAAGCCGCCGACCGGCCAAGCCGCAGCCAACCGATGCAACCACTCTCGCCCGAGTCCGACCTGCCTGCGCTTGCGCCCGCCGAGCAGGCGCACTGCGAACGCGTGGCCGCCGAAATTCGCCGACGCATTGAGGCCGCCGGGGGCGCGATCGATTTTTCGGCATTCATGGACGCCGCTTTGTACGCGCCGGGCCTGGGTTATTACGCCTCTGATGGTGCGACTTTCGGGGAAGCGGGCGACTTTGTCACCGCGCCGGAGCTCGGACCGGTTTTCGCCAGGTGCCTCGCCCGCCAGTGCAAGGAGCTGTTCGAGCAGACAGGTGTACAAGAGATTCTTGAGGCCGGCGCCGGCAGCGGCGCGCTCGCCGCCGAATTGCTCGCCGAATTCGAGCACCTCGGCGCTCCGCACGTTCGTTATCGGATTCTGGAGCTGAGCGGAGCACTGCGTGCGCAACAACAGAAAACGCTTGCCGCGCGCGTGCCACATCTTGCAGCGCACGTCGAGTGGCTCGATCGCTGGCCAGGGTCGATTCGCGGCGTGGTCATTGCAAACGAACTACTGGATGCACTGCCGGTAGAGCGCTTTCGAGTGACTCGCAGTAGCATCCTGCAACTTCAGGTCGGAATCGGGAGCGACTTCGGTGACGAAAACGATGCGAGCGCCGCAGGCCGGCGGCCGCCCGGAATGGCGGCAGGCCGAACAAAGCAGGAGCAACCGTCGGGACGGCCAGGTCGCGGCTTTGCATGGCGCGAGCGACCGGCGGATGCGATCGTCTCCGAGCGTGTCACGCTGCTCGGTCTGCCCGAAGGCTATATCTCGGAGCTTGGCTTGCAGGCCGAGGCCTGGGTCGGCAGCCTCGGCGCGAGACTCGAACATGGCGTCGCGTTGTTCATCGACTACGGCTTCCCGCGCGCCGAGTTTTATCACCCCCAGCGCGCAACCGGCACGCTGATGTGCCACTTCCGTCACCGTGCTCACACGGATCCTTTGATTCGTGTCGGGCTGCAGGACATCACCGCGCATGTCGATTTCAGCGCTATTGTCGATGCGTCACGTGCCGCCGGCCTCCATGTGTTCGGCTACACCAGTCAGGCGATGTTCCTGCTCGGCTGTGGGCTGGACGAGATTGTTGCCGCTTCCGATGCGAGCGATGCGGCAACGCACCTGCGTCTGACGAATGAAGTGAATCGCCTCACCTCGCCGGCGGAAATGGGTGAGTTATTCAAAGTCCTCGCCGTCGGAAGGGGCGTCGATGGACCGCTGCGTGGTTTTAGTCTTAACGATCGCCGTTCGCGGCTCTAGTCGGCTGGCGGCGGCACCGGCTGCGGCAACAGCGACTCGCTCGCTGGCCACGGACCGAAGGGAAACGGTTTCTCGTCCGAATTGAAGGTCACATAGGCAACGATCTGGTAGATGAACGCGGCCAGACTCAAGGCGAAAGCGCGCAGACGTGCATTGGTTTCGCCGGCAAACAATGTCGCCAGGAACTGAAACGCGACAACGGCCACCAGCACGACCTCGGCGACGCTGTAGATGACTGCGAAAATAACGATAAATAGTCCGCGCAACCAAGTCTCACGCGCGGTCAGGCGCTGCTTCAATTCGGGGTTCATGCGGCCTCCTGCACGGGTAATGGGCGACGCATTCACCATACCCAATCCATTTGTTGAGTGCCACGGTTGCGTGGAAGCTGCAGCCGCTCCGGATATCCTGTTGTCTCACGAGAGTCGTACATCCCTGCGCAGCGCCATGGACTAAACAATCGCGCCGCGCGCCTGCGCAATGCGCACGATCATCTCGCGTGTCGGGTACTCATCGCCGGCCTGCACGAGATAGTCGCGCCAGCTGTCGAATTCCGCAGCACACACCGGTTCGCTGCCGTGACAGCCGAGGACCTGCACCACGGCCGCACCGACTTTCCATGGCCCGTCACCGCGAATCTCCCCTTGCGCGAGCCGCACAGTCTCGGACGGATCGCCGAGATGCCAGAACGGAGTGAAATAGAGCACGCCCATGGGATGGCGGAAACGCTCCACCATGACCTCCCGGCTGCCATCCGGCAGACGGATCATAAGCGGCGCGGTCATCGCAAACAGATCAGGCACGCACCGCAACGCCGACCGGCGCCGCCCAAAGATCGTGGTCGCCGGCACGCGTGACAACGACCTCGGCGAATTCACCGACCTTGAGGCCGCCAGCCGGCTCGACGAACACTACGCCATCGATCTCCGGCGCATCGGCCACCGAGCGCGCCAACGCGCGCCCATCGGCAACGGCATCCACCAGCACCGTAAGCCGCCCGCCCACCTTGCGCGCGAGCCGCGCGCGGGAAATTTCTTCCTGCACCGCCATGAATCGCGCAAGGCGCGCCTGCTTCAGCTCCTCGGGAACCGGGTCGGCAAGCTGATTCGCCGCCGCCCCCTCGACCGGTGAGTAGGCGAACGCGCCAACCCGGTCAAGTTGCGCAGCACCCAGAAAGTCGAGCAAGCCCTCAAACTCGGCCTCGGTCTCGCCCGGAAAGCCGACAATGAATGTCGAGCGCAGCGTGATGTCGGGACAGATTTCGCGCCAGCGCTCGATGCGCCGCAATGTGTGCTCGGCGCTTGCCGGGCGCTTCATGAGTTTCAGGATCCGCGGGCTCGCGTGCTGGAACGGAACGTCGAGATACGGAAGGATCCGCCCTTCCGCCATCAGCGGAATCACCTCATCGACATGCGGGTAGGGATAGACGTAGTGCAGTCGCACCCACACCCCGAACCCGCCCAGCGCCCGTGCCAGGTCGGTCATGTGGGCGCGCACCGGGCGGCCCTGCCAGAAGCCGGTCCGGTACTTCACATCAACCCCGTAGGCACTGGTGTCCTGCGAGATCACGAGCAACTCTTTCGCCCCGCCCTTGACCAGATTCTCGGCCTCCTGCATCACCTCGCCGATCGGGCGGCTGGCCAGATCGCCGCGCATCGACGGAATGATGCAGAACGTGCAGCGATGGTTGCAGCCCTCGGAGATCTTGAGATAGGCGTAGTGGCGCGGCGTAAGCTTGATGCCAGCAGCGGGCACGAGGTCGAGATAGGGGTCATGCGGCTTGGGCAGATGGGCGTGCACAGCGGCCATCACTTCATCCGTCGCGTGCGGCCCGGTAACCGCCAGTACTTTAGGATGCACCTGGCGCACGACATCGCCCTTCGCGCCGAGACATCCGGTCACTATGACGCGCCCGTTCTCCTCCAGCGCCTCGCCGATGGCATCGAGCGATTCCTCGACGGCACTGTCGATGAACCCGCAGGTGTTCACCACCACGAGATCTGCCCCGGCGTAATCAGGCGAGACGATATATCCCTCGGCACGCAGCTGCGTGAGGATGCGCTCCGAATCGACCAGCGCCTTGGGACAACCGAGGCTCACGAAGCCGACGCTTGGCACTGTAGAAGACTTTGGGCGCGGCGTACGCCGCGCCCGGGCAGGAGACTTCACTGACTACTCGGCCTTCAAATAGGAAAAACCCTGACTCTGCAGTTCGGCGATGCGCACCACGCCGGAGCGCACTGACGTCACGCCGGAAATGATTCTGTCCTTCGGCAGATTGAGCGCCTCACGCGTGATCTCGCACAGCTCGAGCTTCACCCCGTAAAGTTCGCGCAGTTGTTGCAGTCGCTGGATGAGTTCCGGGCGCTCCTTCTTGAAGGACGCGTCTTCGGCGAACGGCGTTCGTTCCAGCGGATCCTCGGTCACAAAGCGAATGCCGCCCGCCAAGAATACGATGCGCACGTCATAATCCATCAGATCGTTCTGATAGGTCGTAACCATGTTGTTCACATTCTGGATCATGGCGCTAAGGCGACGGGGATCGGAGAAATCGACATGCCAGACCACCTTCGCCATGCTGGGTGCTGCCGCTGCGGCAGCGACTGGTGCGGCCGCGGGTTTCGCCGGCGCAGCCGTCGTTTGCGGCGATGTCGCGCAGGCGCTCGCCGCGAGAAACACCACTATCAGCGCGAACCCGTTTCGAATGAATTGCAGTAATTTCATGGCACACCTCCCTCGTTTGCCGGGCCGGCAGTCAGTCGGGTGATGATACCACCGCCTTGACCGCGGCGATTCGGGCCTCACGGATACGCCTCCCGATCTCGGCTCCATCCTTGATGCCGCTCGCCACCGCCGCGCTGTCGACACGCTGAGCCGCCTCGAAAGCCGCACGAAAAACTGACCCCTGCGGGTAAGGACGATCCTCGTATCCCGTGCGTCCACGAAAGTCGGCCTCGCAGGCGAGCACAAACAACCCGACACGCTCGGGCTTGCGGAACGCGTCCATTGCCTCGAAGGTATCGACCAGGGTGGCGGCACGCAGTTCCGTCACGCGGTGACAATGCGCATGAAAACGCGCCGCGACCACGCCGAGATCGCGATATTCATTCGGCACGCGAAAGCGTGCGCACAGCGCCTTCACGAGTTCGGCCCCGCGTTCTTCGTGCCCCACGTGCTTCGGCCACTCGGCGGGCGGGGTCTCGCCCTTGCCGAGGTCATGCACCAGCGCCGCGAAGCGCACGCGTGGATCGGCCGAGAGTCGCGCCGCCGCTTCCAGCACCATCATCACGTGCACACCGGTGTCGATTTCGGGGTGGTGCTGCGCCGGCTGCGGGACACCGTAAAGGCGATCCAGTTCCGGGAACAGCCGTGCCAATGCGCCGCAACCGCGCAGCACCTCGAAGAATGCCGATGGCCGCTCCTCGCCCAAGGCGCGCTCGAGTTCGGCCCACACCCGCTCGGCGACCAGATGATCGACCTCGCCGGCCGCGACCATGCTGCGCATCAGCGCAAGTGTCTCATCTGCCACGCGGAAGCCGCGCGGCGCGAACCGCGCCGCAAACCGCGCCACGCGCAAAATTCGCACTGGATCTTCGGCAAACGCTTCGGACACGTGGCGCAACAAACCGTTGCGCAGATCCGTGGCGCCGCCATAGGGATCGACCAGTCGTCCTTGCTCATCCTCAGCCATCGCATTGATAGTGAGGTCGCGGCGTCGCAAATCATCCTGGAGCGTTACGTCCGGCGCGGCGTAGACCTTGAAGCCCTTATAGCCATGTCCGGACTTGCGCTCGGTGCGCGCAAGGGCATACTCCTCCTTGGTTTCGGGATGCAGAAACACCGGAAAGTCCGCGCCCACCGGCTTGAAACCGCGCGCGATCATCTCCTCCGGTGTTGCCCCGACCACCACATAGTCGCGGTCCTGCACCGGCAGGCCGAGCAACTTGTCGCGCACTGCGCCACCAACGAGATAGATCTGCATGTCGCCATGCTAAGGGACGGTCCGGTACGCGCCAAGGGGAATACGAAAGGGATAGGCCGCGCCCTGGCGCTGCTTGTCATTGCCAGTCTGGCAAGCGGCTGCGCGACGCTTGGGTATTACGCACAGGCCATCAATGGACATCTTGAGGTACGTGCACTCAGCCGTCCGATCGACGACTGGCTGGCGGATCCCGACACAACTCCCGAGCTGCGCGAGAAGCTGATCTACGCACGCGCGGCACGCGCGTTCGCGCTGGACGAACTCGCGCTGCCCGATCGCGGCAGTTTCGACCGGTATGCCGATCTCGGCCGGCGTTATGTGTTGTGGAACGTGTTTGCCACGCCGGAACTCTCGCTCGAAGCGAAGCGCTGGTGCTTTCCGGTCGCGGGCTGCGTCAATTACCGCGGCTACTTTGCGGAGGACGACGCACAGGCCTTCGCCCAGTCCCTGGCTGATCAAAGCCTGGATGTTTACGTCGGGGGTGTCGCTGCCTACTCGACGCTTGGCTGGTTCAGCGACCCGCTGCTCAACACCGTGTTGCGCCGCTCGCCGCCGGAAGTCGCGGGCCTTATCTTTCATGAGCTGGCCCACGAGCGTGTCTACGCCAAAGGCGACAGCGAATTCAATGAATCCTTTGCGACGGTGGTGGAACTGGAAGGCGTTCGCCGTTGGCTCTCCGCACGCGGTGATGCGGAAAGTTTTGCCGGCTACCGCGCGCGTCTGTCGCAGCGCGAGGCCTTCACGAAACTCGTGCTGGCGACACGCTCACGGCTCGCCACACTCTACGAAAGCAGCATGAGCGATGCCCAGAAGCGCGTCTCAAAGCGTGCCGCCTTCGAGGAACTGAAAAGTGCCTACGCCGACTTGCGCAATCAGGGGACTTTCGATGAACGCTACGATGCCTGGTTCGCCCAACCGCTCAACAACGCCCATCTCGCGGCAGTGGGCACCTACCACACGCATGTGCGGGCCTTCGAGGCGTTGCTGAAACAGGAGGGCGGTGGCCTGCGTGGTTTCTACCGCGAAGCCGAGCGACTCGCCGCGCTTCCCGATGCCGAGCGTGCCAACGAGCTGACCGCTCTGGCACGCGCGTCAATGCGCTAGCGCCTGGCAGCGTCGACCAGCTAAGGACGCTTAGTCTCGCTTCTCCAATTGTTTCATCACGTACTTCGCATCGAAGTCCAGCACGCGGGCGGCAAGACGATTAATCACGCCGGTCTTACCGCGGTATTCCTTGGCCTCATCGTCCTTGTCGAAGTCCTTGTCGTCTTCGCTGTCCACATCGTCGTGCTCCTGTTTGAGGAGCTTTCGGAACTGCTTAAGGTTATCCCGGGTAGCCGCGTTGTTGCCGATTCTCTCCGCGTCCAAGGCGGCGCCAAGGGCACGATCAAGTTGTGACGCAAAGACCGGATCGACGAGCTTCATCGATACGAGGTCGGTGTTGAGGTGCTGCTGGAGGCCAGCGAGCACGGCGACGGCGTTCAAAGGGACAGGGTTGGGAACTTTGGGCGCAGCCACGAAGCGCGGAACATAATCCTTGGCCTTGAACTCTTCGAGCTTTCGGGTTGCCTCGGAGTCGGGGTTGGGCAGGGAGGTGCCGGGGCTGTCGCTCTTGATGGGTACGGCGGCGCCTTTTAGACGCGCCTCGCTGATGCCGGGGAGATCGACACTTTCGTAAACGAAACCGCTTTGGGACTTGCCAGGTGAAAGCCCGCTGCCACGTGGCCCTCGGAGAAACCAACTAATGATGAATTCTGGCGTGATTACGTTGGGAACAACGCCGCCGATCCACCCCTTCGGGATTAACTGACTTTCACTGGCTGCATGTGTGGCGAGTAAATTTATGCTACGGAGATTCTGCTTACTGTCCTTCCCGTTCGTCAGTCGATAACTGTAGCGCAGCATTCCCTTCTCTGTTTCGGCAACCTTGGACTTGACCGTTGGCACGATCCGTGTGTGCGGCACGAAGATCCAGCGTTCGAAGACAGGGGTACCGGTTTCATTGCCCCAGAAAGTCAGGATGTAGGTGTCTGTCTGCGGGTCATACACGAAGTCCTCGACCTGCGGATCCCCCCATGCCGGCGATGACCCAATCAACAAGGCAAGCGTGAAAAGCAACGTTGTGCGCATCAGTTCCCTCCGTTGCAGCAGTTTCCGCCCATCAGGCAGATGTGGTAGTGCTGTTTGGTTTGGCCGAGATAGGCAACATTGGACCCACCGGCACCACAGAAGGTGCCGCGGACTTGCTCGACTAAGTCTTCAAAATCCACGAAATTCCATTCCGCTATCGCCGAATCCGGATAGACCTTAGGATTGGCGCGGATGTCGATCTCGCCGCCCTTGCGGTGGGTCGGGTGCGGCGTTTGCCAGAACGGACCGTTGGGTGGACCGATATCAAATAGCCCACCCCGCTCCAGACTCGCATCATTCAGGTAAAGCGGTGGGTCGTTCGGAAAGAGCTGGCGATAGCTGTAGGCAAGCCACTGCAGCCGCGAGTTGGCGGCAGGCTTTAAATAGTGATTGCCAGGGTGATAGTCATTCTGTCCACCAAGCACGTACATTGGTCCCGTGGAGGGATCAGACCAAGAGACAATCGGCTCAAGGCCCTTCACTCCCACCCAAAGCTGCTTTACGCCCTCCTGCGTGCACGTCTTCCCATCGGTGCAGGACGCGAGAATCGGGTGGTCACCGGCGATAGGCGGCGCGACAAAATTGAAAACCAATCCGTCCGCCCCAGTGTTGCCGGTGAGCACCGCACCAGTTTGAGTAACGACCCCTTGTGAAGGCGGAAGCGGCTCGAGCCGGCCCACCCGGTTGTCGGTCACGGTGTTGTTGTGACGACCCGTGTCATGTTCATGACCGCCGGAAACCGCTTCGACGGCTGCCTCCAGTCGTACAGGGACGTTGGGTACCAGTTGATTGTTCTGATCATAGGCTCTCGCTACGAGCGCGATGGTCTTGCCCGGCTCCACATCGGCAAGGCTACCAGTATTCGACGCGGATCCGGGATTTTCGATTCGGAGTTGGTACCGTTGACGGCACTGAGTGTGATTGAAGTAGTTTCCGTCGGTCACATATTTATTCATAGGGAGAGACGGTACAGCGCTCCCCAGCGGCGTTGAATGCCTGGAACTGTCGATACAGGGTTACTGGAACTCCAGACGCAGATTGCGCATAGACGTATGGCGCACCGCCGACGAATTGCGTGATGGTACCCTTCTGCAAAGCGAAATCCGAGGATAGCTGGACCACGCACGTGTCGCCGAGGAAGACCCGGGTCTCGGCACTACCGATTTCTGCCAGGGCGCTTTCCGCATCAGGCCAGCGTCGTGCGCTGAGCTCTGCATACAGGCTCGCGAGCTGCGAGCCGCAGCCCCATCCGTTACATCCAATGCCCCACGAGACCCAACAACCGACTTCCTCGGCCGCATGTGCACGCGGACCGGGCAGCAAGCCCGCGCTCAGGACAAAAACGAGGTGGAAAATGGGTCGAAATCGCGCAGTGCGATTTCGCCTTGACGGCTTGGACATGGACACACGCCCTCCCTGGAGAGTGTCGATTTGGATTCGCGAGTGTGCCGACGAACGGCTCTCGCGGCAATGAAGATCGCGAGTTCCAAGTATGAATCCGTACCGTGGGGATTACACGATGCCGTCAGAAAGCTGGCATTAAGTGTAACGGATCTCGTGTGCGGCTGATTCGATGCCGATAGAAATTCGGTAAGGAGGTCGGAACTAGAGCTGGCCCAATGGATTGGTAGTGGTGGGTCTTGCCGGCCGGATTTGCGTCGGGTCGCCCCTCCAATTCACTAACAAATCATCAACGCCCCGCGCTGCTGCGCAACGGAGCGAAGCGGTCGGCGTCGTGCGGGTTCAACCAGCCGGCCGCCACGCTCTCGAGGGTGCGCGGCGTGATGCCGAACACGGCCGGGAATCCCTTGCTGCAGACGCTGTCGATCTGAAGTGAACGATAGTTATCGAGTGAGAACGGCTTGCCCGGCGCAAACTCCATGATCGCCGCCTGCAGGTGCGAAAGCATGTCGTTTAGCTCAATGATGTGTACGCGCCGACCGATGAGCGAGGCGATGTATTCCACCAACTCGCGGAGCCGATAGACTTTTGGCCCGCACAGATCGTAGCGTTGCCCGAAGGTCTGATGGTCATCGAGCGCGTGGACGAAGGCTGCGGCGACATCGTCAACGTATACAGGCTGGAAGCGCGCGTCCGGACAGGCGAGCGGGAACAGGCCAGGCACAAGACGCAGGAGCTTTGCAAAACGGTTGGTGAAGCCGTCGCGCGGACCGAAGATTACCGAACAGCGAAAGCTCGTGACGGCAAGCTCGCCGCCGTGCGCGCGATGCACGGTCTCCTCACCCAGCGCCTTGGTGCGCAGGTAGTGCGAGGGTGCATTGAGCGCCGCATGCAATGCCGACATGTGCAACAGGCGCTGGATACCTGATGCACGACAGGCCTCGACGACCTTCTCTGGCAACTCGGCATGCACTCGTGCGAATCCTCGCCCCGAGTGCCCGCGCTCGTTCAGGATGCCCACCAGGTTGATGGCAACATCGTGCCCGGCAAATTCGCGACGCAACACGGCCGGATTATGGATATCGGCGTCGACCAGCCGCACCGTCGGCACCACCAGCAGATCGCGGTGGCGCTCGCGCCGGCGCGTGAGGATGGTGACCTCGTGTCCGTCCCGATACAGCCGCTCGGCAATCTGCCGGCCAACGAAGCCGGTGCCCCCGAGCATACAGATACGTCGCTTGATCATGCCTTCTCCCGCGCGCAGTCCACGGCGGGTTGTACAAACGCCGGCCCGCGCCGTCAAGGGCGCAGCCTAGCGTGCCGGCAGGGAGACCTCCGGCATGCGCTGCCTGAGACGAACCGGCTGCTGTTGATTAAGCCGGTGCTCGTACACGGCCGTATAGGCCAGCACATTCTTTACGTAATTGCGGGTCTCGTTATAGGGGATGGTCTCCACCCAGACCTCGGCATCCATGGCGTCCTCATTTTCCAGCCACTCGACAATACGGTTGGGGCCAGCATTGTAGGACGCGGTAGCCAGCACCTGATTGCCGGCGTAGCGATCGAGCATCTGGCGCAGATATCCGGTACCGAGTCGCAGGTTGTTCTCGACGTCGAGAATCGCGTGGGTGCTACGCGCCGGGATCTTGAGCCTACGCGCCGTAAGCCGCCCGGTGGCCGGCATGAGCTGCATCAACCCAAGCGCGCCCACCGGCGAGCGCGCATCCGGCACGAAGGCCGATTCCTGGCGCACGATACCGTACACCCAACTCGTATCGATCCCGTGCCGCTGAGCGTTCTCCTCGATCAGGTCCCGATACAGCACAGGGAAGCGCAGCTCCAGGTCATCCTGAAAGTCGCTCTTCGCCACCGTCAGAATGGCACGGTCGTACCAGCCCCACTCGCGCGCAACCACCGCGGCCACCGCCAGTTCGCGATTGTTCATGTGGTTGGTGGTGTACTGCCACTGGCGACGGGCCTCGGTGATCTGTCCCTGGAGATAGAGCTCGCGCGCCATCTGGATGCCGGTGCGCGCCAGCATGGCACTCACTTCCTCGGGTTTCGCTTCTACCGATTCGTGCTGCATCGAATACGCGGCGTCGATCCGGTCAGCGGCGAGAAAGCCATAGTAGCCGCGCTCGAGCGCAAGCGCCCGATAGTGTGCCTTGGCATCCATGCGCCTGCCGGTCTCTTCCAGGATGCGCGCATTCCAATAGCGCCACTGCGGCTCCTGCTGCTGCTCCTCGGTGAGCGCCGCAACGAAACGCTTGGCGCTCTGCCAGTCGCCGGCGCGAAGCGCAGCGCGCACGCGCCACAGATGCAAGTTCTCGTCGGATGCGTCGGCCGACACCGCTGTCAGCCACTTGAGCGCCTGCGGCAGATGCGCCTGGGCGGCCAGAATGCCGACATTGCGCAGCACGTAGTTTTCATCCTCGCCAAGGAACAGATACTGCTGCTTGAGATTCTCCCAGCGCTCCATGGCGGCTTCCGGGTCGCGGTAGGCCAGCCGCACAACGCCATGGCGCACGATCATGCGCGCGATTGGCGTCTCGACCGGGTAGCGGAGGCGATCGAGCTCGGCAACCGGATTGCGGTGCATGGCGATCCAGCGCGTCACCCACACGCGCTCGCTCGGCTCAAGGAAGCGCGAGAGATCCTTCGCGAGACTGGTGTTGCGCCGCTCCATGGCGAGACGGATCCGGGTCCAGACCTCGTCAGCGGTCATGTGGCCTGCGGCACGCCAGGCCGCAAACACCGGCTCACAAGCAGGCGAGAGCCGCTTGCCGGTTCGCCACAATACGGCAACCTCGTGCATTAGCGCGGCTTGCTGCTCGCTCGAGCGCAGCAGCTGCTCGAGACGCATGCACGCAAGCTCGGTGTCGTTCTCAATCGGTCGGTAGTCTCGCAAGAACTCCGTCCATTCGCCGCGCGCTGCGAGGCGCCGCAACCACTTGGCACGCAGCATGTCGCTGACCGGCGCGGCCGCGGCGTCATCGAGGAACTGGCGCACGGCCGATGGCGGAACGCTGTCGAGACGCTCTTTGAGATACTCGTAGTCCACGTAGGGACGCAGGACATAGCCCTGCAACTCCTCGCTCAACTTGCGATAGCGCCGGATTTCGCCGGCACGAGCGGCCTTGAGCGCCGCCTGATAGGTTTCGCGCACTTCCTCATCGGTGACGAGGCGCCCATGCGCAACCGGCAGAATCGATACCAGTCCGCAAATAAACCCCCACACCAACCACCAACGCTTGCTGCGCATGTACGAATTCTAGTCCAAGGCGTTTAACATAAAGGCCGGAAACGCGAGCCACTATGACCTTGACTCTGGAATCTCTCAATCCCGCCACGGGCGAACGGATCAAAACCGTCGACCTGTGGAACGCAGCGCAGCTCGATAGCGTGTTGCGGGAAATCGCCGCTGCCTCGCCCGCGTGGCAGCGCACCCCGTTCGCAAAGCGTGCGCGGCTGTTTCTCGCTGCGGCTGCGCGGCTGCGCGCCGATGCCGAGAGCTTTGCGCGACTGATCACGGCCGAGATGGGTAAACCGATCCGCGAGGCGCGCGCCGAGATCGAAAAGTGCGCACTGGGTTGTGAGTTCTTTGCTGAGCACGCCGAGGCGATGCTCGCGGACGAAGTGATCGCTACTGATGCGGCAAAGAGCTATGTGCGCTACCAACCGCTCGGCACGCTGCTGGCGGTCATGCCTTGGAATTACCCGTTCTGGCAGCTGTTCCGGGCGGCAGCGCCGGCCATGATGGCCGGCAATACCGTTGTCATGAAGCATGCCTCGAATGTGCCGCAGTGTGCGCTCGCGATTGAGGAGATCTTTGTCCAGTCCGGATTCCCGGCTGGCGTATTCCGCACCCTGCTCATATCGGCGGCCCAGGCGGAACAACTAGTCTCCGATCCGCGCGTTCACGCCGTGACCCTGACTGGCAGCGAAGCAGCAGGGAGGCGGGTAGCCGCCGCGGCCGGCACTGCCATCAAGAAGACTGTGCTGGAGCTCGGCGGCTCCGATCCCTTTATTATTTTGGGCGACGCGAACCTCGACACAGCGATCGCGGGCGCGGTCAGCGGGCGTTTTCAAAACACCGGGCAGAGCTGCATTGCCGCCAAGCGCATAATCGTCACCCCGCAAGTTGCAGACAAGTTTGTCTCGGGATTACGAGAACGCATCGCCGCGCTCAAGGTAGGCGACCCCCTACAAGCCGACACCACCATTGGACCACTGGCTCGTGCCGATTTGCGCGATCAGCTACACCACCAGGTGACTGCGTCGATTTCGGCGGGCGCGAAGTTACTGTTGGGCGGAAGCGCGCTCGCGGGGCCAGGATTCTTCTATGCGCCGACGCTGATCGATGCGGTTGTGCCCGGCATGGCGGCCTTCGAGGAGGAGCTGTTCGGGCCGGTCGCCGTGATTATTCGTGCCCGCGACGAAGCTGACGCAGTGCGCCTTGCCAACCAGAGCCGCTATGGGCTTGGCGCCAGCATCTGGACCGCCAATCCAGCGCGTGGCGAGGCACTCGCCACCGAGCTTGAATGCGGCCAGGTCTTCGTCAATGGCATCGTGAAAAGCGATCCGCGCCTGCCATTCGGGGGCATCAAGGCTTCGGGCTACGGGCGCGAGTTATCGGTGCTCGGCATTCGCGAGTTCGTGAATGCCAAGACCATATGGGTTGGGTGAAGCAAAGAACCGGATTGACCCGGTTCTTTGCCTCTTGCTCGAATCACCCCGTCAGAACGACCAAACCACTCCTACCGACCACAGGTCCACGTTAGCCTGGCCAGTGACATCCGTGCTGCCGACATCATTGAATCGCTCCCACTCGAGCCGAACGCCCAAATTCTTCATGAAGTCCCATTGGGCGCCGACACCGTAGGTCAGGCTGGTCCCGTTATCGCTGTCGCTGTCGCTGCCGCCCAGCCCGCTAACCGAGTAGTCCATGTTCCAAAAAGCAAACCCGATATTGCCGCGCACGGAGAAGGCATTGCCAATCGGGATGATGCCGACTGCGGCCGCTTTGATCGCGCCTGCTGTCCACTTGACCTCGCCGGCGGCGGGGGCTCCTAAAATCGTCCCGCTCCCGGAGGCCTTGGCCTCCCCCAAATAGGCATACGCACCTTCGACTGCCAGGTACGGGTTAAACCGATAGCCACCACCGATCTTCAGGCCGGTGCCTGTATTACTCTCGCTGCAGGACGAGCCCGGATCGAAAATATCGCAAACCGTCATGCCACCACCAATATCTACCGAGTCGTACTTTGACTGCCCCACACTGCCAAAGAGATACCCGCCACTCCCTTCCGCGTGTACCGGTTGCGCCACCCCGATCGCCGTAGCCAGAACACAAAGTGCGAACAAGTCGCGTGGTACTCGCATTGCCAAGCTTCTAGCGTCCATGTTTGCACTCCTTCCCCAATTCGAAGTTTTGGGGGTTACCACTTTAGGACAGGCCACTCACGCACGCCTTTGATATTTCGCAAATCTCGTGACTTCCGGTTGGGACTGCCGGCTTGGCAAGCGCCCATGCGCGGCGCAAAAAAGAAGGTAGTGACTCGCCAATTTCAGATTTGCAGCCGGGCTCGGACGGGCAGTATCCGGATTCGGCGCATCGCGCGCGGCGTTTGTGATCGGTGCAAAAAAGAGACCCACGTCTGCCCTTTGGCGGCATCAAGGCCTCCGGCTATGGGCGCGAGCTCTCGTTGCTTGGCATTCGCGAGTTCGTGAATGCCAAGACCGTGTGTATTGCGGGAAGATCCTAGTCGTTGATTCGAAGCTCGAACGCCAGATCCCGTCGCAGATTCATGAGATAGTTCGCGCGCTTGTCGGAGTATCCGGGCTGGAAACGGATTTCAATGCTGGAGCCCTTGTTCTCCATGTCCACACGGTAGACCGCGCCTTTGCGCTCGAGCTCGGCAGTCACCAGGTTGCCCTTCGCATCCAGCACGTTCCAACGACGGCGCGAGAAGGCCCGGCGCGCCGCATCCTGAAACTGCTGCTCGGTCAGCGTGAGATTACCGAGTGGCAATTCGACCATAAGCGGCGCGTACGCCTTTTGCTGCTCGCGCGGCGAGACATACTCGGCGTATGAAACCGATACCATCGCCAACAGGAGCACCAGACCAACAGCGAGCGTACGACTCATTTCGCAACCTCCGATTCGAGAACCGTGTCAGTGCTGTATTGCAGGGCGAGCCGCGTCGAACAAGGGAACGCGCCGACTGGTCAGGCGACACGCGCGCGCTGATGACTCCACCAGAGCATCCACGCACCGAGAAGGATCATCGGCAGCGAGAGCACCTGGCCCATGGTCACCCAGCCGAATGCCAGATAGCCAAGCTGCGGATCGGGCTCCCGCACCAGCTCCACCAGAAAACGGAACAGCCCGTAGAAAATCAGGAACAACGATGACACCGCGCCGACCGGGCGCGGCGAGCGAGAATAGAACCAGAGGATGAGAAACAGCACCAACCCTTCGAGGGTTGCTTCGTAGAGTTGCGTAGGATGGCGCGGCAGCGGCCCGCCGGTGCGGAACACCATGCCCCAGGGCAGGTCGGTTACCCTGCCCCACAGTTCCTGATTGATGAAGTTGCCGATACGCCCGGGCCCAAGCCCGATCGGGGTAAGCACCGCAACAAAGTCGGTCACCGCGAGAAACGGACGATTCGTCTTGCGCCCGTACAACCACATGGCGACGCAGACGCCGATCAACCCCCCATGGAACGACATGCCGCCACTCCAGATGGCGAATATGTCGAGCGGATGCATGAGGTAATGGGCAAGGTTGTAGAACAGGACGTAACCGAGCCGCCCTCCCAGGATCACACCGAGCGCGATATAGAAGAGGTAGTCGGAAACTTCCTTCGGGTCCCAACCGGAACCGGGGCGCTTTGCGCGGTACACGCCAACCCACCAGCCGCCAAGAAACCCGACCAGGTACATGAGACCGTACCAGTGGATCTTGAGCGGACCGAGGTGGATCGCAATCGGGTCGATTTCAGGAGCGAGCATCGGCGCGCATTATGGCGCAGCCGCAGGCATGACACCACGGTCGAGCGCTGCGGACGCTTCCCAGATCTTCACTTGTTGCTCGCCGAATGGTGCCTCGAACACCGCCCGCGCGCCGACCGCCACCGGCGGAAGCCAGCCGCCCGAATAGGTAATGAGATAGCCATCCGGATGTGCGCTGAGCCAGTTGGGCACTTGCGACGGTGACAACTCGCTGATCGGGCGGCGCAGTCGCCCCGCGAACTGATAGGTGCCCGGATACGCGCCGACATGCGCGATCGGGCGTCCGGCGCGATCGAGTCCGCCGAGATAGCGGCCCGTTTCGTCAACTCGATTGAACGCGTCGAACTGCGAACCGACGCCAAGCACGATAATCACGACGGCCGAAACGCCAAGCATGACCATGCTGCGGCTGCGACGCTCGGCATCGTGCAGCGGCAGCCAGGCGAGCGCCACGCCGAGGGCGATCACGCCGACGCCGATCAGGGGAGACTGGGTCTGCAGGATTTCCGGCAACCACTCAATGCGCGGCAACTTCGGCAGTACCGCCAGCGCGCTGCCCAACAACGCGATCGGCAAGGTCATGCCGGTCAGCGGGTTTTCATCGCCACGTCCGCGTAGCTCATCTTCGAACAGCAACCAGGCGACTGCGAGCGCGCAGGCGGGCAGCAGCGGCAGCAGATACTGCGGTTGCTTGGGATCCACGGCAGACAGCAGCCCGAGCACACACGCACCCGTCACGAGCGCGAACATCAGGCCAGCGGGCACGGACAGACGCCGCGCTCCCCATAGGCGCAGGTACAGCAACGGCCACACCGACCACGGCAGTGTGGCGAGCGGAAGCAGCAGCAGGTACCACCAGATCGGCTGCCTGGCAGCGAACCAGTCGAGTGGCGCCAGCGCGCCTTTGAGCGAGAAGAAGCGCAGCACGTAGGCGGCATCGGTTGCGCGCGCGGCAAGCAGCAGCCAGATGCCGAACACCAACGCACCGAGCACACAGGCCTTGAGCAGATCGACATACCAGTATTTCCAGCGCGGGCGCACGCCTTCGGTGATCCATAGCGGCGCGAGTACAGCAGCCGGTAGCACGTAAATCAGGAATAACAGTCCTGACGAAAGTAGCCCGAAGCCAATCGCGGCGCCGAGCAGCATCCAGGCGCGCATGTCGCGTGCGCGCCACTGGATAAGCAGCGCCGACCATGCGAGCAGTACAAAAAACACGCGGGTCATGTCGATCAGCGCGAGCGTGGTAAAAAGTGCCCACGCAAACATGCCGAGCAATATGAGTGGCGCATGGAGCGCCAGCGGCTGATTGTCCGGCCAGAACCGCCGCGCGAGCCGCCAGGTGAGGAGAAGATTGCCGAACCCGAACAAGGCGGGCGCAAGCCGTGCCCAGCCCTCCGTCACGCCGAAGAGCTTCCAGCCGGCGACGATTACCCACAGCAGCAGCGGCGCCTGCGATGCGGGCTCCCCATTAATTCGCGGTACCAGCCATCCGCCCTGCGTCATCTCCCAGGCCAAGGCGAGCAACCGGGTTTCATCGGTCGGCCAGGCCGCGCGCCCATAAAGCGAGGCGAGTACCAGCATGACCCATAGCAGCGTCCAAGCGGCAAGGTAACTCGCCGCAGTCGCCCACTGGCGCGGGGCCTCTTTCACCTTGTCCACCACGTGCGCCGCCGCACGCAGGTTGCCGACGTCACCAACCTCGATTTCTTCAACCACGAATTGCTCGATGGCGCGCTCGCGCCGCGCGGCACGGCGCGCGACCTTGTCGCGGCGATCAGGTTTCGAGGGCGAGCGTTTGCCGAACATATGAAGAACCAATATGAGATTAACGAATAATAGAAGCTGCGGAGGCGTTCACAACTTGGCCGACCGACCGAAGGCCCCGTCCTGTCAACGGGCGGCACGCGCGGATCGGGTCAGCGCCCTCGCTCGCGCACCGGCGTGCCCGGCCCGACCACTGCATCCAGCACGGGGATATTGCGGTAGCGCTGAAAGATAACCAATCCGATTACCGCGGAAATCAGGAACAGCAGTACGGCAAGCGCGATCTGCAGGCCGGCGTCGACGTGCACGCCGGTGCCGAGGAGGACGAACACCACTGTCTGCGGGACAAAGCCGATGGCGGAGCTCGCGAAGTACGGCAGCGCCCGCACACTCGACACACCAGCCATGAGGTTCACGACAAGATTGTTGGCGATCGGGATGAGCCGCAGGACGAGTGTGGCCGAGAAGGGATGGCGCTCGAGAAAATGATCGAAGCGGCGCAAGCGCGGCCCGAAGCGGCGCCGCAGCGAATCGCGTCCGAGCAAGCGGGCGTAGTAAAAGGTGGCGATGCAGCCGACGGTGGTCGCGGCTACCGCCAGCGCGGTACCTTCAGAAAAGCCATATGCATATCCGCCAAGAAAGCAAAAGATCTGGCGTGGCAGGCCGATGGCAATGAACAGCCCGCTCACCGCGATGAAGAGCACGACACCGGTTGTGCCGCGCGCCAGCACCTCGCGATCTACCCAGCCCCTGTCAAACGCAGTGCCAAATTCCGAAAGCTGCAACAGATAGCCGATCGCAACCAGCGACGCGATTAACACCAGTCCACGGGCGAGCGACACCAATACGGGACGGTTCTGTTCTTTGGGAGTGCGCATGCAAGCGGCGTCTTCGTGTGCAAAAGTAAAGCGTGGCGGGAGAGCCGCTCCAGAGTGAAGCACGGGTGCTGGCGGATGTGTAACCGCACGTTGTGTGATGGATACGTTGGCAGCCGCGAGCCTGACCAGTATAGTTGATTGAATTGGTCGGAAACTCGGAAATGACCGAACACAGCAATCGCCTGATTCACGAAACCAGCCCGTACCTCCAGCAACATGCCCACAATCCGGTTGACTGGTATCCATGGGGCGACGAGGCGCTCGCCAGGGCACAACGGGAAGACAAGCCAATCCTGCTCTCCATCGGCTACTCGGCCTGCCACTGGTGCCATGTGATGGAGCACGAGTCATTCGAGGACGAGGATGTCGCACGCCTCATGAATGAGCTGTTCGTGTGCATCAAGGTGGATCGCGAGGAACGCCCGGATCTCGACAAGATCTACCAGACCGCGCACCAGGCGCTGGCCGGGCGCCCGGGCGGCTGGCCGCTCAACATGTTCCTGGCGCCGCAAGATCACATGCCCTACTTCGGAGGAACCTATTTTCCGAAGATCCCGCGCCACGGCCTGATGGCATTTCCCGAGATCCTCAAGCGCGTGGCCGCTGCCTATCGCGAGCAACACGACGCGATTACGCAACAAAGCGCATCGTTACGCGAGCTGTTTGGCCGACTCAACCAAACGGGCCCCGCTCCCGGCGTGCACCTCTCGCCGGACACCTTGCGCGAGGCCTATACGCAGCTCGCGCACCAGTTCGATCGCCGGCACGGCGGCTTTGGCGGTGCACCGAAATTCCCGCACCCGGCTTCGCTCGAGTTTCTGCTGCGCTACTACGCGCGCGGCGCGCGTACGGGTCGACCGGAGACGCCGGCGCTGGAAATGGTGCATCAGACACTCACTGCCATGGCACGGGGCGGACTGTACGACCAGCTTGGCGGCGGATTCTGCCGCTATTCCGTGGACGAGCGTTGGGAAATTCCGCACTTTGAGAAAATGCTCTATGACAACGGCCCGTTGCTCGCACTCTACAGCGACGCTGCCATCGCTACCGGCGATGCCCAGCTCGGTCGCATCGCGCGCGAGACAGGGAAATGGGTCATGCGCGAGATGCAGTCACAGGATGGTGGCTATTACTCGACGCTTGACGCCGATTCCGAGGGACACGAAGGCAAGTTCTACGTCTGGGACACACGGGAGCTTCGAACCCTGCTGAGCAATGCTGAGTTCGCACTGATGGAGCGGCACTACGGTCTTGAAGGCGAGCCGAACTTCGAGGGGCAATGGCACCTGAACGTGCGTCGAGGAGAAACGGAGCTATCCGTCGCACTCGTTCAAAGCGAGTCCGCCGTTGCAACCACACTGGCGCAAGCCAAGGCGAAGCTGCTCGCGGCACGCGAGAAGCGCGTGCGCCCCGGGCGCGATGAAAAGATTCTCACCGCATGGAATGGACTCATGATTCGCGGCATGGCGCGCGCCGGTCGGCTGCTCGACGAACCCGATTTCATTGCTTCGGCCGAACGCGCGTTTGACTTCGTCCGCGACAAGCTGTGGCGCAACGGACGTCTCCTCGCGACGACCAAGGATGGCAAGTCGCACCTCTCCGCCTATCTCGACGACTATGCCTTTCTCATCGATGGCGGGCTGGAACTCTTGCAGGCGCGCTGGCGTACGGGAGATCTCGAGTTCCTTCGGGTGCTGGCGGACGTACTGCTGGAGCACTTCGAAGACGAGCAGCACGGCGGATTCTTTTTTACGGCCGATGATCACGAACAGCTCGTGCACCGCCCGAAATCGGCGAGCGACGAGGCGATACCGTCCGGCAATGGAATCGCTGCACAGGTGCTTATTCGCCTCGGGCATTTGCTCGGTGATCTCAACTATCTGCATGCGGCCGAGCGCACGCTCGAGGCGTTGTACGGGGCCATGCGGCAGTATCCCTCCGCGCATTGCGCGCTGCTGATCGCCCTCGAAGAACATGTCGAGCCGACACAGACCATCGTTCTGCGCGGCGACGCCGCGGCACTTCGCGCGTGGCAACAGCGCTGCAGGCGGCACTACGCCCCGCAACGCCTGACTGTCGCGATCCCGAATGAGGCTGAGGGACTAAGTGGGCTACTCGCCGAACGTCGCGCCATCAATGGACCGACCGCATACCTTTGCGCCGGCCACAGTTGCAGCACGCCGGTTACGGACCTCGCGGCGCTGGAAAGGGAAATAGTCGGAAGCGAAGTTCGCCCGACCGGGGTACACTGACGCTGCGAAGAGTTTTCGAGCGATCGGA
>DKBM01000078.1:0-19690 GCA_002451215.1 Proteobacteria bacterium UBA6900
CTTGGCGACCGGCGCCAGGCAGTTCGTGGTGCAGGAGGCGGCGGAAACAATCTTCTCGCCGGCGTACTTGGTGTGATTCACGCCGAACACGAACATCGGCGTGTCGTCCTTGGAGGGCGCGGACTGCACGACTTTCTTGGCGCCCGCCGCGATGTGCTTCTCGCAAGTTTCCTTGGTGAGAAACAGACCGGTGCACTCGATCACGATATCGGCGCCGACCTCGCCCCACTTCAGCTCAGTCGGGTCCTTGATTGCGGTCAGGCGAATCTTCTTGCCGTTCACGATCAGGTTATTGCCTTCGACCTTGATGTCGCCGGGAAAGCGGCCATGCACCGAGTCGTACTTCAGCATGTAAGCCAGGTAGTTGGGCTCCAGAAGGTCGTTGATGCCGACGATTTCGATTTCCTTGAAATCCTTGGCGACCGCGCGAAATACCATGCGACCGATGCGGCCGAAACCGTTAATACCGACTTTAATTGCCATTTCCGAATCTCCAGAAGTGTTGTAGTCAAAACGTTGTTACAGAATCTCTTCGACCGCCTTGGCGACGTTCTCCGGCGTGAAACCGAAGTGCTTGAACAGCTGCCCGGCCGGCGCTGATTCACCGAAACGATTGATGCCGACAACCTTGCCGTCAAGACCGACGTACTTGTACCAGCCGTCGGTCACGCCGGCTTCGACTGCCACGCGCTTCACACCCTTGGGGAGCACGGATTCGCGGTAGGCGGCGTCCTGAGCATCGAACATGTCGGTCGATGGCATCGACACTACGCGCACCTTCTTGCCCTTGGCGGCCAGAAGCTTCTGCGCTTCCATTGCCAGCGCCACCTCGGAACCGGTCGCGATGATCACGGCCTGCGGCTTGCCGCCGTCGGCCTCGCTCAGCACGTAGCCGCCGCGGGCGATGTTGGCGAGCTGCGTGGCATCGCGCTTCTGGTGGGGCAGATTCTGACGCGAGAAAATCAGGCAAGACGGACCGTTTTTGCGCTCGATGGCGGCCTTCCATGACACGGCGGATTCCACTGCGTCGCAGGCACGCCACACGCTCATGTTGGGAATCATGCGCAGAGTTGCCGTCTGCTCGACGGGTTGGTGAGTCGGACCATCCTCGCCGAGGCCAATGGAGTCATGCGTGTAGACGAAGATAGAGGATATCTTCATGAGCGCGGCCATGCGCAGGGCATTACGCGCGTATTCAGAGAACATCAGGAAGGTTGCGCCATAGGGGATGAAGCCGCCGTGCAGCGCGATGCCGTTCATGATGGCGCTCATCCCGAATTCGCGCACACCATAATAGATGTAGTTGCCGTCGGAGACGGTGTTACTTACGCCCTTGGAGCCCTTCCAGATCGTCAGGTTGGATCCCGCCAGGTCCGCCGAGCCACCCAGGAACTCGGGCAGAACCGGTCCGTAGCCGTTGAGCGTATTTTGGCTCGCCTTGCGCGAAGCGATTGTCTCGGCCTTGGCGTCCACGCTCTTGATGAATTCGGCACTCTTGGCGGCCCAGTCCTTCGGCAACTCATCTTTCATGCGCCGCTCATACTCAGCCGCCAGATCCGGGAACGCCTTCTTGTAGGCGGCGAACTTCTCAATCCAATGCTTTTCGGCGGCTGCACCCTTGCTCTTTGCATCCCAGCCAGCATAGATCTCGGCGGGAATCACGAATGGATCGTACTTCCAGTCGAGGTTCTCGCGGGTGGCCTTGATCTCGTCCGGGCCGAGTGGCGCGCCGTGGCAGTCGTGCGAACCACAAAGATTCGGTGCGCCATAGCCGATCACAGTCTTGCAGCAAATCATCGACGGCTTGTCGTTGACCGCATGGGCCTCGCGGATCGCCTTCTTGATCGCATCCGGGTTGTGGCCGTCAACGTCGCGCACCACATGCCAGCCATAGGCCTCGAAGCGCTTCGGCGTATCGTCGGTAAACCATCCTTCGACATGTCCGTCGATCGAAATGCCGTTGTCGTCGTAAAACGCGATGAGCTTGCCGAGACCGAGCGTGCCCGCAAGCGAACAGGACTCGTGCGAGATGCCTTCCATCAGGCAGCCGTCACCAAGAAATACATAGGTGTAGTGATCGACGATGTGGTGCCCATCGCGGTTGAACTGGCCGGCCAGCACCTTTTCGGCAATCGCCATGCCGACGGCGTTAGTGATGCCCTGACCGAGTGGACCGGTCGTGGTTTCCACGCCGGGAGCGTAGCCGTACTCCGGGTGGCCCGGCGTCTTCGAGTGCAGCTGGCGGAAGTTCTTGAGCTCATCCATCGGCAGGTCATAGCCCGTCAGATGCAGGAGCGAGTAGATGAGCATCGACCCATGACCGTTCGACAGCACGAAGCGGTCGCGATCGGCCCATTTGGGGTTCGCCGGGTTGTGCTTGAGGAAGTCATTCCACAGGACCTCGGCGATGTCAGCCATGCCCATCGGCGCGCCGGGGTGACCGGAGTTTGCCTTTTGCACGGCGTCGGCCGCGAGTACACGAATCGCGTTGGCGAGGTCGCGGCGGCCTGGCGTCGACTGGCCGGTACCGGCCTTGGCGGAAGTCGCAGTTGCTGTCATGGCTTGATCCTCAATTTGTCAAAGAAACCGGTTTGCCTCGGACCCGCCGCGCCTGCGGCGAGTATGGCGACACTCCCGCGACCGCCGACAGGCTAAGGTCGCGCGGAACACAATCAACTGCCCCGGTAGTCACAGCAAGAAAGCACGGGGAGGGCCGGAAGTGCCGACTGTACTCGTTCTAAATTGCCGCCTCCCTCGCGTACTCGCGGCGGCAACCCCGGGATGCCCACGGGATTTTTAAGGGGCGCCATTTTCCCTCACGTGCCGGCCCGCGGCAATAGCCGGACCGCGACACGGTGCTGCGGATTATCGGCCTATAAGGAGAATCTGTTACCGAGACACGCCGTTCAGCGCATGTGCGCCGTAATCCAGCGCAACCACACGTTGAGCAGCGCCGCATCGCGCGCCGCGACGACGGACCGCGGCGCCAGATCGAGTGCGAAGACCGCCTCGCTTTGAAGCGTGACGGCAAATCCACCGGCCTCGGCCAGGATCAGGCTGCCGGCGGCGTAGTCCCAGAGGCGCTGACCGCCGTGCAGGTATATATGGAAGCGCCGATCGGCAACCCAGCACCAATCAAGCGTGCTTGCGCCGAAATTGCGCTGCGAAGCGTATGGTGGATTCGCGGCGAGCCGCGCGGCGAGCGGGCCCGGCAGGCGCTTGAAGTCTATCGCGGCAACAGCGTGCGCGAGCGTGACCCCGGGGGATTCGTGCGTGCCGAGAGGCTTGCCGTTCAGCTGCGCGCCGTCACCACGCCGCGCGCTAAAGCATTCATCGCGCACCGGATCGTAGACAAGCCCAAGCTCGGGCTTCCCGTCGCGCAACAAGGCGAGCGACACGGCAAAGTACGGCACACCAGCGGCGAAGTTGGTCGTGCCGTCGAGCGGGTCGAGACACCACAAGTCGCGCTGCGTCGCCGTTTGCACGAGCGCCGCATGCTCCTGCGCGCTCATCTCTTCCCCAAGGAATTCGATATCCGGCCACCCACCGGCCAGCGCCTCGCGCAGACGGCGCTGCATGGCGAGATCGGCCGCCGTGACCAGGCTCCCGTCGTGCTTGGTCTCCCGGTGCACATCGGCGAATCGGGGCAAAAGTTCCGTCCGCGCCGCCTCGCGTATGAGCTGCGCCAATGCCTCAGTGGATGGAAGCATCGCTATCGTGTGGCCAGCGGAATAACGCGCGCGCTACCAGGCACGGGCGCGCGCCGCTGCAGTTCCCGCAGTGACTGGAGGAATGCGCCCTGCAGACGTTTCATGGTCTCTTCCGCCCGCTCGGTGTAATAGACGACTTCGTAGGGAACCGGATCTTCCAGTGACGTGCGCGTCTGCGGAGCAAACCGTTGCCAGGCAACCTCGATCAACCGGCGACCCTCGCGATCGACGAAGATAAACTCCTGTGCATCGAGCACCGCGAGATACTGCATCGAGCGGATCGGCACGAACACACACCCGGCTGCCGCGCGCGCCAGCTGCAGATGCGCAAGGTTGTAGGTCTCGGCCGGCATCGTACGCGTGGCACGCTGCCGCTCAACCGGGCGATAGAAGGTTTCTTCGCTGATCATCGCGGCACTACGCCGCCGACTCCTGCTTCCACTTGATTGAACAGCCCATGCTCGGAATCTGCTCCCGTGGACCCTGCCCGTTCTGCGCAACCTGTTTCATGGCCTCGAACAGGTCACGACGCGCATTAGGCACTGATTCCTTGCGCGACTCATCCAGCCGTCCGCGATACTGGAGCTTGAGATCCTTGTTGTAACCGAAGAAATCCGGCGTACAAACCGCACCGAATATTTTGGCTACCTCCTGGCTCTCGTCAAAGAGATACGGCATCGGAAGCCCCCATTCAACCGCGATGCGCTTCATGTTCTCGAACGAGTCCTCGGGAAAGTCCGTGGGATCATTCGATGAGATCGCCACCGCACCGATACCGAGTTCGCGCAGCTCCTTGACGTCACGCACGATGCGGCTGCGTACCGCCTGGACATAGGGACAGTGATTGCAGATAAACATGACAAGCAGCCCGTTCGGCCCGCGCACATCGGCCAGACGGTAGGTCTTGCCGTCGACACCGGGCAGGGCGAATTCCGGCGCCGACTTGCCAAATTCACAGACAGGGGTTTCGGTTCTGGCCATTGGTTGTTACTCCTGGGTCATCAGATGGTGGCCCGTTGGTTTCAGGGAATACATTACAGATATGGGGTATCACGCCCAGTGGAAAAGCCACCCGCGCATTATTAAATCATCTTATGGCCCGGGCCAACCAACGTTCGGCGGCACGATTTATGCTCAAAAAACGGGCAGGCACTCTAAATTTATAAGCCAAGGATCGTGGTGAAAACCGAAAGCCGAACCAATGCCTGGATGCGGCGTATCCTGCTTGCCGTGATGGCAGGCATGGCGCCGTTCGCCATGGCACAGGCCGCCGGATATTCGCTGTATGTACAGCCCGTTCTGAGCGAGGAAGATACACAGCGCGCATTTACGCCGCTCTGCCAGTTCATCACGCAAGTCGCGAACCAGCCTTGCCAGGTACACACATCGCCTAATTTTCTTGCCTACTGGGACACCATCCGGCGTGGCGAGAAGGCCGACTTCGTGCTCGATGCCGCGCACTTCACCGACTACCGGGCGGTCAAACAGGGATACAAGGTGCTGGTCAAAGTCCCGGACACCGTGAGCTACAGCCTCGTGGTGCCGGAAGACAAGATCGTGTTTGATCCCATTGAACTGGCGGGCAAACCTGTCGCCTCGCTCGGCCAACCGTCAATCGGTGCGGCACGCCTGAACGCCCTGTTCCCCAATCCCATGCGCCAACCCGCAATCATTGAAGTCAACAATGCCGTGGACGGCGTCGCGCTGGTGCGGGAAGGCAAGGTCGATGGGGCCATTCTGCCCACGCCAGTCGTGAGCCAGGCGATGGCGCGTGGAGGTGGCCTGGTGGTTGTGACAACAACTGAACCGCTGCCACATATTGCACTGTCGGCCTCGCCGCGGGTGGACGCTGAAGTGCGCGAGCGGCTTCGCGCAGCGCTACTTAAGGCTAATACGACATCAGAGGGCCAACGGATGCTCAAGAGCATCGGCTTCTCCCGCTTCGAATCCGCGACGGAAGAGATGTATGCGAACCACGGTCGCGTACTCAAGGAATACTGGGGATACTAGTTTCCCGCGCGGTACGCGCCGCGCACTGCTTGCCAGTCGCTGACCGAGCCTCGAAACTAGCGTCCATGGACAACCAGACGCTGGTCGAGCGCGACCTGCGCGCACTGTGGCACCCGTGCACGCAGATGAAGGAGCACGAGGTCTTCCCGCCCATTCCTATTCGTCGCGGCCGCGGCGTGTGGCTGGAGGATTTCGAGGGCAGGCGTTATCTCGACGCCATCAGCTCGTGGTGGGTAAACCTGTTCGGACACGCCCATCCGCGCATCAATGCGGCCGTGGCGGCGCAGCTCGATGAACTCGAGCATCTGATTCTCGCTGGCTTTACGCATGAGCCGGTCGTGACATTGTCAGAGCGATTGGCCGCGCTTGCCCCGGGTGGACTCGGGCACTGCTTCTATGCCTCCGATGGATCGAGCGCTGTCGAGATCGCGCTCAAAATGAGTTTTCACTACTGGCAAAACCGCGGGGAACAGCGCGGTCGCTTCATCAATCTCGCCAACTCCTATCACGGCGAGACCCTTGGCGCGCTCTCAGTCGGGGACGTTGCGCTCTATAAGGAAACTTACGCTCCGCTGCTGCTCCAACCCGTTACTGTGCCTTCACCGGATTGCTACCAGCGTGACCCCGGTGAGTCCTGTGCGGAATATGCGCGGCGCGCGTTCGAACATCTGGAGAAAGCGCTCGTGCGCCATGCACGGGAAACATGCGCGGTCATTCTTGAGCCGCTCGTGCAATGTGCCGGTGGCATGCGCATGTATGATGCCGAGTACTTGCGGCTGGCACGCGCCGCTTGCACACGGCATGGCGTGCACCTGATTGCTGACGAGATCGCGGTCGGCTTCGGCCGTACTGGCACGATGTTCGCGTGTGAACAGGCCGGCATCACGCCAGATTTTCTGCTGCTCGGCAAGGGGTTGACCGGCGGCTACTTGCCGATGTCGGTGTGCCTCACCACGAACGAGGTGTACGCGACGTTCTACCACGACCACCCTTCGCACCGCGCCTTCCTGCATTCGCACTCCTACACCGGCAATCCGCTGGCCTGTGCCGCCGCGCTCGCAACGCTCGACATCTTCCGCGACGATGATGTGTTGACGCGCAATCGCTCGCTTAGCGCGCACATGGCAGCGGCAACCGCGCACTTCGCGGATCACCCGCACGTAGCGGACGCGCGCCAACACGGAATGATACTCGCCATCGAGTTGGCAAAAGAGCGGGCGAGCCGCGAGCCGTTTCCCCCGCAGGAACGGCGCGGAGCACGCGTCTACCGGCATGCACTCTCGCGCGGCGTACTGCTTCGCCCGCTGGGAGATGTCATTTACTTCATGCCGCCTTACGTAATCGAGCCCGGCGAGATCGATCTGCTCGCCCAGGTCGCCTGGGAAGGTATTGAATTTGCGACACGCGGCTGACGCGTCGCACGCGGATGGTCGATCAGAACGGGTAAAACGTGGTCTTCAGCGCTTGCAGATCCGGTACGATCAGGAGGCGTCCTTCAGGGGTCCTGAGGCCGCCCGCCACGTAAGGACTGCTGGGGAGATCGGCCTCCTGCGCAGTGACGAGTCCGGCCTCTTCCACTGAACGCGGGCGCGGTTCGGCGGAACTGAGGATCGCCACGAACTCCCATTCGTTGCGACCCGTGAGCGGATAGAGGACCACGATCTTGGCGCCCGGCCCCGGCAGCATACGGTGCCCCCCGAGAAACCCCTCGAACGACACCACCGGCACAGCGAGCGAACGCCACCCGGTGACACCCAACAGCCAGTCGGGCGCATACGGCACTGGCGCAAGCCGGCCAATACTAATGACCTCGGCGATCTTGGCCGAGGGCAGCAACAACGAGGTGTTGCCGAGCGGAATCTCCAGCACATACAGGCGGTCGGTATTCTGTCGTCGCATGCGCTATTCCCCGAGCGACTGCAGGTAGCCAATAAGTGCCGTTGGCTCGAACACCAGCGTCACGTCGCGTCCTGACACCCAGGCGCCGTCAAAGAGATGACCGAAGCGTGTGGGGGCCGGACCAAGCGGCGTGAACTTGGCGATCTCGGTTTCTCCACGCGGCAACAGTTGCACTTCGTCAACGATGATTCCGACGTTCTGCGGGCGCGCTTCCAGGAACACGGCACGATGCCAATCGCCCGCCGGGCGCGTCGCGAGATCGGGGCCCAGGCTATAGGCTGGCCAGCGCGTGCCGCGCACCGTGCGCCACGCAGCCACCGGGCTTTGCGACGCGGTGTTCTCGCTTAGCGCATCGCGCTGCTCGATCGTGTAACGCATCACGCTCGGCAGCAGGAAGGTGCTGCCGCCGATCACGAGTCGCAGGTACTGATGCTGGGATGGTGCCACGGGTGGTTCCAGTGCGGCCGCGTGCCTGTCGTCTGCCTATTGCAGATGACCGCGTGCGAGCAGCGTCTCGATGTTCTTGACGAGGTCTTCTTCCTGATAGGGCTTTGACATGTAAACATCCACGCCCAGGTCGAAGGCCTTCTGGCGGTGCTTGGCACCGGCACGCGAAGTGATCATGATGATTGGCACGTGCTTGAGTCCGCTTTCGGAGCGCACGCGACTCGTCAGCTCGTAGCCATCCATGCGTGGCATCTCGATATCGACCAGCATTAGGTCTGGCACGCGCTCGCGCAGCTGCTCGACAGCATCGATACCATCCTTTGCCACCATCACCTCGTAACCACGCTTCTGCAGGTGCTTGCTCGTGACTTTGCGAACGGTGAGCGAATCGTCCACCACCATCACGGTCGGATGTTCCTTTTCCGCTGGCGCGGCGGCCACCGGCTGCTGAATCTGGTGTCCTACCCGTAGCGTGTCCTCGCGGAACCACAGCCCCGGAACATCGAGAATCAGGATCACGCGACCGTCGCCGAGGATGGTCGCGCCGCCCAACCCCTTGATCTCCGCGAGTTGCGGCCCGAGTGGCTTGATCACCACTTCGCGCGTGCCGCCGAGCCCGTCCACCTGCATCGCGACTTCGCGGGTACCAGTGCGCGCCAGCAACACGGGCACCTTCTTGCCGTTGACCGGCGCCGGCGATGCCACACCGAGGCGCGTCGCGAGGCTCATGTAGGGGTAGACCTGATCGTTCCAGTTGAGCAGTGGATTCTTGCCGACCGATATGGCGTGCAACTGCTCGACCGGGTACTCGATGATATTGGCCACCGAGGCGAGCGGCACGGCGAACTGCTGGTCGCCGACGTAGACCATGAGTGCCTGCGCGATCGAGAGCGTGAGCGGCAAGCGGATGGTGAACGTTGTGCCGACTCCATGCTGGGTATCGACCGTCATGGTGCCGCCGAGCTGCTTCACCTCGGTATGCACGACGTCCATGCCCACACCGCGTCCCGACAAGTGGGTAATCTTCTCGGCAGTCGAGAATCCCGGCATCAGGATGAACTGGACAAGTTCATCCTCGGCGAGGTTGGCATCCGCGGTAATCAATTCGCGCTCGATCGCCTTCTTGCGAATCGCATCGGTGTTGAGGCCGCCTCCGTCGTCCGAGAAGCGCAGCACGATTTCGCTGCCCTCCTGGGCGGTGGCAACCGTGATCTTGCCGGTCACGGGCTTGCCGCGCTTGCGCCGCTCCGACTCAGGCTCGATACCGTGATCGATGCTGTTGCGGATCATGTGCTCGAAGGGACCGACTATGCGTTCGAGCACATTTCGATCGACTTCCACGTCCGCGCCGGTGAGATCGAGTTCGACCCGTTTGCCGAGTTCGCGCGCCGTCTGGCGCACGATGTGGCGCAAACGACCGGCCTGCGTCGAGAAGGCCACCATGCGCGTACGCATGAGACCTTCCTGCAGGTCGGTATTGATGCGCGCTTGCTGGGCAAGCGTCGTCTCCGCCACACCAATGAAATTGCCCAGATTGATCTGGATGGTGGAAAGATCGTGCAGGCTCTCGGTCAGGCTGCGCGAGAGCTGCTGCAGGCGCGAGAAGCGGTCAAACTCGAGCGGGTCAAAGTCGGTGCGACCACCCGCCATCTGGCTCTCGGCGCGATACAGGATCTGCGACTCGGACTGGATTTCCAGCTCGCGCAACTGGTCGCGAAAGCGCGAAACGTTGCGCGACAACTCCCCGAGGTTGTCGCGGAAGCCGTAGATCTGCTGCTCCATGCGGGCACGGGCAATGGATACTTCGCCGGCATAATTGACGAGTTCATTGAGGAGATTGGTGTTGACGCGGATCTGACCGCGCCGCTCCATGGTGGATGGCCAAGCTGCGCCCTCTTCCCCTGTCTCGTCGCGGCGCTCGTCCGGAGGCTCCGCAAGCGTAACGTTGCTTGCTGCAGTCGACGCGACCGCTGCTTCTGGTACCTCTTCCCGCCGTCTTTCGCGCGGCACCATCTCGGCTGCCGCCGGCTCGGGGCTGCGCGCTGCTGGCACGGTCGGTTCGACTGCGCGCGGGGCCGTTGCCGGCGCTGGCGCAGCGCGCACTTCCGTCGCCGGGGCAGGCGTGACGGCGCGCGCCGGTGGCGGCACGGGCTCGCCCACAATCCAGGCCTGCAGGCGCGCATTCAGGTTCTGTCCGCTTGGCACCGGGCGACCGGCCTGGATGCGATCAAGCATGGTCACCAACAGGTCATGCGCCTCATCGAGCGTATCGAAAAGATCGGCACTTACGCTGATCTTTCCATCTTCGACGAGCTTCAGCGCACTCTCGGTATTGTGGGCAAGTTCGCCCATGATCATCGCGCCGGCCATGCGGGCGCCACCCTTAAGAGTATGCAGCGCACGCTTGAGCTCGAGAACGTTTGAGCGTTCATCGGGTCGGGCACGCCAGTGCGTCAGCGATTCATCGACGACGCTCAGAATATCGACCGCTTCTTCCTGAAAGATCTCCAGCAGCTCCGGGTCGAGCTGTTCGGTTATCTCGGTGTCCTCGGATACCGCAACCTGCGCGCGAGGCACGGGCTCCGGCGCACGCGCAACAGGCGGCTCGCTGCGTGCCACCGTCTCGCGGAAGGATGCCACTGGCGGCGCGGATGGCTCTTTGTCGGGCTCCACTTCCGGACGTTCCGCAATGAACTCGGCCGACTTGGGCTCCGGGGCCGGCGCCGGGCCCGCTGGGGGGCGCATCGGCGCGGCACTCGGCGCGCGTGCCGGCTCGGCGTGAGCGTTCGCTGCCACCGACTCGTCATGAAAGGCACGTGCGATTTCGTCAAAACGCGAACGAAGCGCGCCGGCGTCGCCTGGCGCTCCGTTAAGTGCCGCGACCAGATCGGAGACCGTGGCCTCGAGCTGAGCGACAAGTTCGATCTGGTGGCTATCCAGCGGAACCTGTTGGGTCTGCAAAGAATGAAACAATCGCTCGGCCTCGGCGCAGGCGCCAACCATCATCTGGATGTCAAGCGAGCGTGCGTTGCCAGCCAGGGTATGGGTGGCCCGGAAAAGCGCCTGCGTCACCAGACACGCCGAGCCGGCCGCCCGGCAGGCCGCAATTTCATTGCGCAGTGTCTCAAGGTGTCCGCGTGCCTCGTTGGTGAAGATCTCAAGCAGCGTGCCGTCGAGCTGCGGCAAGCCCGCGCTTCGGGAAGGGGATGCTGCTACTCGCGCGGGTGCGGCTACTGATACCGGTGATGCGGACGGCGCCGTTGGCGGCTCGCCGCCCGCAAAGGCCCAGGCCTCCTCGCGCATGCCTTCGACATCCGCGGTCGGCGGGGTGCCGCTTTCGAGCTCGTCGACCAGCTGCGGGATGGCATCCTGCGCACGGCCCACCAGATCGATGATGCGCGGATCGAAGGCAATCTTGCCATCGCGCACCTTGTTCAACAGATTCTCGATTGCCCATGCGAACTCGGCGATGGTGCTCGCGCCGACCATGCGCCCGCTGCCCTTGATCGTGTGGTAACCACGGCGCAACTCTGTCAGGGATGCAGCGTTCTCGTGGTTGTTGCGCCAGACCTCAAATTCCTTGCTGATGTTGTTGAAGACGTCACGCGCATCCTCGATAAAGATTTGCATGATTTCTTCATCGGCAGCTTCCGGAGGAGGCGTCTTGGCCGCCGATGGCGTGGGCGTCGCGCGGACTGGGGTCGGGGCCGGCGCGGCAGCCGGCGCGAGCTGCCGGCCAACCAGGTCGATCAGCGTCTGCAGCGACTGGCGCAACATCTGATCGATCTCGTCGCTCAGCTCCGCGGCGCCATCGCTTACCAGCCGGATGAGGTTAGCCGTTTCGTCGCCAATCTTGGCGATCTTGTCCTCGCCCTGGCGGCGGGCAATCTGCGCCAGCTCGACAAGTGCCTGCTGGGTGCGACCGCGGGCCGAGTCATTCGAGGGATCCTGCAACCAGCTCTCGAGACCGTGGCGCACACGCGTGACCAGCGCAGGGGCATCCGCCGGCGACTGCGCCTCCGCCGCATTGAGCGAGGCCTCCATGTCCTCGATCGCCCCCTCGATAAGTCCTTCGAGGTTCTGGCGACCGGCTTTCAAGCCGTCGAGATAGGCACCGATGGTACCAATACAGACGGCGAGCGCATCAAGCACTGCGCCGGTCGGCACGAGAGCCTGTGCGCGTATTTCCTCAACGTGGGTGCGCGCGACGTCCGCGAGCTGCGCCGCCTGCTCCTGATTCAGGATTTGCATCGCGCCCTGGATCTGCGCGAGCAAGCCCGGCACTTCATCCAGCTGGGAGAGACGCGTGGTATCTGTGGCGAACGCCTCGAGCAACTCCTCGATGCGCGTCAGGTTCACGCCGACCTCGCCACCGACGACACCGACCAGTTGGCGGAACTCATGCTCGGTGAGATCGGCGTCGCTCACTTCGATGCCGCTGGGCGCCAACCCTCCCCCCTCCGGCGCATAGAAGGCTCGCAGCCGGGCAATAGCCTGGTCGATCTGGCCGCGCCATTCTGCCGGCGAGTACTGCATCTCGCGCGCGCTGTTTTCAACCAATACCAGTGCCTGCGCCATGGGCATCGAGGCGTCCGCTGGCTCCTCGAGCCGCTGTTCCATGATCGCGCGACAGGTCTCGAGCAACGCGTCAACCAGCTCCTTGAGCGGCGGCACCCCGAGCATATCGAGCGTTCCGGTCATCTTGCTCAGGAGATCGAGCAGTTGCTCGAGCGCACTTTCGTCGGGCTGTTGCGGATCGAAATAGCTCGACAACAGATCCTGCGCGGTCTCGATTTCCTTGCCGAGCGCGCTCGCGACTGAGGCCAGCACCTCGGGGGTGGGGAGAGAAGTTCCCTGTATGCTGCTCGGGGCAAGCAAAGCGTCGAGTTCGAAGGCCTGCTTGAGCTGGGTAACACGCTCACCGCCGGAACTCGCCTGCGCCACCTCATAGAGCAGGCCGCGCGCTATTTCCTCGCTGGACTTGCGCAACGCGGTCTTGTCACCACCGTCAATAATCTTCTTGATCTGCTGGTCAAGACGGGCGAAATACTTCTTGCGCTCCGGCGTCGGCTCGAGCCCCCCGTCGAGGAGTCCCTCCACCATGCCGCCGGCGATCCAAAAAAGCTGCTCCAGCGCGCCGACTGGTGCCTGGCTCCGCAGTTCGTCGAAAAACTCAGCGATGCGCGCGAGCGGCGAGGTGTTGGTGGGGTCGCGCAGCCACTCGAGCAGTGCGCCCTGGAACAGCCCCCGCAACGGGCGCGCCAGCGCCTGGTAGTCGACGTCCGAGGCGCGCTCGGCACCGGTACTCGGTGGACGCACTGACATGTCTGGCGCAAAAAGATCGAGCGCCGAGATTGGCTCGGCCTGGCGGACCGCACGCATCTCGTTGAGCAGCTCGATGTGCTTGAGTGGCGCATCGCGCTGCCCCACCTGCAGGCGCGCCAGATGATCGGGCAGCAGCAGGATACCGCGCGTCAGAACCTCAAGATTTTCAGAACTTGCTTCGGCCTGGTCGTTGAGAATGGCCTCCGCGAGCTGCTCAACCTCGCGCGCCAGCATTGCAGCGCCATCAAGTTCCACCATGAGCAATGTGCCCACGACCTGATGCAGGTGCGTGACACAGAAGCGCAGCCGGGTCTTGTCCCCGGTATTCTCGCTGAACGACTCGAGCGCGAGGCGCGCCTGCTTGAGGGTCTCGTCGATCTCGTGCTTGACCCAGCCAAGCGTGGACGGATCGACTTTGGATTGAGTGCTCATGGCCGTAACAACCTCGGGTCACGCCGGCGCGCCTGATGCGCGCATCCTGCGTGACCCGTCCCGTGATGCGGGCGCCGGTTCAAGCAGCTCCTCAGGCCGGCAGCTTGAAGCCCGCCACCGAAGCCTGCAGCTCGCGCGCCAGGTCCGAGAGCTTGCCAATCGATTCCGCCGCCTGGCGGGTACCCGCGCTGGTGAGAGTCGTCGTCTCCTGAATTTTGGTCATATTGGTCGTGATGTCGGTCGCCGACTCGGACTGGCGATGCGCGTCACGGGCGATGTTAACGATCAGGCTTGAGAGCTGTTCGGACACTGATTCGATCTCACCGAGCGCCTGACCGGCGGCGTCGGCAAGGCGCGTGGCCTCGACCACGCCGTTGGTCGCCTGCTCCATCGAGGCCACCGCTTCGTTGGTGTCAGCCTGAATCGTCTTCACCAGATCGCCGATCTGCTTGGTCGCCTCCGCGGAACGTTCCGCGAGGCGCTGCACTTCGTCCGCGACCACCGCGAAGCCGCGACCCGCTTCACCCGCCATGGCTGCCTGAATGGCGGCATTCAGCGAGAGAATGTTGGTCTGCTCGGCAATATCATTGATAAGTTCGACGATTTCACCGATCTGCTGGGACGACTCACCGAGACGCTTGATTCGCTTCGCCGTCTCCTGAATCTGCTCGCGCATCTCGTCCATGCCTCGGATCGTGTCCTGCACCGCCTGCGCGCCACGCTTGGCGGTGGCCACCGAACCCTGCGCCACTTCGGCGGAGCGCTCGGCCGACTTGGACATGTCTTCCATCGAGCGCGCCATGGTCATCATCTTGCCCGTGGCCTCGGTGATCTGGGCGGCCTGGCGCAGCGCCGCCTCGGTCAGCTCGGTAGCCGTCTGACGGCTGTTCTCGGAAGCAACTGCCACTTGCGAAGCCGCGTTCTTGATGCGCGATACCAGGCTGCGCATTTCGCGTACCGCATAATTGATCGAGTCCGCGATCGCGCCCGTAATCTGCTCGGTCACCTCCGGCTGAATAGTGAGGTCACCGTCGGCAAGGTCGCCCATTTCGTCGAGCAGCTTGAGAATCGAGTCCTGCGTGGTACGGTTCTGCTCGGCGCTCTCAGATGCACGACGACGCGCGTCGCTCACAAGCTTGTAGGCGAACAACAGGAAGAAGAACATCGAGGCAACACCCGCGCCGATGATCGCCACCTGCAGGCCGGCGCGCTCGACGCCGAGACCGGTGTAACCCTCAACCAGCTCGCGCGACTTCTTGAGCAACGGATCAGACTGCTCGAATACGTTCTGGCTCGCGCGCTGCGAGACGAACAGCTCGGCCGCGCTACCGAGAATGCCTTCAATGTGCCCGTTGATCTGGCCGAAGATGGTGGCCGATTCATCGAGCTTCGGGGCCAGCGACTTCGGCAGCACCTTGCGCAGTTCCGCCTCGGATGCCTTGAAGAGCTTGGCATCCTTGCCGAACTGCGCCGCGGCCACCGCCGCTTCATTGCCGCCCTGCGAGAACAGGTTCACGTCCTTCGCAATGCGCTGCGAGAGCATGCCCTGGCGGGAGGCGAGGTAGAGATGCTGCTGTTTCATGCCTGCGCTAGCACCCATTTCCACGATTTCGTCGGAGATGGCAAGTAGCAGCGGCGAAAGCTGGTTAATGGCGAGCACGTGATCGTGCATCGCGAACAGCGCCTTTTCCTGACCGAGAATCTGGTCGACCTGGGCGCGCACCCCTTCGCCGGGCTTCGGGCCCCAGAGCTTGATGACTTCCCTGAGCTGCTTGTCAGCGATTTCCGGCGGGCTCGCGGGGACGCCTTGTGCCGGGTTACCGTTTCTCAGGCCGGTCACGATCTGATCAAAACGATCGCGCGACTCCTTGAGCGTCTTGAAGGCCACCGCCTGACCAAGCACCGATTCGCGCGCGTCCTTGGCGAGGCGCTGCGAGAGCATGAGGAGCTGCGACGACTGCTCGATGTACTTGGACTCCTTCTCGGTTCGCTGCGCGTTCAGCACGAGAAAACCGACCAGGAACATGAGCGAGACCAACATGCCGATGAGTAGCACTGGCAGGCTGGTGATCACTCCCAGTGCGCCGCCCGAGAAGCTCGGCAACGCAAAGCGCCCGGACTTCTGGATGTCGACGAAATCCTCGCCGGCAATACGATCGCCCGCGAGGTCGATTATGTCCTCGGACGGTTGATCAATCAGGTTGCCTTTCTTGGCCATGACTTTTTACCTCGCGCTCTTTCAGGTCCGGTGGGACCCAGTGTTAAGTTTGTTAAAAAAAAACCCTTTCGATCAGGCCGCCACGTGCCGAAACGTCAGGCTGTCAGCCAGCGACTTCATGTCGAACACCCCCCACAGCACGTTGTCCCGCAGGAACGCGCCAGTGAGGTGCGCCAGCACCGGATCGTCGAGGCCACCCAAATTCTGGCGCTCGACCTCCGGGTCAAAGTGGCGCAATCCCAGCACCTCGTTGACCAGCAACGCGGCGTGCAGCCCCGGCATGTTCATCACCAGCAACCGCGCGCGGTCATCGACGAACACCGACGGTTTGCCAAAATACTCTGGCAGATCCACGATCGTGATCAGGTTGCCGCGCACATTCGCGACACCCTTTACCCACGACTTTACCCCTGGCACCAGCGTCGACTGTGGCGCCGGCAATACTTCCAGCACCTGATCGAGCGGCGCGACCAGCATCATGTCGGCCAACCGAAACGCCACGCCCGACCACAGTACCGCCGCCTCAACTTCCTGCGGTAACGCGGGGGCCTGCGCCACGCTCTCCTGCTGCATGCTGCGCAGGAGCGCCAACGGATCCTGTCTGGCCGGCGACATCACAGACCCTTGATCTTCTCCATGAGCGCTCTTTCAGTCACCGGTTTGACGATGTAGTCCTTCGCGCCCTGGCGCAGGCCCCAGGCCTTGTCCGTTTCCTGACCCTTGGTTGAACAGATAATCACCGGGATCCCGGACGTGTCGGGGTCCTTTGATATAGCGCGCGTCGCCTCGAAGCCACTCATGCCCGGCATCACAATATCCATCAGAATCAGATCGGGCTTGGCCTGCTTGGCCTTGCTAATGCCGTCCTCACCTGTGGTCGCGGTGCTCACAGTGAAGCCGTTCTTCTTGAGGATCTCCACGATGAGATGCTGATCCGTGGGAGAGTCGTCCACCACCAGCACGTTCTTAATCGCCATGTGCCTGCTCCGTTTCCGTGTGTACTGTGTTCTGAAGGTTGTTGGTGCCGCGCAGCGCGCGGTTAGTGCACATACTTGTTGATGACGTCGATCAACTCTTCCTGGGTGAAGGGCTTGTTCACATGCTCCTCCGATCCCGCGATGCGGCCCCGCGCCCTGTCGAACAGTCCGTCCTTGCTGGACAGCATGATGACCGGCGTTTCCCGGAATTTCTTGTTGGCCTTGATCAGTTGACAGGTCTGATAACCGTCCAGCCGCGGCATCATGATGTCGACGAATATAATGTCGGGGTGATTGTCGGTTATCAGCGACATCGCCTCGAATCCGTCGGCTGCTGTGAATACCTCGTAGCCGGCCTTCTTAAGCAAGGCCTCGGCGGTACGCCGTATCGTGTTGCTGTCATCAATGATCATTACTTTCACGGTCACACGCTTCCACCCCTGCCGAGTTCATCGCTCCATGCACCATTCGGAGGCCGATGGCCAGGCTGCGCGGATTCCTTTATGAGGTAATTTGTGCGAATCCATTGCTAGGATAATGATTTCGTAGCACAAATATCCCTTAAAATCCAACGTCTAGCATGGCCGGAGCCACTGCTTCCAACACTATAGTCCATCGGCTCACGGCTGCGCTGTTTGCACAGAGGCCGCCCCGGCGGGCTTAATCGTGGCCCGCGGTGGCCAGAAATCGGGGAATTTCATTGCATTAAGCATGCCAAAGGCTATGCGTCTAAACGAGTTACAGAGCAAATGCGCTAACATGGATCTAGTCCGATGAGCCTCATGGATTCACCAGCAACTTTTGGTCCGGGTTCGGTGGTGCCGCACCTGACCACGGCACTTACCGGGCCCCTTCTTGAACTGGAAGCACACCTCCTTGCCCAGCAGCCCGCCATTGAGCAGTGGTTCCGGGCGTGCTGGCAGGAAACCCCCGCACCATTCTATTGCTCGGTCGATCTGCGCAATGCTGGATTCAAGCTGGCGCCCGTCGATACCAACCTCTTTCCGGCGGGATTCAATAATCTGAACCCTGCCTTCCGGCCACTCAGCGTCCAGGCGATCCAGGCTGCGGTCGAACGCGTCTGCCCGGTGGCACGTGGAGCAGTTTTGGTGCCGGAGAACCATACCCGCAACGTTCACTACTTCGAGAGTCTCGCTTCGTTTATCGAGATGCTGGAGCTTGCTGGCATCAAGGTGCGGATTGGCTCGCTGCTTCCTGACCTCAGGGAACCCCGCGATGTCGCTCTGCCGTCCGGGCGCAACGTGCGGCTCGAACCACTCGTACGCTCGGGCAACAAGGTGGGCGTCGGCGACTTCGAGCCCTGTATGGTGCTGCTCAATAACGATATGTCCGCCGGCCGGCCCCCCATACTTGAGGGTCTTGCCCAGCCGGTGGTGCCGCCGCTGGCGCTCGGATGGTCACAGCGGCGCAAGTCCCACCACTTTGCGCATTACCAGGCCGTCGCGGCCGAGTTTGCGACGCTGATCGATATTGACCCGTGGTTCATCGACCCGATGTTTCGCAGGTGCGGCGAGATAAACTTCCAGACGCGCGACGGCGAGGAATGCCTCGCCGCAAACGTGGAGGCGATCCTCAAGTCAGTGCGCGAGAAGTATCGCCAGTATGGCGTGGACAAACCGCCGTTTGCCATCGTGAAGGCCGATGCCGGCACTTACGGCATGGCGATCATGACCGCAAAGAGCCCGGATGACGTNNGGGGATAGTGGAGCCAGGGCAATGCAGGGAGCCGTTGCCGAACCCGTCGTCTACATGATTGACCACTACGTGGTCGGAGGTTTCTATCGCGTGCACACGCAGCGCGGTCCCGACGAAAATCTGAACAGCCCCGGTATGCATTTTCAGCCGCTCGCGTTTGTCGAGCCATGCAGCTATCCCGATCCGTCGGGCCAGCCGGACGCGCCACCGAACCGCTTCTATGCCTACGGGGTGATCGCACGCCTCGCGCTGCTCGCTGCCGCGCGTGAGCTCAAGGAGGCGGGCGCTCTCGCACGGGCCGCGGCATGAGTCCCTTGGAACGACTGCGTCCCACACACGGTTTGGTTGCGGGTTACTCCGGATTGGCGCCATAAGTCATGGGACATCCCGGTTCATTCTTCCACGCGCCGGCCGCAAGCGCCCGCCATCCCTTCATCATGCTGGCGCAGGTCGCGCCGCGGGATCGCTTTGGCGTTAGCCTCGCGGGCTCCACGCTCCTGCACGTAGTGTTGATTCTTGGCCTTGGGTTCGTGCTACCCCATCTGCGCGCGCTTGATGGCCTGCCCACGCTGGAAATCACTCTTGTCCAGACATCGAGTGACGCTGCACCAAAGGATCCGGAGTTCCTTGCCCAAGCAAACCAGGACGGCGGCGGCAACAGCGAACGTCCCGACATCGCGCGCAGTCCGTTCCCGGTGCGTGAGATCACCGATCGGCCCACCGATACGCTCTCGATCTTGTCGATACCACAGGCGCCGGTGGTGGGAAGCCGGGAAAAGACCGAGCTCATGACCGACCGGGATCCGCGCAAGGTTCGTCCTGACCCGACGCGCCGGCAACAGAAGGAAGCACGCATGGAACCCCTTAATCCCGGCCTCATCGAGCGCAGCGCCGCACAAGAGGAGCGCGCGCGGCTCAATGCCGAGATCGCCCGCAGCGTGCAGGAACTGCAGAAA
>DKBM01000054.1:0-8217 GCA_002451215.1 Proteobacteria bacterium UBA6900
CCAGGTGAACTCCGCAAGCAGCCCGCCGCCATAGCCCGGGTAGTCCTTGGTGAAGTCCTTGGCACGCTCCGGGCTCGAAAACAGCACCAGGATCGGCGTGCCATCCTCCGCTGTGAGCACCAACGGCTGGGCGCGGTTGGAGCGTTGCACATTCAGTACTGCAGCCTTCTCCTCTTCGACCGGCATGAAAACCTGCGACTGCAGTAGCGTGTTGAGCAAGTCTTCGCTGGTGATCTCACCGGTCTGGGCGGCAGCGAGCTGCTTTTCGAGTTCGTTACGGGCTTCAGTGGTTTCAGTCATGACGGCGCTCGGTGAGAAGACAGATAGGTTCATGCTGGGGGAGATCGCCAACGATTTCAACCCCNNATGAACAGGTTCATGCCGACCGGTGGCGTGAAGTAGCCGATCTGCATGTTCGCGAGGAAGACAATGCCGAGATGTACCGGGTGAATGCCGAAGGCGACTGCGATCGGCAGAATCAGCGGCACAATCAGCACCAGTGCCGAGAAGATGTCGAGCACCATGCCGAGCACGATCAGAAATACGTTGAGCAACAGCAGGAAGGTAAGTCGATCATCAACATGCGCGCGCACCCACTCGAACAAGTGCATGGGCACCTCGGCATCGATCAGCCAGTTGGTCGAGGCGAGCGCCACACCGAGAATAATCAGTACACCGCCCACCACCACCATCGACTCGCGCATGATGCGTGGCAACTCGCGTAGCGGGATCTCACGATAGACCAGCACCTCGACGATCAGCACGTATAGCACCGAGACCGCGGCCGCCTCGGAAGCGGCGAACAGACCGCTGTAGATGCCCCCCAGCACGATTACCGGCAGCGGCAACTCCCAAATCGCCTCGCGCAGTGCACCAANNCCGATAGCGATGATGGTGACGCCCGACGCACCCGTCAGCGCCGTAAATATGGCGCAAGCGAACAGCGCCACGATTGCGAGACCACCGGGCAACCAGCCGAGAAACGCCTCGGTGAGCCGCACCAACCGGTGCGAGGCGCGGCTTTCGGAAAGTAGAAATCCGGTGAAGGTAAACAGCGGAATCGCGACCAACACCGGATTATCAACCATGCGATAGAGCTCGATCGCGACGACGGAAAGATCAATGTCCGACGAATAGAATCCGAGCAATGCGAGTGCGGCGATCACCGCGAATAGCGGCATGCCGAGCACGGCCAATGCCAGTAATCCCAACGCAGCGAGGATCACGCCGCGCGCCCCAGCAGCTCCCGTGCGCTGTCGAGGCTGTGCAGCGCGTAGCGCACGCCCATTACCAGAAACGCGATCGGAATGATGATTTCACATACCCAGGCCGGCACGGCTGCAAAGGCCATTGTCCGGGCCACATAATCGGCGAACACGAAGCGCAATGACACCCACGTCACCACGAGGCAGACCACCGCTGCGGCGAGATCCGTCACCACACGCGCACCCAACTTCCAGTGCGGATTCATGAAATGCGCTAGTGCGCTGATGACGATGTGGCGGTCAAGCCGCGCCGCCACCATCGCGCCGATCAACCCGGCCCAAAGTACCAGCACCCGCACGAGCGGGTCCGACCAAAGGATTCCGGTGCCGAAGAAATTGCGCAGCCCGATCTGCAGGACCGCAAACAGAATCATGCCGCCCAGAACGAGCACGAGGACAGTGTCCTCGATCCGGTTCATGATCCACCGCAGCCGCGCCAGCATGGCGCTCAGCGTGCGGCCTTTTGCTTGCCGCGAAAGTCGTTCAAGTGGCCCTGCAGCGTCTTGAGCATTGCTTCGCTGTAGGCGCCACTGCGGGCGAGATTCTCCCGCGCCTTTCGCGCAACGTCCTTCCACTGTGCCAGGCCCTGTGGCGAAATGGCGACGAACTCCAACCCCTCATGGCGCAGGGCGTCGCGCGCGCCGCGATCGTCCGCGCGATTCTTGACATCCATGTCCTTCATCGCCTTGCCCATGATTTCGCGCACTAACGCCTGGTCCGCGGAGTTCAACCGGCTGAAAGTGCGCTTGTCGACCACGACAATGCCGTAAAGATAGAGCAGTGGCGTGTCGGTAGCGTACTTGAGCTTGGTGTACCACTGCAGCGCGACTGCGCCGACCGGCGACGAGCCCATGGTATCGATCATACCGCTCTGCAGTCCGGTCATTACGTCAGAAAGCGGCAGCATCACCGGAGACAGGCCGGCGGCCTCGAACATGGCCCGTGTGATCGGATCGTTGGGTGGAATCCAGACCTTGCGACCCTTCATGTCATCTACGCTACGCACCGGATCGGTGGCGAACACCAGCGCGAAGCCACCATCGCCAATACCGAATCCGATGAAACCGTTCTTCTCAAGCCCCTGCAGGATCAACGCATCCATGCGGGCGCGCACATAGTCGACTTCCGCAAAGGAATTGAACAACAGCGGCAAACTGTAGATTTGCGTGTCGGGATACACGGCGCCGAGACTGCCGCCCGTGAGCATGCCGCCATGCAACTGGCCGGCCCGGATCTTGCGCAGTACCGCTTCGTCGTTGCCCATCACACCGCCGGGATAGAACTTGAACTGCACGCGCCCCTCGGTGCGACTGGCTACCTCATCAGCTGCGGCGCGGATGCGCGTCATCCAGTAGGTGCCATCCGGAACAATGGTAGCCACCTTGAAGGTGGTCGTGGCCGCGACGGCATGGCCACCTATCAGCAAACCGCACAGCGCGGCGACAATCTTTGATATCCGCGTCATGTCCTCTCCTGAAGTTACTCCAGCTAGAAATACTTGTCTGCACTGGCGAGCAGATCGCGCGCGCGCTCCTGAGCGAGCGTGTTCATCAGCGTCAGTCCTGAAACGTGCGGATCGGCTGCAAGCACCTCTTTCAGCAACCGATCGTGCAGGGCGCGATCGAACCGGGGACGCGCAAAGTACTCCGCATACATGACCTTGGCCGTCAGGTTATTTCCCATGGAAATATCGATCGCACGCTGGAAGTAGGCGCGCGCGACGTCCGGCTTGCCGCCGGAGACGGCCGGTATCAGGCTCTCCAATACGCCGAGATAGAGTTGCACGCCGCCATTGTCGTGCGCGGGATCAAGTTTCGCGACACGCTCCAGGACAAGTTTTACCTTGGGGAGCTCGGCAATCGCGGTCCAGTTGGAGCTGCGCGCCTGAATCCAGCCAAGCCATGCGACTGCGTACCCATAGAGCAAGTTGGTATGACTGGGCTTCGCCTTGAACTTGCTCAGCGGTGCAGCCATCGCGTCGTATGGAGCGTCGCGCAGGCTGCACGCCACATCGCTGAAGGCGCACAGTGCGCGCTCGGCATAGCGGCGTGCGACCCTGGTCATGCTTTGCACGCGCGCGGGCTCAGACGTGAAGGCTGAGGCATAGGCGCCATAAAGCTGCGCGCCGGCGAGTAGCAACTCCACGTTTTCGGGATCGTCGGCGATCAGCCCGTCAATCAGCAACAGGTACGCCGGTGCGCCCTGGGCAACGAGTTGCGGATCGTCCTGGTCGAGCACCGCGTTGCCGACGCGCGCCATCAGCACCTCGCCGGGGCTTGCACAGGCCCCGAGACCTGCGACCGCGGCAAAGAGCAATAATGCCGTGATCCAAAAGCGGCTTTCTTTGTGATGACTAAACAGGGCGGGACTCCGGGCCGGATACGCGAGAACGGAACTTCGTCAGGGCGCAATAGAAACGGAAAAGCGCTGGCCCGTCAATGATTCCGGTCGGACCCGAACACTCGGGCAGATGAGCGCTGAACCCTGCTTCCGGAACGGCGACGAGACCCGTCGCCTCATGCGCGTCTCATTCGCCTGGCGCACGGCGTTTGCCACCAGATGCCCGATCAGCATGGCCTGTAACCAAACCTTCAAAGAAGTGGCGCGCGTTGGTGCCAAGCGTGCGCGTGCGGTAACCGCCTTCTTGCACGATCAGGGTCGGAATGTTCAGGGCACCGATCAACTCGCCGTTGGACTCGAAGTCCGCGCCAGCCAGCGACCAGGTACCGGTCGGATCGGACTTGGCCGTGTCGAGACCAAGGCACAGCACCAGAAAGCGCGGATCGAACTCTCGTATCCGCGTGAGCGCCTTTTTCAGGGTTGCGCGATAGCGTTCGGCAGTCGCATGTTCGGGTAACGGATAGTTCACGTTAAAGCCGCGACCGGCGCCAGCACCAATTTCGTCGGCGAAACCACTGAAGTGCGGATAGTTGAAATCCGGGTCACCGTGGATCGAAAGCGTGAGCACGTCTGCCCGCTCATAGAAGATGTTCTCCGTGCCATTGCCGTGATGAAAATCGATATCGAGAACGGCTACGCGTCCGATGGCACTCAGGAAATGCGCTGCTACCGCAGCCGAATTGAAATAACAGAAACCTCCGAACGCGCGGCGCTCCGCATGGTGGCCCGGTGGGCGTACCAGCGCGTAGGCAAAGTGAAAGCCATCGAGCAGTGCCTGCGCACCGGTCATCGTGCAGTTAACCGCGCCGCGGGCGGCAAGATAGGCATTTCGGCTCAAGGGCGTGAAGGGATCGATGCAATAGTAGCCGGCACGCTGGGGCAACCGCTTCGGGGGGCGCGTCGCGTTACGTACCGGAAAGACCTCCGGGTAGATTGCCCGGTTGGCCGGCAATCCCGCGCAGGCGCGGCGCAGGTAGTTCACAAAGTCCTTGTCATGCACCGCCGTGATATGGCGCTCCGGAAACAGTTTGGGGGGCATGCGCCGAAACAACCTGGTCCGATTCAGCGCACTGAGGATGGTCGACAGGCGCACGGGTGCTTCCAGGTAGCCGCGCTCGCGCACATGGTGAATCTGGTGGCCAGTGTTGACGATCAGCGCAACTGACCGGGCGGTCGACAACGCTGCGACAGGGCGCACCCGGCGGCGAAAATACCTTGGCGTCCGCAGCTCGATTGGATCATCGACAAACGAATTGGCTATGCGGGCAATATGGGCTGGCGTAAACAACTCACCATACTTGCGCTCGAGCACCGCCGTGGCCACGCGCCGCACGCGCTCGCGGCGCGGGGTCACACGATGACCGAGGCCGTCGAAAACGAGAAAGAACAGGTTCTCATCGCCCGGCTTTACCGGTGTCGCATAATCATTGTTGATGATGGGGCGGGCTCCGTAGCGTTCGTAGAAGCGCATGCGCGCGATATTTTGCTTGAGCTCTTTGGGATCGCGCACGAGTGCCGGTTCGTCTACCTTGCACTCAAAAAAGAGCCCGATCGCGCGCAGCGATGCGGCCTCTTCGCGCGACCGTTCGTACAACGCTGCTCCTATTCCACCGCCAGTACGAGTCGGGGCAACCGAGAGCAACTCCAGATAGCAGATATCGAGATCCGGCATGTGCAGCACCAGCGCGAAACCCTTGACGCGCCCGGGCGTGTCCTCGGCAACAAACAGGATGGTGCGGTATCGGTAGCGCAACGGGTCGTGCAGCTGCTTGGGCAGCTTGTCGAGATCAGCTTGCGGGATGCGCGAGAACTGTGCACGCATGATTTCTACCACTTGGCGAATCGCCTCTCGATTGGCCGGCGAGATATCGTCTTCGATCTTGCGAATCCGAAACATGAAAGTGCGCGCTGTGTCCGGAAAGCGACCTATTCTACGGGAAAGATTCCCCGCTCTGCCGGGCAATCTACGGTTCACCGCCAGCATCGTGCCACTGGCGGTGCACGTACTCCGTGGAAGCTAACTCGGTCGCGGGCAACAACGACGGTGGTGGGTTGGTCCTACATTTCCGGCACGCCGGCGCCAGACGGTTTTTCCTTTTCCGGAATCTCGGTCATGGTCGCCTCGGTAAGCAACAGCACGCTTGCCACCGATACGGCATTTTCGAGCGCGACGCGCACCACCTTGGTGGGGTCGATAATGCCGGTCTGCACCAAGTCCACGTATTCCTGGCGTGCGGCATCAAAACCAAGATTGCCCTCGCTGGTCAGCATGCGGTTCACCACCACGCCGCCGTCGACTGCAGAGTTCTCGGCGATTTGCCGGGCCGGGGACTCGAGCGCGCGTCGCAAGATCTGCAGGCCGGTCTTCTCGTCGCCTTCGGCGCTCGCCTCCTCGCGCGCCACGGCGGTGGTGGCGCGCAGTAGCGCCAGCCCGCCGCCCGGTACGATGCCTTCGGCCACTGCCGCTTTGGTGGCACTGATGGCATCGTCGAGCGCCTCCTTCTTGGATTTCATTTCGGCTTCGGACGGGGCGCCGACGCGGATCACGGCGACGCCGCCGGCGAGTTTGGCGAGACGCTCTTCGAGCTTTTCCTTGTCGTAATCGCTGGTGGCCTTCTCGACCTGCGCACGAATCTGGGCAACGCGCGCGTCGATCGCCTGCTTGTCGCCGGCCCCACCGATGATGGTGGTATGGTCCTTGTCGACGACGATGCGCTTGGCACGCCCAAGCTGAGCGAGCTGCACCTCTTCGAGCTTGAGCCCAAGTTCCTCCGCAATTACCTGGCCACCGGTCAGGACCGCCATGTCCTGCAACAAATCCTTGCGCCGGTCGCCGAAACCGGGCGCCTTGACCGCGCAGCTTCGCAACACCGCACGGATCTGGTTGACGATCAGCGTGGCGAGCGCCTCGCCCTCGACATCCTCGGCCACAAACAAGATGGGCCGGCCGGCCTTGGCGACCTGCTCGAGCGCCGGCAGCAGATCCTTGAGGCTGGCGATCTTGCGGTCGCACAGGAGAACGTAGGCATCCTCCAGCACCGCCTCCATTTTCTCGGCGTTTGTCATGAAATAGGGGGAGATGTAGCCCCGGTCGAACTGCATGCCCTCCACCACGTCCAGTACCGTCTCGGTAGTCTTGGACTCCTCGACCGTGATCACACCCTCGCCGCCTACTTTCTCCATGGCATCGGCCACCAGCTCGCCAATTGCGGGATCGTTATGTGCCGAGATGGTAGCGACCTGCGCCTTCTCGAGCCGCGTCTGCACTGGTCGCGAGAGAACACGCAGCGACTCGACGGCGGACTTGAGGCCACGGTCCAGTCCGCGCTTCAAATCAATGGCGCTTGCGCCNNGGCGTGCCCCACTTCTTCTGGATCAGGACGGATTTGGATTTGGGGCCCAGCGTGATGCGAACTGCATCGGCGAGCTGTGTGGCGCCTTGCAGAATCTTCTCCCGCGCCTGGGAGCGGAACAGAATCTTCTTGGCGGTCATGGAGGGATCCCTCCGTGCGAAAGGACGGGTTGCCGGAAGCCTTACTCACCCTACGCAAAGGAACCTGCACCGGCATTGACGCACGTCAATCCCCGCACGCGTTGATCAGGTATCGGCACTGCGGAGTCGGCCCAAATCCATTAGGTGGTATCAGCGGCTCTTCCCGGAGACCGCTTTCGCCACGGAAGTGGTTGCGAATCGCTTNNCGCGCGCCTCGTTCTGAATGGCGACTTGCGTGCCGGCAGCAGGCGAATAATCAATGCGGATGACCTCGCCTCGACGCACCGTGCGAAACGACGCGTTGAAAGCCGCGATCCGCTCGGCGAGCCGTGCTCGATCGGCGTCGGCGAGGTTTGCCTCAAAGCCGTCGTTCCAGGCCCCCACCAGCTTCTTCGCTTCCACCTCGCTGTGGAGGAAATGCATATAAACGCTCCACGGGCCGTCCGCGGCGAGAATGGTGGCGGCCTGCGCCTCGCGCTTCGGCAAATACAATGCCCCGACGTACACCTTGACGAAGAACTTCGTCCGCACCCCCGCGCCATTTAGCACCAGCGCAGGATGGTCAACGCTTGAAGCTTCTGCCACCTGTACCCCGGCGACTTCCTTCGCGGCGACCGTGCCAGACAATAGCGTCAGAAGCACGGCCCCGGCGCACAAGAGAGTTCTCATGACGACCTCCTTTCCCGGGAAATGACTCGAATGCCCCGTCCGGTCAACGGATCAGTGGCTTGTTCCTTCAGAGCGCGTGATCTTGTTGTAGACATTGTACTTGCCGGAAGGCTTCTTCATCGGCAGGCGCTTCACTTCCTTGAAGGTTTGCGCGTCATAGATCACCAGCGCACCGTCCATTTCCCAGATCGACACCAGCGCAAATTTTCCATCGCGCGTGAACTCGGTGTGGGCGGCGGTCTTGCCGGGCGCGGGCGTGAGCATGCGCGCGACCTTAAGCGTCTGCTTGTCGATGATCTCGATCGTGTCCTTGGCTTTACTCATCATGTTGTCGGCCCAGGCATAGCGCGTGTGCTCGTGCGAGCGCAGGAAGAATCCGGGACCGAGCGT
>DKBM01000108.1:0-8461 GCA_002451215.1 Proteobacteria bacterium UBA6900
TCGATGCCAACGGCGCGCGGCCGGGCCGATGGGTCCAATCGGGCGCGAAGCTATAAACTCGCCCTCCCATGAGCAAGGCGCCGCCGCATCATGAGTCCCCGACGCGCGATCGCCCCTACCGAACGCACCTTCCACGCGCCGCCTTTGCCCCGCGCCACTTCGGTGCGTGGTTCGTAGTGCTTTTGCTGGCGATCGCCGGACAGTTGCCACTGTTGTTGACCCGGCCGATTGGCGCTGCCTTGGGGCTCATGATGATGGCGGCCAACCGCAAGCGCCGCGAGGTGGTACGCATCAATCTCGCACTTTGCTTTCCCGACAAGGGGGCACATGAGCGCGCGAGGATCGCTCGTCGGCACTTCATCGTGGCTGGTCAGGCGTTCGTTGATCTCGGATTGCTCGTATTCGGTCCGCGGTGGCGCGTCTTGCGCGCAGTTCGCATCCAGGGCCTTGAGCACCTGCGAGCGCAGCTCGATAGTGGCGGTCGCACCATTCTCCTGGTACCGCACATGGTTGGAATGAACTTCGCTGGCTCCGTGGTGGTCCGGGAGCACCGCGGATTCTCAATGATGAAACTGCAGCGCAATCCAATAGTTAACTGGATGTTGAACCGGGGCCGCGCTCGCTTCGGTGGTGAACTGATCTCGCGTCATCAGGGTCTGCGCCCGGTGCTGCGACGGCTGCGTCGCGGCCAGGGCTTTTACTATCTTCCCGACGAGGACTTTGGCCCGAAGCATTCCGTGTTTGCACCGTTCTTCGGAGTTCCGCGTGCAACGCTGCCCACGCTCGGTCGGCTCGCCGAGATGGCGGATGCCGCCGTACTGCCGTTCTTCGTGCGGCTGCTGCCCTGGGGGCGCGGCTATGAGGCAGTTGTTCGCCCGCCGCTCGCGGGCTTTCCGGCTGGTGATCCGGTGGCTGACGCCACCGCCATGAACCGCGCGCTGGAGCAAGGCATTGTCGCCATGCCCGAGCAATACATGTGGACCCTGAAGTTCTTCCGCACGCGCCCCGACGGATCACCCTCACCCTATCCCGCCACGCCGCGCCGGGGTCGCCGTGGCTGAGGTACGCCACTATCGCGATTTCCTCGCGCCGCGCTATTGGCCGACGTGGCTCGGTCTTGGCTTCATGCGTGCGCTGAGTATTCTGCCCCTGCCCGTGCTGGCGGGGATTGGCAGCGCTATCGGCATGTTGTTTTACGCATTGCACGCCGGGCGTCGGCGCGTCGTGCGCCGCAACATCACCCGTTGCTTCCCGGGCATGACGCCCGTTGAGCACGCCCGCCTGATCCGAGCCCATTATCGCGCCGCGGGCCAGGCGACGCTCGACGAGCCCGTCGCCTGGTTCAGCTCCGCAGCGCGCCTGAGGCGGTTGGTCCGGTTTCGCGGCCGCGAGCACTACGATGCTGCGCTGGCCGCGGGGCGCAACATCATTCTGTTGGCGCCGCACTTCGTGGGACTCGGCATGGGCGGCTTTCGGCTTTCCATGGAGCGTCCAATGGTCTCGGTGTATCGGAACCCGAAGAACGAACTGCTGGCGTTGGTGATGCTACGGGCACGCTCGCGATTTGGCGGCCACCTGGTCGAACACAATAAGCCGTTCACGACGCTGGTGCGCTTGGTGCGCAACGGGCTGCCACTCTACTACCTGCCAGACCAGGACGCGGGGCGACGCAACTCGGTATTCGCGCCATTTTTTGGAATACCGGCCGCGACCTTTGCAGTGTTGCCGCGCCTTGCTGATATGACCAACGCGGTGGTGATCGCCTGCTGGACCCGGCAGTTGCCGCACGGGCGCGGCTACGAGGTGAGTTTCCGCCCACCGATTGAGAACATCTTTTCGGGCGACGCGCTCGCCGATACCACGCGCATGAACCGTGAAATCGAGGAATGTGTGAAGGAGGCACCTGCCCAGTACTTCTGGCTGCACAAGCGCTTCAAGACGCAACCGGAAGGCCAGCCCGATTTTTATCGTCGGGATGTCTGAAGAAGCCGCGCCCTCACTTCTGCAGGCGCTTCAGGAAAACCCCCATCTCCCTTGCAGCCTGTTTGTCACCTTTCTCCTCTGCAACGCGAACGCCGGTCTCGTAGGCCTCAATAGCCGCCGGCTTGTCCCCGGCGTCGGCCAAGGCCTTGCCCAACAGCTTCCAGGCAGCCGAATACCTCGGATCGTGTTCGATTGCGCGGCGCAGTTGTTCCGCTGCCTTCTCGAATTCGCCCTGCTTGAGATACTCGTTGCCGAGGCTGTAGCGCAGCAGTGTATTGTCCTGACCGCGGGCCAGCATCGCTTCCAGGGCCTGGATCATGCCCATCGTGCCAATCCCCTTCTGTCAGCCCTTCTTGGGATGAAGGCCAAGTTGTTTGAGTTTGCGGTAGAGATGAGTGCGCTCCATTTCCACCAGCTTTGCCACTTCTGCGACGTTGCCGCCGGTGCGCGCCAGGTGGTACTCGAGGTAGCTACGCTCAAATTGCTCGCGGGCCTCGCGCAGTGGCATGCCGAACAGCGTGTTCGGTGCGGGCACGGCCGGCGCGCCATCTGCCGCACGCGCCGCGCCAAGTGCCTGCTGCACTTCGGCTTCGCTCACTTCGTCGCCGCGATTGAGGATCAACAGCCGTTGCACGACATTGCGAAGCTCGCGCACGTTGCCTGGCCAGCTGTGGTTGCGCAGCGCGTTCAACGCGCTGGTGGTGAACTTGCGGTAGGGTAGATGTTCATGGTCAACCATCCAATTCAGATAGAAATTGACCAGATCCGGCACGTCCTCGCGATGATCTCGCAATGGCGGCACACGTACAGGTACGACGTTCAGCCGGTAATACAGATCCTCGCGAAAGCGGCCGGCCGCAACCGCCTGTGCGAGATCCTGGCTCGTGATGGCGATGATACGAACCTCTAGGGCCTGTGCCTCGACACCGCCAACGCGCACGAAGCGGCCCTCGGCCAGCGTGTTGTAGAGCCGCATCTGGGTGGCGGGGTCGAGATCGCCGACTTCGTTCAGCACCAGTGTGCCGCCGTGCGCCTGCTCGAGCGAACCCGTGTTAACGACGCCATTGTGCTCGCTGCCAAACAGCTGCGCGGCAATGTTCTGCGCCGGAATGGCCGCCAGACTTACCTCAATGCAGGCGCGGTCGGAGCGAGCGCTGTGCGCATGAATGTAGCGGCCCGCCAGCGCCTTGCCGCTCCCGGGCTCGCCGCTGAGCAGCACCCAGCTCTCGGTTTTGGCGATACGCTCGAGGTTGTCGCGCAGTTCGCGAATCGCACGACTCCTGCCGATGACCAAAGTGCTTGGTTCGGCGCGTTGGCTGAGCGATAGGTTTTCGCGGCGCAACCGCTCGGCCTCCAGTGCGCGCTCCACCGTAACCAGCAATTTGCCAAGGGACAGGGGCTTTTCGACGAAGTCATAGGCGCCAAGGCGCGTCGCTTCGACCGCGGTCTCCACCGTGCCATGGCCGGACATCATCACCACGGGGGCCGGTAGGCCTCCGGCTTGTGCCCATTCCTTGAGGAGCGTGATGCCGTCGGTATCCGGCATCCAAATGTCGAGCAGCACCAGATCGGGTGGTTCGCGCCGAAACGCCTCGCGCGCCGCCGCCGCGTTCTCGGCGGTCGCCACGCGATAGTTTTCGTCCTCCAATATTTCCCGGACGAGGCGGCGAATATCCGGCTCGTCGTCGACCACGAGCACGTAGCCGCGTCCGCCACCGCTGGTTGCACCACCGCGCTTCACGTCCACCACTGCACTCATGCGAGCTCCCCGGCAGCATCTGGACGGCCGCCGATACCGGACGCTGTGCCTGCAGCTGCGGCGGGCAGGCGCAGGGTCACCGCGGCGCCGCCGCGAGCGCGATTTTCGGCAAGTATTTGTCCGCCATGCTCCTCGACGATGCGCTTGACGATCGCGAGCCCGAGCCCTGTGCCCTTTTGCTTGGTGGTGGTATAGGGCTCGAATAATCGGCCCAGCAACGGTTCCGGAAAGCCGGGGCCGTTGTCGCTAATGGTGAGCTCAACATACGGTCGCTCAGCCTGCATCACGTGTCCGGTACGAAGGCTGACCTGCGGATTGCGAGTACCTGAGAGAGCATCGCGCGCGTTGATCAAGAGGTTGTGTAGCACTTGGCGCAGGCGCTTGCTGTCGGCCCGCACCAACGGCAGATCGTCGGCCAGATCGAGCTTGAGCACCGCCGCCCGACCCTTTGCGCCCTCGGGCGGGCGCAGTGGCAGCGTCTTGTCTGTTGTCGGCCCTTGATCACTCTTGTAGAGCTCCACCACGTCACGCACCAGATCATTGAGCTGCACCGATTCAACCTCGAGCACGGCCGGACGCGCATAGTCCGAAAACGCGTTCACCATACTCTTTAGCGATTCGACCTGATCAACAATCGTGCGCGTGGCACGCTCCAGCGTAGCCTGCTCATCTGCGGGCAGCAGGCGCAGGTACTTGTGGCGGATGCGCTCCGCAGAGAGTTGAATCGGCGTCAGCGGATTCTTGATCTCATGCGCCATGCGCCGCGCCACGTCACCCCAGGCCGCCTCGCGCTGCGCCTGGATGAGCGTCGTGACATCATCGAAGACCACGACATAGCCACCGGCGCGGGCTCTAACTCCCGGCAGCAAGGTGCCGCGCAGCATCAGAATACGCCGACCGGTGGCGCCGGTGAGCGTGACCTCAGCCTGCCATTCGTTGTCACCGGCCGCCATGGCGCTCGCCACGGTATCGGCGAATGGCGCGAGTGTGGGGTGCTCGGCGCCGAGCCAGTCCGCCGACTTGCCGGCCGCCGACTCCAGCCCAATCCCGAGAATATGTGCCGCCGCGGCGTTATGGGTGCGCAGTCGGTGACGGGCATCGAACGATAGTACGCCAGAGGAAAGGTGCGTCAGCACGGTCTCGACGTAGGTGCGCGCCCGCACGGCTTCCTGCTGGCTCTTGCGAATTTGCGACTGCGCACGGCCAATGCGCCGTGTCATGTCGTTGAACGACTCGACCAGCACCCCCAGCTCGTCGTGGCTCCTGACCGGTAGCTCGCGGCGGTAGTCGCCTTGGGCAACAGCGCGTGTGCCCTCGGCGAGCTCGGTAATGGGGGCGGTCAGACGTCGAGCCACGAACATGGCCGCCCAGACTGCCACCAGCATGGTAAGCAAAGCCACCAGCCCCAGCGTCAACGTAAACCCGAACTTGAGTGGGCCGCGCAGGAACAGCAGGGTCTGATACTCGGCGTACGCGGACTGCACGCTCTCGGTCAGCGTTGCGTAGCGCGGCGGCAGGGGTTGGAGTACTTGCAGCATGCGCGGCGCGGCCCCTGCGTCGCGTGCGTAGACCGGCACCACGGCGCGCAGCCGCACCGAATTCCTTCCGACCACGTCGAAGCCTGCATAGGTCTCGCCCTGACGTACACGGCTCAGCACCGCTTCGGCCGGGCGCGGAGGCGCGAGTGTCGTGCCCTCGAGCGCCACCTCCGACGCGGAGGCGAGGATCCTGCCGTCCGGCGCGAGCAGCGTGATCTCTCCGACACCGTAGGCCTCGCGCAGATTGCTGAGGGTGGGTAATACGGCTCGCATGCCGGCCATGCCGCTCGCGTCGCCAAGCGTGAGACGCTCGAGTTCTGCCGCCATCTCCTGGGTATTCTTGAGCAAGTCCTGCTTGAGCGCATCGAGCGCAGTGCGTCCGAGTTGCACGGCGTCGTTCAGCGCCTTCTCGATCCTAACGTCGAACCAGTTATCGATACCGCGGTGCAACGTCTGTACCGAAAAGAAGAAAACCACCAGCACGGGAGCCACGGCGAGCGTGACGAACAGCAACAGCAGGCGCATGGTAAGCCGGGAACCCGGCTGACGCGCCCGGTACTGATCGATGAGCCGCAGAAAGTTATAAAGGATGAGCGCCAACAGCAGAACAATGCCGAGCACGTTGACGAGCAGCAGCACTGAGTACACTCGCCCGAGCAGCTCGGAGTGTTGCGTTGCTGCGCTCATCAAGATGAGCGAAGCAAGCAGCAGCCCGGACAGCACCGTCAGTGGAACGATGCCGGTCAGCGCGCGCTTCAGCGTGGCACTTTCCATGCGCTCCATCCGCTATTAAGTCGCCAGCCCGGGGTCGAATAGGCCACAGGTCGCAGTGGTGCCGGCAGCGCCTCGACATCCAGACGCGCACGCACGCGGACCTGATAATCCGTGCCCGCCTTTAGTGGCCGATCGAGCTTGAGCGCCAGGGCATCGAAGGCGCCAAGGTGGCGAAGCGCCTCGGCGAGAATGGTAAAACTCTCCGCGCCGGGCGCGCCCGCAGTGCTCACCACGTATTGTCCGGAAAGCGCGTGATAACGGATCTCGCGCCGCAGGGTCCATTCACGCATGGTCTCGTTCCAAAGCAGGGTCCGCGGGCGTTCAAGTTCAACGTCGATCAGGACATCCAGCTCAATGCCCTTGCCGAGCGCTTCTTCGACTTTGGCGCTCAAACCGAGGTCGAAGCCGCCATCGAGTTGCAGCGTCTCAGCCGTGAGCCGGGGCTGCAGGGTGCTCAGGCGAAACTCGCCATGTGCGGCAAGCGGCAACAGTGCCGCCAACAGCAGTCCAAGCACCCTAGGCGCGTTTCGCGATACAGGCATAGTAGAAGCCATCGGTGCGATCACTATCTGGCAGAAGCTGGCGGCCCGGCCCCCGCGCGACGCCTGCCGAGAGGGCAAGCGGCAGTACTTCGGCATCAGCATGGGCAGAGAGGAATTGCTCGATGGGTTGCTCATTCTCAACGGGAAGCACCGAACAGGTCACATACAAGAGCTTACCGCCGCGGTTCAGCAAGGGCCACACGCGAGCGAGCATTTGGCCTTGGGTTGCCGCCAGCATCGCAAGATCTTCCGGTTGCCGACGCAACTTGATGTCGGGGTGACGGCGAATTACCCCGGTGGCTGAGCACGGCGCGTCGAGAAGGATTCGGTCGAAGGGTTGCTGGTCCCACCAGGCGGAGGGTTCGGTCGCGTTGCCACGCACCACACGCGCTTTGAGGCCAAGGCGTTGCAGATTCTGGTGCAATCGCGTCAGTCGCTCGGCGTCCACATCGACCGCGACAACCTCTCCCGGCGCGGGAATGGATTCAAGCAGATGAGCAGTTTTTCCACCGGGCGCCGCGCACAAATCGAGCACTCGTTGTCCCGCCTGAACATCGAGCAGCGGCGCAGCCAGCTGGGCAGCTTCATCCTGGACCGAAACCAATCCCTCGGCAAAGCCTGGCAGCTGGTCAACCGGCAGTGGCGCTTGCAGCACGATGCCACTCGGTGCCAGCGTTGTGGGCAGAGCGCCAACGCCGCGCTCGGCGAGGCGCGCGAGGTAGTCATCACGGGATACACGCGCGCCGTTCACTCGTAACGTCATCGGTGGGCGCTCGTTGTTCGCCGCCGCAATCGACTCCCACCGCTCGGGGTACGCTGCCTGCAGCGCCGCCAGCAACCATGCCGGATGGCTTAGCCGCGCGGCAGTGCTCCGGGCGATAGCGGCCTCGAGCGACTCGCGTTGGCGCAGGTAGCTGCGTAGGCAGGCATTTAGCAGGCCGCGCGCCCAGTCCTTGCCAAGAATCCTGACCGCGCGCACGGTCTCGTCCACGGCGGCGTGCGGCGCGGTACGCATATGACGCAGCTGATATAGCCCGCCGAGCAACAAGGCATGCACGTCGGCGTCGCGCGGTTTAAGTGGCTCGCGCAGCAGTTGAGTGGCGATTGCATCAAGCGCGTGATACCAACGCAAAGTGCCGTAGGCGACTTCTTGGACGAGCGGCCGAATAGAGTCGCTGTCGCCTTGAGCCAAAACCTGTGCGAGGGCTTCATCGAGATAGCGTCGCTGCCGCGCAACTTCCGTGACGACGCGCGCGGCGGCGGCACGTGCGGCAGCAGCAGCGCCGTCAGTCGGCGCCATGGTTAGTGCCGAGCCGATCGCCGGCGCGAAGCCGGTGTCCATTGAGAAACTCGGCGGCCGACAAGGGTTTGCCGCCTTCGGCCTGGACACGGGTAAGAATCAGCGTGCCATTGCCGCAGGCGACGTTGATGCCGTTGGCGTCCGCCGAGACGATGGTGCCCGGGTTTGCGCTGCGATTGTCGGCGCTGCTGTGCGCCTCCCAGACACGAAGACCACGCCCTGCCATACGGGTGTTCGCAACCGGCCACGGATTGAAGGCGCGCACCCGTCGTGCCAATACAGCAGCCGGTTGCGTCCAGTCGATGACGCCCTCTTCCTTTCTTAGCTTGCGCGCGTAACAGGCAAGCGCGTTGTCCTGTGTTTCCGGCGAAAGCGCGCTGCGCTCAAGACGCTCGAGCGCTTCAATGAGCGCGCCAGCGCCCAATACGGACAAACGATCGTGCAAGGTGGCGGCGGTGTCACTTTCGCTGATGGGCGTCTCGCGTTTGAGCAACATCGGACCCGTATCCAGACCCGCATCCATCTGCATGATGGTTACGCCCGTCACGGAGTCGCCTGCTTCGAG
>DKBM01000022.1:0-11030 GCA_002451215.1 Proteobacteria bacterium UBA6900
CGGCATGCCGGTCATGCCGACAATATCACCACCATCTCTTTCGATCCGGCTGATCTCGGCTGCGCTTTCGAAACGTGGCCCCTGTGTTGCCGCGTAGGTTCCGTGGGGAATGACAGACAGCTTGGCTTTGGATGCAGCGGAAATCACAAGCGTCCGCAGCGACTCGCAGTAGGGACTGGTGAAATCCACATGCTCCACCGTCTTGCTTTCCGAGCCGAAGAAGGTTTGTGCGCGGCCCCAGGTGTAGTCGATAATCTGGTCGGGAATGACGATGGTCTCCGGCGCGATGAAATCGGGCGCGATGCCGCCAACCGCATTGACCGCTATCACGTTGCGCACTCCCGCCTCGCGCAAGGCCCAGATATTGGCGCGGTAGTTCACCTCGTGCGGCGGAATCGTGTGTCCCGCACCATGGCGCGGCAAGAACAGGATTTCCCGACCGGACAGTTCTCCGAAAACCATTGGCGCCGACGGCTCGCCGTACGGCGTACGCACGACCTCACGGCGGAGAATGCGCAGATCCTTGAGCTGTGTCAGCCCGCTTCCACCAATAATCGCGACACTCGTCATTTTTGAATCGCCTCGGCGTAGATCCCGGGCGCGTTACGCAGGTAGCCCTTGTAGTCCATGCCGTAGCCAAACACGTAGCGGTCCGGAACCGTCAGCCCCGGAAAGTCTATGTGCACCTCGTGTGGGCGTTTGCGGTCCTTTGTTACAAGAACGGTCTTGTAGACCGCGCGTGCGCCATCACCGCGATATCGCTCCTCGATCCCGGCGAGGGTTGTACCCTCGTCCAGGATGTCATCGACCAGCAGGACGGTCCGGTCCTTCGGATCCTGATGCGGCCCGGAAATCCAGTGCAACTGCCCGCCGTGCAGCTTGTCGCCGTAGCGGGTGGCATGGACGTAGTCGATGGTCAGGGGAAACTGCAGCCGGGGAAGCAGCTTGCCAAACGGCACCACCCCACCGGTCAGGATGCACACCAGCAAGGGATTGGTGTCGGACAGTTTGGAAGTAATGGCGACACCCATTGCATCCAGGGCGGCTTCGACCGCGTCCGCTGAATGCACCAGATCCGCCTGCTCGAAGACCTTCCAGGCTTGCTGCGGGCTGATGGAACTCAAGCGTGATGGAACCTGCGCTAGTACGTGAAGGTGACGACGTCGTCGTCCATCGCCTGGCTAATGACGTAGGCCCCACCGACTGTCTCTTCGATCTCGGGAATCAGCTCATTGCCCCAAAGCTCGAGTGTCGGCGTGCATACCTTGAACTTCACACCGGCCTCGTGGGCATCCTTGATGAAGTCGTACACGGTCTTGGGGCTTCCCTCCTGCACGTGTAGCTTTTCGGCTACGCCGCGAATAGCGAGCTCGCCGGCGCGCGCCGTAAGGATTACCTCTACCTCGTACTCCATGGCCGCCGCCACGGTGGCCTGAAAGAACGGTGCGCCCAGCTCGGCGGGATCCGAGGGATCCGTGTTGACCATCACAATCATCAGCTTCTCGGCCATTACAATCCTCCAGCATCCAACCGTCCGGATTCACATGACAAAAGCGCGGCCATTATATCTGCGACCGGCTCGATTGCCACCCAAGTCCTGCCACAAGAGCGCGCGCCGATGACATGCGCTGGCGTCACGGATCAAGCGACTTCAAATATGCGCGAAACCGGTCCTTGAGCTCCGGGTGGGCCAAGGCGTGTTCCACGGTGGCTTGAAGGTATCCAAGCTTGCCGCCGCAGTCGTAGCGCTTGCCTTCGAACTCGTAGGCCAACACCTGTTCGTGCTTCAACAGCGCGGCGATCGCGTCAGTCAGCTGGATTTCTCCCCCAGCTCCCGCCTGCACCTGCTCGAGCAGAGAAAATATCCGGGGGGTCAGAATATATCGCCCGACCACCGCGAGCGTAGATGGTGCCTTGTCGGGGCGCGGCTTCTCGACCATGCCATCCAACTTGTACAGGCGTGGCGCAATCGACTTGCCGCTCACGATGCCATAACTGCCCGTATCCTCGCGCGGCACGTTTTGAACCCCGATGACCGAGCACTGATGCTGTTCGTAGAGCGCTACCATCTGCTGCATCGGGCTGGGGTTACCGCTTATGAGGTCGTCGGCCAGAATCACGGCGAATGGATCGTTACCAACAATCTGCTTTGCACATAGCACGGCGTGGCCAAGCCCAAGCGCCTCCGCCTGCCGGATATACACGCAGGTGACGTTGGCGGGCACCACATTGCGCACGATATCGAGCATCTGGGTCTTGCCGCGCGCCACCAGCTCGGTTTCCAGTTCGTAAGCTTTGTCGAAGTGGTCCTCGATCGAACGTTTGTTACGTCCCGTCACGAAGATCAGCTCATCGGCACCTGCCCCCATTGCCTCTTCCGCCGCATACTGAATCAGCGGCTTGTCGACAATCGGCAGCATCTCTTTCGGGCTCGCCTTGGTTACCGGCAGGAAGCGGGTGCCCATGCCGGCGACGGGAAATACTGCTTTCGTTACTCGCGACATCCTGAGTCCCTGGTCGTTTCTGGGTCGGGCAATTGCGCCAATCCCTCACAAGTATAGTGGCGAAGACGTGAAATGTTCCCCTTCCCATTTATCGGGTGCGGAAAGATGCGGGTGCCCCACCTTCCTATTGGCACGATCGATGGAGTTCCGCTAGGCCCCAGCCCCCGTACCGGTTTCCCCTGTGGAGTCGACGTCATCCTTCTACGCCTCAGGAAGGATGGGTATACGCCATACCACTGGTCAGGTCGTCGCGCTCTAGAATCTGTACCGCAATCCCCAGGTCATGAAATTCGATCCCACCTTGGGCGGCGCGATCAGCCCGTAGCCGCCGCTGCGGTGGTGCACTTTGTACACTAGCGTGACCGCCGGGTAATCGCGCAGCCCCCATTCGGTCTCATACATGCCGTAGAGCTGAAATTTGTAGCGCTTTTCCGGATCGTCCTCAGGACCATCTTCGTAACTGGGCGTGCCATGCGCGATCGATGGGCCATATCCAATGGTCAACCGGAGCGTTACGCCCCAGAACTCGAGTTGCGTCAACTCGAGGACGTACGCGAGGTCGGTCTCGAAGTTATCCTGCAGACCACTGTGCTTTACTTCGATGAGCTCGAGGCCGGTCTTGATGTTCGAAAGTCCGACCCAGCGTCCAGTGGACGCCAGCCACTCGGGTGTCTTGGTGTGCCAGCGATAGCTCAACCCCCAGAAATACGTTGGCTCCCAGGCCAGATCCCCACTCAGAATATCCCCGGGGATCTCCAGCAGATTTTCGTCCACGCCCTGGCCGCGATAGACACTAACGGCATCAGCGTAGGCGCCTTCGTTTGTGACTGTGAACAACAACGCGCACAAGAGCAAACTGCGCGCGATGTCGTTAGTGCGCATCACAAAGAATGACTCTAGCGTTGAATCTGGTTGAATGACTGCACTTCTGTGTCCTTCCCCCAAAAAGATTTCCAGGACACATCGCCGCGCAACCGGAAACGATCGGACCGGCGGGCGACCGACTTCGCCTCAGGCGGACTGCTGCATCTGTCTCGCGGGCACGACAGTATTGAGAGGCGTCGGTTGAATCGTCTCACTCGAAGCGGTGTCGCTCTTCTCATCATCGTCGATGACCGTGGAAGGGCTGTGTTCGAAAAGCGCATGGTTCGGAATGGACGCCAAAACCAAGCTGTCCGGCGCCTCCAAAGATTGCGCAGGATTGAGCTCGCGCCCCAGCTGGAAGCCGCCAAACAAATAGTAATTACCGTTCACTTGAGTCCGTTCAATCACGAAGTTGCGGAAGCGCTGGAACAAATCATGATCGATCGGTTCCGGCTGTTGCCAGAACGTGGCAAGCGGACCTTGATGGGCCAGACCCGGCATATCGTAGATCGCCTGGCCGAGTACCTTGACAGGCGTTCCGTGCAAAAGCGACGACATCCCGACCGTACTGTTGATCAGCACGGTACCGCGCGCATGATCCAGCAGCGAGGGCAGATGGACATCATGCACATAATGCACGCGCGCAGCGATACCGTGTTCGGTCGCCAACCGGGCAATCAGCTCGCCGTAGTCGCGAAAGCCGCGGTCAAGGGGATGGTGCTTGAAAACAAGGTGGGTGTCTGCGGGCGCATGTGCTGCAAATGACTCCACCACTTCGGCAACGAACGACACGATCGAGCGGTAGGGGCTGTGGAACAGCACCTGCGCGTCCTTGTGCACCTGGAGCGGCACGAGGAAAAAGCGATTGGAAAGCGGGCCGCGAACCAACGAGAGCACGTCGCGCTCGCGCAAACCATAAAGATACTTGCGCACCCAACCCCGCACCCAGCGAAGTCCGTGAGTGAAACTGAAGTACTGACGGTGATGACGATAAAGCGGAAAGCGCCACCGGCTAAGTCTGCCTGCCAATCCGTACAACGCGGCAAATAACACGCCCGAGTAGACGGCCCGCTGGCTCATTGACTGAGCAGGCGCAACGGGGCGGTCGGGCAGCATCCGATAGAAACCCGGATTCCTCGCCAGGTCCGAGTGACCATTAACGCCGCCACGCGCGAGCGTGATGTAGTCGGGGCGGACGTAACCTTCCTCGAAAACGAAAACCTCAATGCCCCGGCGCCTCGCCAGACGCGCGGCTACGCGGTGGTAGAAGCGACAGTCGCCAAACAGCACGAGCGCATCGGTCGAGTGTCGATCCATGACTTCCCTCAGGAAGGGCCGCCACTTCGTTGCACTGGCTTTGAATGTGTAGACGGTACCGGGGGATATCCAGGCAGGGTAAAAAAGGGCATCACCGCCATTGAAATTTATCTTGACGACGTCGGCGTTACGGATCTTCAAAAAATTGGCGAGACGCCAGAAGAAGGGACCAATTGGCCCCTGCAGCAGCAGAACCCGCCGAGATCCAGTCAGTTCGTCGAGATACATCCCTTGACCCACCCCACAATAAGGCGCCGCGCCTTTAGGAGCTGGCGCACTGTGTACTTTGGCTGCAATATCCATGCCCCGTGCCCGGAGCTCAGGCTGTCGATGTGCTTGCGCGTCTCGGCAATTCGGCGCACGACCGCTTCGGCCCTCACGAACGCACCTATATCGGGCAGCCAATAGCGTGGATATCGCAGCAGGGTTGCGGCCACTAGCTCATCGAGCGTGAGCCGGCGGGTACGGCGCGGGAAGTCGAGCCGGTCATCGGTGAGACCCCACCCGGCATAGAAGGGGCGGCCATAGGTCACGACCTTGCGTCCGCGCAGCAGTGCGTCAAAGCCGGCGAGCGACGTCATCGTATGAACCTCCCCCGCCGCTTCAATGCACCCAATCACATCCACCTCGGTTTCAACGTGATCGCAAAGCCGCCGCAGCCGGTCGCCACCAATATTGCCCTTGCGATTGCGGGCCCGTGTATCGGGGTGGGGCTTGTAGATGACGAAGGCGCCCGGACACGCTTGCCGAACCGCCAGAAGCAGTCCCTCGTTCGTCACCACCTCCTCGCATCCCATGCGAATCGAGGCATCATCCTCCACCTGTCCCGGCACGAAAATGATCGGGCGATCCGGTGTGACATCAAGCCTGAGGGGATGATGATCTTCCGTGTTGTACTTGGTGACCCTCAAGGCAAGTATAAGGTCAATCAGACCCCGGGCTCTGCGCCGAAGACCCGGGTCTACGGCCAAAGTGTTAAGCAGGGTTTCCAGGTCGCTGGGCTGCCCGGGGTCGAAATAAACCCCCTGCCGGTCCACAACGAGGGACAGGGGCCGGATCAGGTCGGACCCGAGGCCCACTGAGCGGATAAAGCCATCCTCGACCCGCCACACCGGGACCTGCTCCCGGCGCGCCCAGTCCCGAACAGCCTTCGGCTCATCCATCCCCCAGGCCAGCACCCGAGATTCCCGGGACATCCCCTTGCGCATGGCCGCAGCCAGGCTGCGGGCAAACACCACCCTGTTCCCACGAGTGTTTAGAAACGGCCGGACGTAGTGCCGTTTCCACAGCTGAAACCCGAAACAGAACAGCTCGCCTGCATTTTCGTGCGCCATGCGCCGCTGCAGGGCGAGGTGCTCGATCACATCGAAAATCGTCCCGCGGCCCCCCTGCTCCGGGTGCAGGTACCGCGCGTACAGCAGGTAGGCCGCCGCGAAGATCTCACGCCCGGTGCGCCGCGCCTGTCGCCGTTGGCAGGTTACGCGATCGTCGGTTGCGCCCCACCCGGCGTAGAAAGGCATGCCGAAACACACCACCGGCTTGCCGAGCAACAGCGCTTCGAAACCGAGCTGCGAGCTCACCACGTAGACCCGGTCCATGCCCTCGATAAGTGACAGCGGATTCACATCCTGCGCGAGCACCACAGTGTCGGCATCGGCGCGAACATGCTCGAGGTATCCGCGCTTCTCGCCTGCGAGTACCTCCGGATGGAGTTTCACATAAAGGCGCGCGCCCGGGTTCTCGGTGCGCGCTTCCGCGAGCATGCGCGCGAACGACGCCTCGTCGGCCATTCCCAGCACAACGGACATGTCGCCACGGGTTTGGTCGACCACCAGCACTCTCTGGCGCCCATCCTCCGGCAACGGCGCCGAATCCGACGCAATGTTGTACTTCGAAATCCGATGCTCCCGGATGAGGGCGATCGCGCGATCGGCGTCCGCGCTCGCCGCGGAAAGCGCGTCACCTCCATCGTTGAGAAGTTGCTCGAGCCGCGAGGGCCGCGAGGCATCGTAATAAACGCCAATGTCGTCGATGACCACTGAAAGCGGCGGGGCTCCGCGCACCCCTAGATCGAACGAGCGCAAGAAACCATCTTCGAGAGCGACGTAGGGAAGCCCGTGACGCGCCGCGAAGCGCCGTGCGCGCTGTGCGGTCGGCTTGCTGCCCCAGCCCACTACCTTCGTCAGTTCGCGACCTGCCCGTCGCGGACGATAGACAATCGACTCGCCGAGCAATGTTTCGAGATGGGGAATGCGTCGGATCCCGCGCGAGAACACGGCGATCATACGGAAATCTGTCTCCGCAGGAGCAACACGCGGACGCCTAGAGGTTGTATTGCTGTCGCAGCCAATCCCGGTAGCTGCCGTCCATCACCGCGCGCCACCAGGCTTCGTTATCAAGAAACCAACCAACGGTCTTGCGCAGACCGGATTCAAGCCCTTCGCGCGGCGCGTATCCAAGTTCGTTCGACACCTTGCGCGCATCGATCGCATAGCGGCGATCATGCCCGGGACGATCCTGGACGAAGGTCACCAGCGACTTGCTGGTACCACTCTGCCCCGCGGGCGCACGCGGAAAGCGCCTCGCCAGTGAACTGTCGTGCTGGAACGCCTCATCCAGCAACCCGCACACCACCCCGACGATGGCGAGATTGGTGTGCTCGTTGTTGCCGCCGATATTGTATGTCTCGCCCAGTCGCCCACGCTCTATCACCAGTTCAATCCCGCGACAGTGATCCTCCACGTACAGCCAGTCGCGCACGTTCTTGCCGTCGCCGTAGATAGGCAGCGGCTTGCCGTCCAGCGCGTTGACGATCATGAGCGGAATCAGCTTTTCCGGAAAGTGATACGGTCCGTAGTTGTTCGAGCAGTTGCTGGTCGTTACCGGCAGACCATAGGTGTGGTGGTAAGCCCGCACCAGATGATCGCTTGCCGCCTTGCTCGCGGCATAAGGCGAGTTCGGCGCATACGGGGTTAGCTCGGAAAATGCCGGATCAGCCGGCCCGAGCGAACCATACACCTCGTCGGTGGAAACGTGGTGAAAACGATAGCGACCCGCGGCTAGACCAGCCGTGTCGGCGAACCACACGGCACGTGCCGCCTTGAGCAGGCTGTGCGTGCCGAGCACATTGGTCTCGATGAAGGCGTCCGGTCCGAGGATCGAGCGATCGACGTGCGACTCGGCAGCAAAGTGCGCGATGGTGTCGATTCTCTCCTCGCGCAGCAATGCTCCAACCAAAGACTCGTCACGAATATCGCCCTGCACGAACCGGATGTTGCCGTCCTGCAAAAGCCCCTGAAGGCTGGCGAGATTGCCTGCGTAGGTGAGCGCGTCGAGCACCACCACCCGATCCTGCGGGTGCTGTGCGTGCCAATAATGGACAAAGTTCGCACCGATGAATCCGGCACCGCCGGTAATCAAGAGCCTTTTCATGGCGATTCCTTGGGCTCCCGAAGCATTTCTCGCAGGGCCACGCGCCAGTGCGGCGGGGTGAACGCCAATGCCTCCCACGTCGCGGTCTTGTCGAGAACGCTATAGGCCGGCCGCCGCGCCGCTGTCTGATAATCCTGCGTTCGTATGGGGCGAATCGGAATTGCCCTGTCCAGCAGACCCCACGCCTCCGCTTCCTCCTGGATCGCCACGGCAAAGTCGTACCAGCTCGCTACGCCAGCATCTGTCCAGTGATAAATGCCCTGCATCTGCGGCGCATCCACGGCCCGCCACAGCGCCTGCGCCAGCCCCTTCGCCCAGGTTGGCGTGCCGATCTGGTCCGCCACCACGCCAAGCGATGTACGCTCGCGCATCAGCCGCAGCATCGTNNTTAACGAAATTCTGGCCGTGCGCGGAGTACACCCACGCACTCCGCACCACCAACGCGCCTGGATCAGCCGCCATGACGGCATGCTCGCCGGCGAGCTTGGACTCGCCATATGCGCCGAGAGGATTGGGCGGGTCATCTGGCAGGTACGGGCTTCCTTTCGTGCCGTCGAAGACAAAGTCCGTCGAGACGTGGATGAGCCGGATGCCGCGAGCGGCCGTAGCCCGCGCGAGAAGGTCCGGCCCCTCGCCGTTCACGGCTTGCGCCCGTTCGCGCTCGCTCTCGGCTCTGTCCACGGCGGTGTAAGCCGCGGCGTTGATAACGACGGCAGGCTCATGGCCCGCAAAAGCGCACTCGATCTGCGCGGCATCTGTTACATCGAGCAACGCGCTCGACAGTGCAACCAGCTCGTGCACTTTCGGTACTGTTCGCTGCAGCTCGCGCCCCAGCTGCCCACCCGCGCCGGTCACGAGCACCTTCACGGAAAACACTCCGCGTTCTTGAGCAAGGCGCCTGCGACGTCTTTCGCCGCGAGTGTTGGCGTCCTCCCGTCCACAAGCGGCCACTCGATACCAATCGCCGGGTCATTCCACAACACCACCCGCTCATCCTCGGGTGCATAGTATTCCGTGCACTTGTATTGAAACTCTGCGCCCTCGGGGCTGGTAACATAGAAGCCGTGCGCAAAACCTGGTGGAACCCACATCATCAGGAAGTTGTCCGCCGAAAGACGAGCGCCGACCCATTTGCCGAATGTCGGCGAGCTGCGCCGCAGATCGACCACCACGTCAAACACCTCGCCAGCGGTGACACGCACGAGCTTGCCTTGCGGCTGGCGGATCTGGTAGTGCAATCCGCGCAATACCCCCTGCGCGGACTTGCTGTGGTTATCCTGAACAAACTCCGCGTCGATCCCGGCCGCGGCGAAGCCAGCTTTCACGTAGGTCTCGAGAAAAAAGCCGCGATGATCCCCAAACACCCTGGGTTTGACCAGGATCACATCCGGGATCGCAAGGTTCGTGAATTCCATGCCGCCAGGTAACGGTTGCGTCGTACGGCGGATAACCGCCACTAGAAAACCTTATGGTCCAGCACGGCCATCAGATACTCACCGTAACCGTTCTTCATGAGCGGTGCGGCAAGCTTACGCAACTGCTCGGCATCGATATAGCCCAGCCGGTAGGCAATCTCCTCCGGGCACGCGATCTTCAGGCCTTGCCGATGCTCGACGGTCTGCACGAACTGGCTGGCTTCGATCAGGGAATCATGGGTGCCGGTGTCGAGCCACGCCGTGCCACGCCCGAGGATCTTCACGTGCAGCTTGCTCGCCTTGAGGTAGTGGGCGTTGACGTCGGTAATCTCGAGCTCTCCGCGCGCCGACGGGCGAATCTCACGCGCGATATTGACGACTTCGTTGTCGTAAAAGTAGAGGCCAGTCACCGCGTAGTTGGAACGCGGCTGCCTCGGCTTTTCGTCGATCCTAAGCGCCCTCCCCGTATCATCGAACTCCACCACGCCATAGGCCTGTGGGTTCTTGACGTGGTAGGCGTAGATGGTGGCGCCATCCGTTTGTGCTGCGGCCTCGCCAAGCGACTGCGCGAGATCGTGGCCATAAAACACGTTGTCGCCAAGAATCAGAGTCACGGGGTCCTGGCCAATAAACTCGCGCCCTATAAGAAAAGCCTGCGCCAGCCCCTCCGGCCGTGGCTGTTCGGCATAATCAAAGTGCAGCCCCCAACCACCCCCGTCGCCCAGCAGATCGCGAAACCGTGGCAGATCCGAGGGGGTGGAAATGATCAAAATCTCCCGGATCCCGGCAAGCATCAGGATCGACAGCGGATAGTAGATCATCGGCTTGTCGTAGATCGGCATGAGCTGCTTGCTTACGACGCGCGTCACGGGGTGCAGGCGCGTGCCCGACCCACCCGCGAGTATGATTCCCTTGCGCTTCATTTAAGGTCCCTGCTTCCCCTGCTGCCGATGCCTACGCCGTGGCCAGCTATATTCTTGTAGAATTCGAGTGTCCTCAGGATTGTAGCCACAAACGGACCCCCTTCAATGACCGATGCACCCCGAAAACTGGCCACCCCCAACGTGGTCTGGCACCACGCCACGGTCACGCGCGCCCGGCGCGAGGCGCTGAATCGCCACAAGGGGGCGGTAATCTGGTTCACCGGCCTGTCCGGGTCGGGAAAATCGACCCTCGCCCACACGGTGGAAGAGAAGTTGCACCAGATGGGCTGCCGCACCTTCGTGTTTGACGGCGACAACGTACGCCACGGCCTGTGCGGTGACCTCGGCTTCTCAACCGAGGACCGACACGAGAACATCCGCCGCATCGGCGAGATGACCAAGCTGTTCCTCGATGCCGGCGTCATTGCGATGACCGCCTTTATCTCTCCCTATCGGGCTGACCGCGAGCGGGTTCGGTCCATCGTCGGATCGGCCGACTTCATTGAGATTCACTGCGACTGCCCGGTCGAGGTGTGCGAGCAGCGAGATGTGAAAGGAATGTACAAGAAAGCGCG
>DKBM01000061.1:0-14542 GCA_002451215.1 Proteobacteria bacterium UBA6900
TGGCCGCTTGCTCACCCATTCCGGTTTGTGGCGCATAACGGTGAGATCAATACACTGCGCGGCAATATCAACTGGATGCGGGCGCGCCAGGCGCTGTGCGCGTCCCAAACGTTTGGGGACGACCTGCAGAAGCTATTCCCGATCGCGCTTGATGGTGGGTCGGACTCTGCCACCTTCGATAACGTGCTCGAATTTTTGCACATGGCCGGGCGCGAGCTGCCGCATGCTGTACTCATGATGATCCCGGAGGCGTGGAGCGGCCATGAGGGCATGGACGATGCCCGTAAGGCGTTCTATGAATACCACGGGTGCCTGATGGAGCCGTGGGACGGGCCTGCCTCGATCGCCTTTACGGACGGCACGGTCATTGGCGCCGTGCTCGATCGCAACGGTCTGCGGCCGTCGCGCTACTACGTAACCAAGGATGATCTCGTCGTGATGGCCTCCGAAGTCGGGGTGCTCGATATCGCGCCGGAAAACGTCCGCATCAAGGAGCGGTTGCATCCGGGGCGCATCTTCCTGGTCGACACCGCGCAGGGTCGGATCATCGACGATGCCGAGCTGAAACAGCGCTACGCTGGTGCTCAACCGTATCGTCAATGGCTCGACAAGCATCTGGTCTCGCTCGGCGCGCTGCCCGAAGCGCCGAATGTTCCGGAGCCCGACCACGCGACGGTGCTCACCCGTCAGCAGGCCTTTGGATATACGCACGAAGATCTGCGCATTCTGTTGGGACCGATGGCTGCCAAGGGCGAGGAGCCTATTGGCTCGATGGGTAACGACGAGGCACTCGCCGTGTTGTCGGATCGGCCGCGGTTACTCTACGAGTACTTCAAGCAGCTGTTTGCACAGGTAACCAACCCGCCGCTCGACGCGATCCGCGAGGAGCTGGTGACGCAGATGGCCACTACCATCGGCCCGGAGGCGAACCTGCTCGAGCCCACGGCGTTGAGTTGCCGGCAGATCAAGCTGCCGTCGCCGGTGCTCGACAATGATGAGTTCGCTCGTATCCGATGCCTGAACAGTGATGTGTTCAAGAGCACCGCATTGCCGATGATCTTCCCGGTCTCTGAAGGTGCGGCCGGGATGGCACGCGCGATGGATACGCTTTGTCAGCGGGCCAGCGAGGCCATTCGCCAGGGGTTCAATCTCATTATCCTCTCCGATCGCGGGGTCGATGAGCGTCATGCACCGATTCCGGCGCTGCTCGCAACCGCCGGTGTACATCACCATCTTGTCCGCGAAGGTTCGCGCACGCGCGTCGGACTGCTCATCGAGACCGGCGAGGCCCGCGAAGTGCACCACATGGCCCTGTTGCTTGGCTATGGCGCCGGTGCCATCAATCCCTATCTCGCCTTCGAGACGCTGGATGACATGATTCGTGCCGACCTGCTTACTGGCATCGATCATGCCAAGGCTGTGAGGAATTACATCAAGGCGCTCAACAAGGGTGTGATCAAGGTCATCTCGAAGATGGGCATTTCGACCATCCAGTCCTATCGCGGGGCGCAGATATTCGAGGCCGTGGGGCTGGCGCAGGAGTTCGTCGATCGCTACTTCACCTGGACTGCGTCGCGCATCGGCGGCATCGGCCTGGATGTGGTCGCTCAGGAAGTGCTGCTCCGCCATCATCGGGCCTATCCAGACCGTCCGGCGGGGGCGCCGGATCTCGACTGGGGTGGGCGCTATCAGTGGCGGCGCGACGGCGAATATCACATGATCAACCCCGATACGGTTGCCAAGCTGCAGCATGCCACGCGCGCCAATTCGTATGAGATGTTCAAGGATTTCTCGCGCACCTGTCACGAAACAGATCATCATCTCGCCGCACTGCGCGGGCTGATGGACTTCAAGTACGCCGATCGCGCCATCCCGGTTGAGGAAGTGGAGTCGGTCGAGGCAATCATGAAGCGATTTGCCACAGGCGCCATGTCCTACGGATCGATCAGCCGCGAGGCACATGAGGCGCTCGCCATCGCCATGAACCGCATCGGCGGGCGGTCCAACTCGGGAGAAGGCGGGGAGGATCCGGAACGCTACGGCACGGAGAAGAACTCGCGAATCAAGCAGGTGGCTTCGGGCCGCTTCGGCGTGACCAGTCATTACCTCATGTCGGCTACCGATATCCAGATCAAAATGGCGCAGGGCGCGAAGCCCGGCGAAGGCGGGCAGCTGCCCGGCCACAAGGTCTATCCATGGATTGCCAAGGTGCGTCACTCGACTCCAGCGGTGGGTCTGATTTCACCCCCTCCGCACCACGACATTTATTCGATCGAAGATCTGGCGCAGCTCATCTACGACCTGAAGAACAGCAACCGTGACGCGCGCATACACGTGAAGCTCGTCTCGGAAGTGGGGGTTGGCACTATCGCCGCCGGGGTGGCCAAGGCGCATGCCGACGTGGTGCTGATTTCTGGCCACGATGGCGGTACTGGTGCTAGCCCGCTGTCCTCGCTCAAGCATGCCGGCCTGCCGTGGGAGCTTGGCTTGGCGGAGACCCAGCAGGTGCTGATCGAGCAGAAGCTGCGTGATCGTATCGTCGTCCAGGTGGACGGACAGATGAAGACCGGGCGCGACGTGGTGATCGCCGCGTTGCTTGGCGCCGAGGAATTCGGATTTTCCATTGCGCCGCTGATCGTGCTCGGTTGCATCATGATGCGCGTGTGTCATCTCAACACCTGCCCGGTAGGTATCGCGACCCAGGATCCGGAGCTGCGCAAGAAGTTTGCCGGCCAGCCGGAGCACGTCGAGAACTTCTTCCGCTTTGTCGCGCAGGAAGTGCGCGAGTACATGGCACGGCTCGGATTCCGGACGATGGATGAGATGATCGGACGGGTTGATCGCCTCCACGTGAAAACCGCGATAGATCACTGGAAAGCGCGCGGCCTGGATTTCTCGCGCATACTCTATCAGCCGACCCTTCCCGTTGGTTTCGCCCTGCATCAGGCGCGCAGCCAGGACCACGGACTCGAGAGATCGCTCGATCTCGCAACGATCCTGCCGCTGTGCCGCGATGCGCTTGAATCACGCAAGGCGGTCGACATCATCTTGCCGATACGCAACGTGCATCGCACGGTCGGCACCATACTTGGTAGCGAGGTGACGCGTCGTTACGGGGCCGATGGTTTGCCGGACGACACCGTCCGCATCCACTTCAATGGATCGGCCGGTCAGAGCTTTGGCGCCTTCATGCCACACGGTCTCGCCTTTACGCTCGAAGGCGATGCCAATGATTACATCGGCAAGGGCCTTTCGGGCGGCAGGATCGTTGTTTATCCGCCCCGGCAGGCAACGTTTGTTCCGGAGGAAAACATCCTGATCGGCAACGTCGCGCTTTACGGGGCAACTGCCGGTGAGGCGTATTTCCGTGGCGTAGCGGGCGAACGATTTGCGGTGCGCAATTCCGGCGTGCAGGCTGTCGTCGAAGGTCTCGGCGATCACGGCTGCGAGTACATGACCGGTGGCGTGGTGGTTGTGATCGGACCCACCGGTCGTAACTTCGCGGCCGGAATGTCGGGCGGTGTTGCGTTCGTGCTCGATGAACGCGGGGATTTCGCGAGCCGCTGCAACTCGGCCATGGTGGGGCTTGAGCCGCTCGCCGATGCCGAAGACATCGAGATGGTGAGGGGCATGCTCAAACGTCATCAGCACCTGACTGGCAGCACCGTGGCGGGCCGCGTGTTGGACGCTTGGAAGACGTTTCAGGGCCGTTTCGTGAAGGTGATGCCCAAAGACTACAAGCGTGTACTGAGTGCCATCAAGAAAGCCCGTCAGGCGGGGGTGCCCGAGGATGAGGCCGTGATGGAGGCCGTCCATGGGTAAGGCGACCGGTTTCATGGAATTCCACCGGGCAAAACAGCCTTATCGCCCGGTCACCGAGCGCCTGCACGACTGGAAACAGGTCATGCGCTCGTACGACGACCCTGAGCTGAAGCACCAGGGCGCACGTTGCATGGACTGCGGGGTACCCTTTTGTCATCAGGGCTGTCCACTTGGCAATCTTATCCCGGACTGGAACGATCTNNGCCCAATGCGCACGTGGGCGTCGATGTGGCGACGGACGATTTGCGGCGCGGCTTTGATGCGGTGCTGCTCGCGGGCGGTGCCTGCGCCGCGCGCGACCTCCCAGTTCCCGGCCGCGAACTGAAGGGCATTCATCTCGCGATGGAATATCTTGCTCAATCGAATCGCCGTTGCGAGGGCGACGCCGTCGCGCCGGAGCACGCCATCACCGCGAACGGCAAGCACGTCGTGATCATCGGCGGCGGTGACACCGGGGCGGATTGCCTTGGCACGGCGCATCGCCAAGGCGCGGCGTCGGTACACCAGCTCGAGATCGGTGAGCGACCGCCCGATAGGCGTTCACCGCGAAATCCCTGGCCCCAATATCCGTTTGTCTATCGAATAGCGTCCGCTCATGAAGAGGGCGGTGAGCGCCTGTATGCCGTGTCCACGCGCCGGTTCCTCGGTGATGCCAATGGTCATGTCACCGGTCTGGAGCTCGTTCGGGTGAAGCAGGACTTCCAGCACGGGCGCCTCGTTTTCAACGAGCTGCCCGGCAGCGAATTCACGCTGCCATGCGATTTGGCATTGCTTGCCATTGGTTTCGCTGGTCCGCAGAAGCCCGGCATGCTGGAGCAGCTCGGCGTCAAGTTCACAGATCGCGGCAATGTCTGGCGCGATGAGAACTGGATGACCAACGTGCCGAGCGTGTTCACGGCCGGCGACATGCAACGCGGCCAGTCGCTGATCGTCTGGGCGCTCGCCGAAGGTCGCTCCGCCGCCCGTGGCATCGACCGCTACCTCATGGGCAGCTCGGATCTTCCGGCTCCACTCTAAGGCTTGCGGCGCGCGTGAGTCTGCACACCGGAGCGCGCGCCCTTTTTAACAACGGGTGTCCGGCCGGGACTTCGCATGAGTGACCTCAAGAATGATCGTCTACTGCGTGCCCTGCGGCGCGAGCCGGTCGACGTCACCCCGGTCTGGATCATGCGCCAAGCGGGGCGCTACCTGCCTGAGTACCGTGCCACGCGTGAGCGCGCCGGCGATTTCCTCACGCTATGCCAGACTCCCGAACTCGCCTGCGAGGTAACACTCCAGCCGCTTCGTCGTTTCCCCCTGGACGCAGCCATCTTGTTTTCGGACATTCTTACCATCCCGGATGCCATGGGGCTTGGACTGGAGTTTGCGGAGGGAGAGGGACCGCGCTTTCGCCATCCGGTCCGTAGCGCCGACGCCGTTGCGCGGCTTGGTGTGCCCGATCCGGAAACCGAGCTGCGCTACGTGATGGACGCAGTGCGGCTCATTCGCCGCGAACTGGCTGGCGCCGTCCCGCTGATCGGCTTCGCCGGCAGCCCGTGGACACTCGCTACCTACATGGTCGAGGGGGGATCGAGTCGCGATTTCACCGAGATCAAGCGCATGTTGTTCGACGAGCCGACGCTTGTGCACCAGCTGCTTGACGTGGTGACGCGGGCCATCGAGCTCTACCTGCGCGCCCAGATCGCGGCCGGTGCCCAGGCGGTGATGGTGTTCGATACTTGGGGCGGCGTACTGACGCCGCGCGACTATCGGGAATTCTCGCTGGCGTACATGCGCCGCATTGTCGCGGGGCTCGCCAGCAAACCGGACTGCCCCAATGTCCCGATCATACTTTTCACCAAGAACGGTGGGGCGTGGATTGAGGCAATGGCCGAGACCGGTTGTGACGCGCTGGGGCTCGACTGGACGATCGACATTGGTGAGGCGCGCCGGCGGGTGGGCGCGCATGTGGCGCTGCAAGGCAACATGGATCCGTCGGTGCTTTACGCTTCGCCAGCCCGCATACGCACGGAGGTCGCCGCAGTACTGGCTGCTTACGGTGAGGGTAGCGGGCACGTCTTCAATCTCGGGCACGGCATACATCCCCAAATCGACCCGGAGCATGTGTCCGCCTGTGTCGATGCGGTGCACGAACTGTCAGCGCCCTATCATCGGTAGGTATTCCGGCGCCTGATGAGCGATTTGCCGCGCTGCGCTTTTGAAAAGCCCATCCTGAGTGCGCAGTGCCGCTGCCCGCTTGCCGCGCGCTCGGCGATCGGCGAGACACTCCGCGTACGCTGCCAGTCCGAGGCTGCTTCCGGCCGGTGCTTCGTTCTGCGCAACCTGCTGCGCGACAAGGCGCGTTTTGCGCTCAAGGTTACCGATACCCGTGGCAAAATGCCCTTTGGCAAGGAGTTGCGCGTCATGCTGGGTGGATTGGCCGGACTGGCCGAAGTGCTTGGGGTGGAGGACGGCAGCCGAGATATCGACGCGCTGGTGCGTATGGCGCAGCGGCAGTATGGAGACCTTGCGCAGCTGCCATTCGAAAAGCTGGTGCGTCAAATCGCCGCCACCCAACCGCGCCGGCGCCGCGGACCGGATAGCCCCCCCTAGTCCCGGCGCGGCAGCTAACAAACTCGCTGCAGTTTGTGCGATAACCCTTTGACCAGCCTTTGGTGCAACATCCGCCTTACACCCTCGGTTGTGCGCGCCCCGCCCCAAGGTTAGATTGCATCCAAGGGATGGAGAGAAGAACAAGCGGCGTGGCGTGGAGCGCCCGTGGTCAGGCCCCGCACTCTCATACATTTATAAGCGTTGACGAACCACGCAACAGTACAACGTGGCGCGCGCAGCTGTGCGCAGGGAGTTGATTGGGGTGGGGCAGGACGACGACCAAGAACTGCACGGAGGGCAAGTGCTGGGCCGTGTGCTCGCGCAGCTTGAAGATCTGAAGAGCTCGCCGACGGGCACGGTCATCTTCGAGCAGCTCGACGAGCTGCTCGGTGATCACCGCGATATCGTCGCTCGCATCGACCAGACCTATGCCCTGCTTCTGCACCTATTGCTCGAGTCGTACGCCACGGATCCGCGCGCCGAGCATGTCATGAAAATCCATGCCGGGATGATCCGCTCACGGGAGGCCCCGCCCGCCGCGGAACAGCCGACGGCGCAGCCGGCGACCGAGCCCGCGGCGCCAACGATGACACCGGCAGATGCACATCCTGTGTGGGGTCGTCCCGCTCCGCCGCCTGGCGCCGCCACCCCCACAGTCCCCGCCACTGAGCCGGAAGAGCCGTCCACGGAGGGCGCCACAGCGGCACTCGCAGCGAGTGCCGGAGAACGGCGCGTGCATTCTGCCTACCGCCTACACCTCGATCGCAAGCGAGACGAAATCGAGAAGCTGCAGGAAACGCTGGCGAAGAGTGTTACCGAGGCGGTGCAGCAGAATCGTGAATTCGGGGCATTGTTGCAGATCGAGCTGCGCGCGCTCCAGCAGGCCGAGGGCGCAGCGGAGGTCGAGCAGCTGCGCCAGATCCTGATCGGGGGTATTGGCGAGCTCATCCAGGGACAGCGCCAACTCGGGCAGAAGCTGCATCGCACCGGTGACTATCTGAAGCTGATCAAGTCGGATAGCCAGCGGTTGCGCGACGAGCTCAACAAAGTCCGGCTGTTGTCCCTGACCGATGAATTTACCGGACTGCCCAATCGCCGCGCCTTCATGCGTCGGCTTCAGGATGAGATCTCGCGCGCCCAGCGTTATGGCATTCCGCTGGCCATGGCGCTTCTCGATCTCGATGAATTCAAGGCGATCAATGATGCCTTCGGCCACGCGGGAGGCGACGAGGTCCTGCGGTGCTACGCCACTCAGGTTCTGACGGTGCTACGCCACCATGATCTGGTGGCCCGATACGGCGGGGAGGAATTCGCGGTGTTACTGCCCAATACCGCGCAAGAGGGTGCCGTGGCCGCCATGGCCAAGGTGCGCGAGCGTGCCCAAGCGACCAATTGCGTGGCCGACGGGCGAAAGGTTCCGATGCCGACCTTTTCGGCGGGCGTGACACTGTACGTGCCTGGTGAGGCGCCCAACGTATTGATCGAGCGTGCCGACCGGGCCCTGTACCGGGCAAAGCGCAGCGGGCGTGACCGGGTCGAAATCGAGCTGGGCGCCCCGCCCGGCGACTCCGAGGACGATCAGACCTCCGGATTCTAGGCCCTATCGTCGTCCACCAAGTTGTGCCCCGCCCGGGGGGCGACTACGCTTCTTGAGAAGTACTGCAATTCCCGCCGGGCCACCCGGCGACAGGAGCCCGTCTTTGTCTGCCGTTCCCGCGTCACCACTCGATGGACCGCTGGTCCAGGGTATTCGCCGTCATCTGGAAGGGCTGAAGGGCAGCCCGGATGGCGCCGCACTCTACATGATGATCGAGCGCGGTTTGCGCCGCTATGGCGGCGCAGGACAGATGGAGGACGCGTTTATCGATTTCTTGCACGGCATGCTGGCACGCTACGCCAAGGACCCGAACACCGACCCCGCGACGCGCGTTAAAGCAAGATTGATACAGCAGCGTCTGGCACTGGCACTCCCCCAGGCCCAGCGTCCAGCCGCCGAGCCGACGAAGATCGAGCAAGGCCACGCGGCACCTTCGCCAAATGGATTAGAGCAATGGCCGCAGGCCAGCGATAGCCAGCCCGAGGTCTTGCCGACTGCGCCGATATTGGCAGTCGGCACCGCCTCCCTCTCGGCGGATCCGCCCCTCGATCGATCTACCCCGCTACCCGAGCGCCGTCCACGTGCCCCGACGTCCGAGGGCACGACGGGGAGTGCGAAGGCGAGGTCGATGGCTGCTTTGCCGGCAACGAAGGAGCGGCCACAAGAACACGTGAATGCACCGATGTCCGAGACAGAGCGCCCAACCACGTCGCAGTTCGAGGAAGTCATTGTTCGTCCTGCGTCGGCGCCTGCACCAGAAAACGCGCCGGCGGATCAATCGCCCGGGAACCTTAGTGTGCTCGCGGAAACACTGGCAGAGAAGGTGACGGAGAGCATTACGTCCAACAAGGATTTCGACGAGATCGTCAAGACCGAGCAGTCCGCGCTGGAGCGTGCCGATAAGGCGATTGGTGATTTCAATGACTTGAAGCAGCTCCTCGTTCGCGGGCTCGATGATCTTGTCCGGGAGCGCGACGACCTCAAGGAGCGCCTCAGCACCGCGGCAGAGTTCCTCAAGGCGGTCGAATCTGATCGACGCAAGCTCAAGGGAGAACTGGGGCGGCTTCGAAAGCAGGCCTTGGCCGATGAACTTACCGGACTGCCCAAGCGCGAAGTATTCGTGAAGTCCCTCGAGGCCGAGATTTCGCGCGTGCGGCGTTATGGATTCGCGCTCGCGCTCGCGGTGCTCGACGTGGACGGACTCGAACGTATCAATATGCAATACGGTCGCGAGGCAGGGGATGCCGTTCTGCGCTCCTACGCAAACGAAATCCTGGCAAATTTTCGTACCTACGATCTCGTTGCGCGTTACGGCGAGGACGAGTTCGCCGTGCTGTTTCCCAACACACAAAAGGAAGGCGCGTTGCGCGCGCTCGAAAAGGCCCAGAAGCGCGCCTCTGAAACCTACCTAAGCCATGACGGTCGCAGTTTTCCCGTTCCCACCTTTTCCAGCGTGCTGACGCTGTACACACCGGGAGAAAGGCCCGAGCAGCTGCTGCGACGTGCCGAGGGCGCGCTCGATCACGCCAAACTGAAGGGTCATGCCCGCATGGTGGTGGCACTGCCCGGCGCCTGACGCTACCCCCTCGCGCATCGATTCGGTACCATGCGCGCGGAATCCATCAAACTCAGGAGTCTTCGCCATGCGATTGCGTCTCGCGCTCGCCTGTTTTCTCGTCGCGCTCAGCCTGCCGGCATCGGCGCACACCGTCGATATCAACGTCGGCAGTGACACGGTCGAGGCTTACTACAGCAATATCCTCGGAACTTCCGCGGAATGGAGTGTCGGCGGGCTCTACAATCGTGATCTGCACGACGATCTGATTGCTGGTAGTCTGCTTGCCGTGGGAGAGCTCGGCAGCGACAAGCTGCGATCGGAAATCGGGGTTGGCGGCAAGCTGTACTACGCCACGCTCGGCAACGATGATCTGGTCGGTGTTGGTTTGGGTGGCCAGTGGCGGGTCTATCCGGGCAAGGGGCCGCTGGGCTTCAGCGTCTACGGCTTTTACGTTCCGGAAGTGCTGACGGCGAAAGATGGCAAGAATCTGTGGGAAGCCGGTGCCCGGGTCGAGTTTGAGATCATTGAGCGCACCGCCAATGTCTACCTCGGCTACCGCAAGGTTCGCGTCGAGATGGATTCCGGCCAACACGATGATCTTTCGAACAGCGTCATGGCGGGCATGCGCTTCACGTTCTGACCCCGGCCTATCTGCATTATGCGATACGGGCGGTGATTCCCATCCTCAAGCCGCCCGTCCAGGTCTCGGCAGGAAGAGCACAGCATGAAGAGTCTCTGGGAGGATAGCGAGGCGGCCCGCTTTTCCGGCCCACTTGGGCTGCGTGTGTACACATCCCGGCTGCTTGGACGCGAGCGCGCCCTGGTGTTGCACGGCGGCGGCAACACCTCCATCAAACTGCGCGAGCGCAATGTTCTGGGCGAAGAGGAACAACTGCTCTACGTAAAGGGAAGCGGCTCGGATCTCGTCGACATTGAGGCGGATGGATTCGCCCCGGTGCGCTTAGCGCGGCTGCTCGAGCTTGCACGTCTGCCGCGGCTGAGTGATACGGAGATGGTCAATGAGCTGCGCACGAGTCTCACACGCGCCTCGGCACCCACGCCCTCGGTCGAGGCTATTTTGCACGCGGTATTGCCGCACGACTACGTGGACCACACCCACGCCGACGCGTTGCTGAGCGTTACCAATACCGGGGATGGCGAGGCGCGCGTCCGGGAAATCTACGGAAACGATGTGATCGTTATCCCCTACGTGATGCCGGGCTTCGAGCTCGCGCGGTTCGTGGCCGGGCACTTTTCCATGAGCGCTCACGGCGCCGCCCTGGGCATGGTGCTGATGAATCACGGCCTGTTCACCTTTGGCAAGAGTGCACGCGAGTCATACGAGCGGATGATCGCGTTGGTGACGCGCGCCGAGGATTACCTCAAGCACCACGGCGCGTGGGCACCTGTGAGCACGACCGCACCGCCACTGACCATGACGCCAGTGGAAGTCGCAACCCTGCGGCGCGACATCAGCACCGAGGCCGGAAACCCGATGATCGTCGGCGTGCATGATGATCCACGCAGCAGCGCCTTTGCGCGCCGGCCGGACATCGCGAAAGTCTCCCAGCAAGGGCCGATCACTCCCGATCATGTCATCCGTACCAAGCGCGTACCCATGCTGGGACGTGACTTGCTCAGTTACGCGAATGCCTATCGGCGCTACTTCGGAGCCCACGCGACCGCCGCGCGCGGTGCGATAACCATGCTTGATGTAGCCCCGCGCGTGGTGCTGGATCCCGATCTCGGCATGCTGACGGTAGGACGCACCGCTCGCGATGCCGAGATTGTTCGCGATCTCTATGCCCAGACCATGGACGTGATCGAGCGCGCCGAGCGCCTTGGCGGCTACCGTGCGTTGCCGGCGCAGGACATTTTCGACGTCGAATACTGGGAACTCGAACAGGCCAAGTTGAAGCGCAGTGCGAAACCTCCGGTGTTCACGGGTGAGGTGGCATTGGTGACCGGTGCGGCGTCCGGCATCGGCCGCGCCTGTGTCGACTCGCTCCTCGCCCGCGGCGCGGCTGTGGCGGCGCTCGATGTCGATCCGGCGGTCACCACGCTTTCGGCGCGACCCGAAGTGCGCGGCATCGTCTGTGACGTGACGAATCTTGAGCAATTGCGCGCCGCACTAGTCGAGACCGTGCGCGCATTCGGTGGCCTCGATATGCTGATTCTGAATGCCGGAATCTTCCCGGCTGGCAAGCGTATCGCCGAGCTGGATGATGGCGAGTGGCAGCGGGTGATGGCCGTCAATCTCGACGCCAATCTCGCATTGATGCGCGAAGCGTACGCGCTGCTCAAGCTCGCGCCGCAGGGCGGGCGGGTGGTGGTCGTCGGTTCAAAGAACGTTCCTGCACCCGGCCCCGGTGCCGCGGCCTACTCGGCCTCCAAGGCGGCGCTCAATCAACTCGCGCGGGTCGCGGCGCTCGAATGGGGCGGTGATGCTATCCGAGTCAATTCAATCCATCCGAACGCGGTATTCGATACCGGCATCTGGACCGACGAGGTACTGGCCGGGCGCGCCGCCCACTACGGTTTGAGTATCGACGACTACAAGCGTCGTAACGTTCTCGGCGTCGAGGTCAGGAGCCGCGACGTGGCCGAAATTGCCGCTGAGCTGTGTGGACCGCTGTTCGCCAAGACCACCGGTGCCCAGATCCCGATCGATGGTGGCAACGAGCGCGTGATCTGACTCCGCAAAAAAATGGGGCGGCTTGCGCCGCCCCTCGAGACGAGGATTACAACGGTTCGCGGATCAGCCCCAGGTGTCTGCCGTGATGCTGGCATACCAGCCGAAGGCGTACTTGGCTTCGTCGGCGCGGAACCCCGCCGATGCATCTTTCGGACTCACGCCACCTTCGATCTGCACGATCCCCTTTTCCGTGACGCGGTAGACGCCCGCCACCGAGATACCATAGTTCGGCGATACCAGGCTGTAGCAGGTGTTCACGTAGGAAGCATCCGCAATTTCCTCGCCGCGCAAACTCGACACGATGGCCGCGGCACAGATCTTTCCCTCGCTGTTGGCGGCGAAGCCCGATTTCGGTAGTGCGCCGGCGATCGAGGCGTCACCGATAACGTGAATGCCCGGAAGCTTGGTGGACTCGAACGTCTTCGGGTTCACCGGGCACCAGCCCTTTTCATCGGCGAGCCCGGTCTTGAGCGCGATCTGGCCCGCCGTTTGCGGCGGAATCACGTTCACGACACTTGCCTTGTATTTCTCCAGTTCGGCATCGACCGTCATGGTCTTGGCGTTGACCGACTTTACCTTGCCCCCCTTGGAGCCGGGCACCCATTCGATCATGTCGCCATACAGTTCCTTCCACCCGGCCATGAACAATCCTTGCTTGGAGAACTTGTCCTTCGGATCGAGGATGATCACTTTCGAGCGCGGCTTATTTGCCTTGAGATAGTGCGCCACCATGCTGGCACGCTCGTACGGTCCAGGCGGGCAGCGGAACGGATTGGGCGGGGCGACCATCACGAACAGCCCGCCGTCCTTCATCTGTTCAAGCTGCTTGCGCAGCAAGAGTGTCTGCGGTCCCGCCTTCCAGGCATGTGGCATCACCTGCGAGGCCTGTTCGCTATAACCCTCGATCGCCCCCCACTTGAAGTCGATGCCCGGCGACAGGACGAGGCGATCGTACTTGAAGTGCTTGCCGCTCTTCAGCATGAGCGTCTTCTTGGCCGGATCGATCGACGTCACCGTGTCATGAACAACATTGACCCCATGGTTCTTCTGCAGCGAGTCATAACTGTGGGTAATAGACTCGATCTTGCGGATGCCACCAATCACGTAATTGCTGAACGGGCAGGTAACGAATTGACTGCTAGGCTCGATCAGGGTGACGGTTATTCCGGGATTGCCACTGCGCAGGTACTTGGCGCAGGTCGCGCCACCGAATCCGCCACCAACGACCACGACGTGCGGACCACCGGGACCTATCTGCGCGCGGGCGATGCCCGCGAATCCCAGCGTGCCGGCAGCCGCGCCCGCTCCGGAGAGCTTCAGGAAATCTCTGCGTGAAAGCTTGCTCATGGCGCCCCCTACCTTTTGTTGAGGCTGGCGATGTACATGGCCAGCGCGTTGATTTCAGCGGCAGTGTAGCCTTTCGCATGACGACCCATGACCGTCCCGGGACGCTGCCCGGTCTTGAACTGGTTCATGTATTCGGCGATGTTCGCCGCGGTCAGGTTCTGCAGGCTCGGGATGCTGCCGGGACTCACGCCATTCGGGCCATGGCAGGCGAAGCAATTGTTGGCCATGTTGGCTGCGGCTCCCGCGGATATCGGTTTTGCGGGTGGCGCCGCCGGTTTTGTCGGTTCCGATGGGGTCGTGGCGCAGCCCCCTGCCACGACGCCGGCCGCAAGCGGCAGCCAGATTAGTTTCGGCATTAGTCGCATGGCTGATCTCTCCTCAATCGTTATGGTGGAGTGACTGCAAGCGGACGGCCAAGGTGCCGGCGTGCCCGCAGGGTCAACCTCGTATTTCTACGGTTCCCGCGTCGGAAAGGTATTGATCTAAGTCAATTCCGCAACCGCCGCGCGGGGCCGTCAGGCGTGGCATGCTCCAGTGAACGGGACAAGTTATGGTGCGAGTAGGCTAGCCGATCTCCGCCAACAGTCGACCGATCATGGTCTCGGCCTGGGAGGCATAGCCGCCCCCGAACAGATTGAAGTGATTCAACACGTGATAGAGGTTGTAAAGCACCTTTCGCGTGCCGTATCCCTCGTCGAGGGGCCACGCTTCCGCATAGGTGGCGTAGAAGCGCGGGCCGAAACCGCCGAACAATTCGGTCATCGCGATATCGGCTTCGCGGTCGCCGTAATAGACCGCGGGGTCAAAGATGACCGGTTCACCTTGCTCGGTCATCGCGAAGTTGCCACCCCACAGGTCGCCATGTAACAGGGACGGCACGGGCCGATAGCTGCCGAATAGCACCGGGAAACTATCCTGCAGCCGCTCGCCC
>DKBM01000018.1:0-11658 GCA_002451215.1 Proteobacteria bacterium UBA6900
AGCTCGGCGAGCACGTCTTCCGCGGTGGAGGGCTGACCGGTCGGTGTCTTCCTCAGTACCGGCAGCTTTTGATTTCCGTAGAGCACTTCCTGGATCTGCTTCGGTGAGGAGATATTGAACGGCTGGCCGGCGAGCGCGTGCGCCTCGCGCTCAATGTCGATCAGCCGCCGAGCCAGTTCCTGGCTCTGCGCGCGCAGCATGTCCACGTCGATGCGCACGCCGTTGCGCTCCATGCGTACCAGCACTGGCACAAGCGGCATTTCGATCTCTTCGAACAGCTTCACGAGGGTCGGCGCCTGCGCAAGGCGCGGCCAGAGATGCTCGTGCAGCCGCAGCGTGATATCGGCGTCTTCCGCGGCGTAGGTCGCGGCCTGCTCGATCGCAACCTCGCNNTCCATATCGTGCCGAGAGGCGGTCGACTCGAGCACATACGATTCCAGCATGGTGTCGAAGCGCCCGCCGGCAAGGCCGATGCCATGGTTTGCAAGCACACTCATGTCGTACTTCAGGTTTTGCCCAATCTTGGTGAGTGTGCCGTCCTCGAGCAGCGGCCTGAGCCTGGCGAGCGTCGCGTCAAGCGGGAGCTGCGCGGGCACACCGGGGTAATCGTGACCAAGCGGCACGTAGGCGCCCTGCCCGACCGCATCGGCAAACGACACGCCGACGATTCGCGCCTCGAGCGCATTGAGGCTCGTGGTTTCGGTGTCAAAAGCAAACACTCCGGCATCACGTAGCCGCACCAACCAGGCGTCAAACAGGGCGTCGGTCATCACGGTGTCGTACTGGCCGGCGGCAGCGGCGGCGGCCATTGGCGCCGCGGCGGACTGCGCGCCGCCAAGTTCAGCCAGCCAGGTCTTGAACTCGCATCGGGCGTAGAGCTCGCGCAACTTCGCGACATCGGGTGCACGCAAGGTCAGGCCATTGGGCGTGACATCGAGATCCACGTCACAGCGAATGGTGGCAAGGGTACGCGACAGTGGTAAGTGCGCCAGTGCGCCCCGCAAACTCTCGCCGGCCTTGCCGGGAATCTCATGCGCATGCGCGATGATCTCATCGAGCGAGCCATACTGTTGCAGCCACTTGGCGGCGGTCTTGGGTCCAACACCCGGCACGCCAGGGATGTTGTCCGAGGTGTCGCCGACCAGCGCGAGATAGTCGATGATCTGCTCGGGCGTTACGCCGAACCGCGCCGTCACGCCATCGCGATCATAGACCTGCTCCTTCATCGTATCGACGATGCGCACGTGCCCATCGACCAATTGAGCCATGTCCTTGTCGCCGGTGGAGATTAGCGTGTCACGACCCTCGCGCGCGGCGGCGCGCGCCAGCGTGCCGATGACATCATCGGCCTCGACGCCCTCGACCTGCAGCAGCGGCAGGCCGAGGGCGCGCACGATGGCATGAATCGGTTCGATCTGCGCGACCAGCTCATCTGGCATCGGAGGACGATGCGCCTTGTACTCGGCGAACAGGTCGTCGCGAAATGTCTTGCCCTTGGCATCGAACACAACCGCCATCTGCTTGGGGGCATAGGTCTTGAGCAGCCGGCGCAGCATGTTGACGACGCCATAGACCGCGCCGGTCGGCTCGCCGCGCGAATTGCCGAGCGCCGGCATGGCATGGAATGCACGGTACAGATAGGATGACCCGTCCACGAGCACAATCGGCGCGGAGAACGACCCCTCGTTTTCGGCCCGCTCAGCAGCCGTTGCGCCTTTCGGCGCGCTGGTTTCTTGTCCCATCGTGATTGGCTCGAGAGTTTGCCCGCCCGCGGCAGGCCTGTGCTAGAAATTACCCTATGATGAAGAATCGCAATCCCGATACGCCTGATTCGACCCCCGCCCCGGATCTGCGCGTCAGTATCACACCCTCTGGCGTGATGTCGCGCGAGTCTTGGAAAATCTTCCAGATCATGGCCGAGTTTGTGGCTGGCTTCGAGCGCTTATCGCAGATTCAGCCATCCGTGAGCATCTTCGGTTCAGCGCGCATTCGCCCGGGGCACCCGTATTATGCCCTGACTGAAGAGATCGCACGCAAACTGTCGGACGCCGGGTTTTCGGTCGTGAGCGGCGGTGGACCGGGTCTTATGGAGGCCGCCAACAAGGGTGCGTTCGCCGGCAAATCGCCGAGCGTCGGACTCAATATCTTTTTGCCCCAGGAACAGGCGGCGAACCCTTTCCAGAATGTGAGCCTCTCGTTCCAGCACTTCTTCGCCCGCAAGGTGATGTTCGTGAAATACGCCAAGGCGTACGTCGTGATGCCCGGCGGCTTCGGCACGCTCGATGAGATCATTGAGGCGCTTACGCTGATCCAGACTGGCAAGAGCACACCCATGCCGATCATCCTCGTGCATCGGCCTTTCTGGTCCGGCATGGTCGACTGGTTCAACAACACGCTGGTGCGCGAGGGCGTCATCAGCCCAGGCGATCTCGGTCTCTTTACGCTGGTTGATACGGCCGATGAGGTGCTCGATGCGATCTTCCGGTATTATGAAAAGAGCGGCTTCGAGACAAGCGAAGCGGAAAGGGAAATCAAGCTCAACCTCTAGCGGCGTGCCTGCGGTGCCTCCTTCGATGATGCGTAATCTCCGTCTTGTACTTTGCGTGGTCGCGCTCGCGACCGGTTTCTCAGAGGCGCAGGCTGCGTCGAACGCGCCAACCGTGCCTGCAGTGCGGCAACCGGCACCGGCACCGCCGCCGGCAACCGTGCCGGAGCCACCGGCCCCTCCCGAGCAGTATGAGCCACCACCGGCTGCGCCAGAGAGTGAGGCACCAAGCGTGGAGGTTGAGCCGGAGGTGCGAATCGTCACCAAGGGTGACGAGATCCACGAGGAGTATCGCATCCACGGACAGCTCTACATGATCAAGGTGAAACCCGCCAAGGGTCCGGCCTACTACCTGATCGATCCCGAAGGCAAGGGTCAGTTCCGGCGCAGCGACTTCGAGCCGAGCGTTGCGCCGCCCCAATGGGTACTCAAGCGCTGGTAGTCCCGATGACCAACGACACCGCCTTCGGCGGGCCGCCCGCGGCTGCGCCAGCCGCTGGAATAGGTCAGGCATTCGAATGGCTGCGCAAGGGCTACCAGCTCCTGCAGGCGGCCCCGCGCCTGTGGTTCGCCATGGCCTTGATCTATTTTCTGATCGCCGCGGCGCTGCGGTTGATCCCATTCATGGGCGGCCTCGTGCTGATACTTATCTCACCATGGTTGCTCGCCGGCGCGCTGGTCACGGCGCGCGATTCCAGCGCGACAACCGTCGTCGGAGGCGCAACGGGCTGGATTAACAGCCTGATTAGCACACCGGTGCGACGGTTCACGCTACCCGTGCGCGACGAGCATCGTTTGGCGGCATTGGGCATTGCGTGCGTTCTCGTCTTTGGTTTTGCACTGTTGATACGCATCGTTGAGGAGCTTGTCCTGAAAGGCGGCTCCATGGCGACCGGTCTTGCGGCCACGGGACTTGCACCGCCAATGGGACCAGGCTTCGCGATCGCCGTCGTGATGGTCGGGATCGCCTACATTGCTCTGCTCATGGCGGTCTATTACCTCGTGCCGCTTGTGGTGTTTCGCGGACGCGCGCCGATCGAAGCGCTGTTGGAGAGTTTTCAGACCTGTTTGCGTAATGCCGGCGCCTGGTTCTTGCTCATCGGCATCTTCTTCATTCCGTATGCCGCTATCGTATTCGCGTACGCCTGGATCCCGTGGACCGGCGTGGTGCTGACACTCACGCTTGGCTTCGTACTGTTGCCGCTTTTCGTCAGCACGAGCTACGCGAGCTTCGCGGCGCTGTTCCCTGACACGGAGCCTTCCTCGCATTAGGCGTTATCATCACGCACATGACGGTGTGCGATCATTGCCGGGCGGAAGCGGGCGCGAGCACGGAGGTCGCGATCGGCGTTCTCGGCCGCCGCTCGCGGCGCGGCCGTTCCTCCTCGATTCCTGGAGTCGTAGCAAGCGGGGTGTTCAAACCTCGCTGTGCTTCCGCGCGCCCCCGCGATGCGGCGATTCGGCTATCGCGAGTGGGTCGCGCACGCCGTAAGGCGGAACGCTTCCAGTGACTCCGGCCGAAACAGACCGGACGGTTCGCGTTTACTATGGGCCGGCGCTGGCGGCCTACGGCTTTGGTGACGATCACCCTTTCGGTCCCGATCGCCTGGACGCGTTCTGGCGCGAGTTCAAGCGCCGCGGCCTCGATGAGCGCGTCGCGGTGTCCGTGCCGGTGATGTGCGCCGAATCCGACCTTGCGTTGTTCCATACACCCGCGTACATCGCGCGCGTGCGCGCGGCGAGCAGGCACGGCACCGGCTTTCTTGATTACGGTGATACGCCGGCATTCGTGGGTGTGTATGATGCCGCAGCCACGGTGGTCGGGAGCGTGCTCGACGCGGCGGGCGCCATTCTCGCCGGCAGTTGTAGGCGCGCGTTCGTACCGATTGGGGGACTACACCACGCCAGGCGCGACATGGCCGGGGGATTCTGCGTATTCAACGACCTCGGTGTGCTGATCGAATGGCTCCGCGCCCGCCACGGCGTGCGCCGCATCGCCTACATCGATATCGATGCCCATCACGGCGACGGCGTGTTCTACGAATTCGAGGACGATCCCGATCTGATCGTCGTCGACGTGCACGAGGATGGCCGGTATCTCTACCCCGGTAGCGGCAACGCCCGCGAAACCGGCACCGGTCGTGCCGAGGGCACCAAGCGCAACGTACCAATGGCGCCCGGCGCCGACGACGATGCTTTCCGGCGCCTGTGGCCGGAGCTTGAAGCGTTTATCCGAGACGGGCGCCCGGAATTCATGCTGCTGCAGGCGGGCGCCGATAGCATGCGCGGCGATCCTCTCACTCATCTCGCGTACTCGGCGCAGACCCATGGCCGGACGGCAGCGCGGCTCGCGCGCCTTGCCGATGAGCTCTGCGACGGACGACTGCTCGCCACCGGCGGTGGCGGCTACGATCGCGACAATCTCGCCAGCGCCTGGTGTGAGGTGGTGGCGGGGCTGCTTACGAAAACCGAAAACGGCGCAATTCGCTAGACTGCGCGGGAGACGTCCGAGCTTCGCATGAAAATTCTGCTCGCCCTCGCCCGCGCGATCGACAAGCTTAACGAATATACCGGCCGCATGGTGCGCTGGCTGGTGCTCGTCACGGTATGCATCGCCGCGGGAAACGCCGTTGCGCTGTGGTTGCTGCGCGACTCGTCCAATGCGTGGATTGAAATCCAGTGGTACCTGTTTGGCGCGGTGTTTCTGCTTGCGGCAGGCGATACGCTGCGCCACAACGGCCATGTGCGGGTGGACGTGCTGTACAGTCGTCTGCCGCCGCGCGCCCGTGCGTGGATCGACATCGTCGGAAGCGCGCTGTTCCTGTTGCCACTGTGTGGCTTGATCATCTGGCTGTCCTGGCCCGGGTTCGTTGAATCATTCTTGAGCGGCGAACGTTCGCCTGATGCCGGCGGACTGTTGCGCTGGCCGGTGCGGCTGCTGATCCCGCTCGGCTTTGCGTTGCTCGCGCTGCAGGGTAGCGCCGAGCTAATCAAGCGGATGGCCTTCCTGCGCGGCCTCGCCCCGCTGCCGAACGAAAGGCCCGTAGAGGAAGTATGAGCCTCGAGCTGATGGCGCCGCTAATGTTCGCCGGGCTGGTGGTGTTCCTGCTGCTCGGCTACCCGGTTGCCTTCGCACTTGCGGCCAACGGCATGCTGTTCGCCACTATTGGCGTTCAGGCCGGATTGTTCGAGTTCAGCCTGCTGCAGGCGTTGCCCGAGCGCGTGTTCGGCATTGTCTCGAACCAGTTGCTGCTCGCTATCCCGTTCTTCACCTTCATGGGTCTGGTGCTGGAACGCAGCGGCATGGCCGAGGACCTGCTGGACACAATCGGGCAGTTGTTTGGGGCGGTGCGCGGCGGACTGGCTTACGCGGTGATCCTGGTCGGCGCGCTGCTCGCCGCTAGCACCGGCGTAGTCGCAGCATCGGTGATCGCCATGGGATTGATTTCATTGCCCATTATGTTGCGCTACGGCTACGACCGGCGACTCGCGACCGGCGTAATCGCCGCCTCCGGCACGCTCGCGCAAATCGTCCCGCCCTCAATCGTGCTTATCGTGCTCGCCGATCAGCTCGGCGCATCGGTGGGCGATCTCTATCATGGCGCGCTGGTTCCCGGGCTGCTGCTCGCGGGGCTTTATATGGTCTTCGTGCTTGGTATGTCGCTGTGGCGACCCGCCGCAGCACCTGCGTTGCCGTCTGCGGCGCGCGGCCTGAGAGGCGCGGCGCTGCTGCGCCGGGTGGCGGTGGCATTGCTGCCGCCCCTAATACTTGTCTTTCTCGTGCTCGGCACGATATTCCTTGGCATCGCCTCGCCAACAGCGGGCGGCGCCATGGGCGCGGTAGGTGCGCTGGCGCTTGCCGCTGCGCGCAAACGCCTGAAGGGCAATGTGCTTCGTCAGTCGCTCGATAACACGACACGCATCACGAGCTTTGTGATCTTCATTCTCATTGGCTCAACAGCGTTCACTTTGGTGTTCCGCGCGCTTGATGGCGATCGCTGGGTGGAACACCTGCTCACCGACCTGCCGGGTGGTGTGATTGGTTTCCTGCTGGTAGTGAACCTGCTGGTGTTTGTGCTGGCGTTCTTCCTCGACTTCTTCGAGATCGCTTTTATCCTGGTACCGCTGCTTGCGCCGGTCGCGGCTGTACTTGGCATCGACCCAGTCTGGTTTGGCGTGCTGCTCGCGATCAACATGCAGACTTCGTTCATGCACCCGCCCTTCGGGTTTGCGCTGTTCTATCTGCGCAGCGTCGCGCCACCAGCAGTGAAGACGACTGATATCTATTGGGGCGCAATTCCGTTCGTTGTGATTCAGTTGGTCATGGTCGGAATGGTGCTCGCCTTCCCGGGGCTGGTTGGCCACGCGGGTGTTGCGACAAGCAGCGGCATTATCGAAGTGCCGCTGGAGTCCGATCCGGGGGCGGACTATCTGCTTCCGCCGCAGTGGAAGTAGCGCGAAGAATCAGTCGCGATGCGCTTCAACGGGAGCTGTCACGACGGTCAACGTCTTACTTCACGTAGAAGAGAAAATTTGAATGCGACGCCTCGGCGACCTTGAACCACTGGTTACTCGCGTCCATGAACTTCTTCCACTCAATGTAGATGCGCCGGAACGCCGGGTTTCTACGTGACTCGCCTTCATACATGGCGAACGCGGCCTTGCGCGCCGCCAGCATCACATCCTTCGGGAACGCGTGCAGTTTTACGCCCTGCCTGAGCAAGCGCTGAAGCGCCGGCGGGTTCTTCGCGTCGTACTCGGCGAGCATATGCACGTTGGCTTCCGCAGCCGCTACTTCAAACGCGGCCTGATAAGGTGGCGGCAGCGATTGCCACTTCTTGAGGTTCACGAAGAAAGTGAGCTGCGGCCCACCCTCCCACCAGCCCGGGTAGTAGTAGTGTTTGGCGATCTTGTGAAAGCCGAGCTTCTCGTCATCATACGGTCCGACCCACTCGGTGGCATCGAGCGCGCCGCGTTCGAGCGCAGGATAGATATCTCCGCCGGCGATAGTCTGTGGTACGACGCCGAGTTCCGCGAGAATCCGGCCGCCAAGACCGGGGATGCGCATCTTGAGGCCCTTGAGATCGGCGAGCGACTTGATTTCCTTGCGGAACCAGCCGCCCATTTGTGCCCCTGTATTGCCTCCCGCGAAATGCAGCACGCCGTACGACGCAAAGAACTCACGCATCAACTTCAGCCCGCCGCCGGCATACATCCAGGCGTTTTGCTGGCGCGCGTTCAGGCCGAAGGGCAGCGCGGTGTCGAACGCAAACGCGAGGTTCTTGCCGACGTAGTAATAGCCGGCGCTCTGCCCGCATTCGACCGTCCCTTGGCTCACGGCATCAAAAACGCCGAGCCCCGGTACCAGCTCGCCGCCGGCGAATGTCCGAATCTGGAACTTGCCAGAGGTGAGTGCGGCGACCCTAGCCGCGAGCCGCTCGCTGGCACCATAGATGGTGTCAAGGCTCTTGGGGAAACTGGAGGCGAGTCGCCAGCGAACTTCGGAGAGATCGGCGGCGCGCGCCGTGGCGCTCGCGCCAAGCAGCAGACCAGCGCCGGTCCCGGTAAGGAGATCACGGCGCTTCATGAATTAGGTTCCGGCGCGTCACGCCCGCATTGTGCACCGCGGTGCACCATGCGCCAATCGGTGCGTGCGAGAGATGAACCGGGTCAGGCGCTGGCGCGGCTGCGGCGGGCAGTGCGCACCGCAGCCGGCTTGCTTACCACTACGCGGTTGCGACCGCCGCGCTTGGCTTCGTAGAGAGCCTTGTCGACGCGTGCGAGCAGCTGGGTAAGGTCTTCACCCTTGCGAAATTGCGTGAGCCCAAGGCTGATCGTAACCTCGATCTGCTGTTCCTTGTGACGGAACTTGCGCTCGCTCACCGTCTTGCACATGCGTCCGGCAATCTGGCGCGCGGCCGCCAACGTGGTATGTGGCAGAACGATCAGAAATTCCTCGCCGCCGTAGCGCCCGACCTTGTCCGGCATACGCACTGCCTCGTTGAGCACACCGGCCAGACTCGCGAGCACCGTGTCGCCGGCATCATGCCCGCGCTCGTCGTTGATCCGCTTGAAGTGATCGATATCCACCATGGCGATGCTGAGCGGCGTGCCGTAGCGCTCGGCCTGCGCCATGCTCTCCAGCAGCGCCATCGTGATGCCGCGCCGGTTCATGATGCGGGTGAGCGGATCGGTGATCGCAAGCTGGGTCATGTCGTGCGCTTCGCGCTCGGCGGCGAGACGCATTTCGTACTCCTTGCGCAGCGGCGCAAGCACCAGCACGTAGATGAACGGCGCGGTTAACACCACGAGCAACACGGCGTCGATTACCATTATCAGCGCGGGGATTTCGCCACGCCCGAAGCTGGCGACCACCGACATAATGATGATTTCGGCGGCGAATATGATGGCAACGATCGCGGCCATGGCCTTGGCCGCTGACCCGGTCTCGGTGTGATTCGACAACGTCTCGTCCTCGAACATTCGGTGCGCCCCTCCAGCCGGCATCCTGCCCGGCGCGCCGCTCAAGTCCCTGCTTCAACTATAGTCCAGCGGCCCGGCGTGCAAGCGCGCTAGAGGGACTTGAGATTGGCGTAGGCGAGCACCAGCCACTTGGTGCCCGCCTGCTCAAAGTTGACCTGGACCCGGGCATGTTGACCCTGCCCCTCGACGTTCAGAATCACCCCCTCGCCGTAGGTGGCATGCTGCACGCGCCCCCCGAGACGCATGGCGCCGCGGGCGTCGCTGCCCGCCGCGGGCGCCGGGCGGTTCCATGGGCTCGCCACTGTCGGCCCGGCGCGAACCTCCTCGACCAGTTCCGGCGGGACCTCGCCAAGGAAGCGCGATGGGCTGGTGTACTGCTCGCTGCCGTGCAGGCGCCGAACCTCGGCCATGGTGAGCACCAGACGTTCGCGTGCGCGCGTCATGCCGACATAGCAGAGCCGGCGCTCCTCCTCCAGTCGCCCTGGCTCGGCAATCGAGCGCTGGTGCGGAAACAGGCCCTCTTCCATGCCGGTCAGGAACACGAGCGGAAACTCGAGACCTTTGGCACTGTGCAGGCTCATGAGCTGTACCGAATCCTCCCAGGATTGTGCCTCGCCCTCGCCAGCCTCGAGCGCGGCGTGTGCAAGAAAAGAGCTGAGCGGGTCGAGGCCATCGGACTCGTCGTGCTCGAAGCCGCGCGCGGCGTTGACCAGTTCCTCAAGGTTTTCCAGGCGCGCCTCGGCGCGCTCGCCCTTCTCCTTGCGGTAGTGCTCCAAAAGGCCACTGGTCGTGATCACGTGCTCGGTCTGTTCGCCAAGCGTGAGAGCGGCTGTGTCCTGCGCGAGGCGCTCGATCAGCGCCAGAAACGCGCGCAATGCGCCTTGCGCCCGCGCCGGGAGCGTGGCGCCGGCAAGCTGGGCGAGCGCTGCTTCCCAGAGCGAACAGGCATCGCGCCTGGCAACGTCGCGCACTGCCTCCATGGTGCGCTCGCCGATGCCGCGGGTCGGCAAGTTCACCACGCGGTCGAAAGATGGGTCGTCGTGACGGCTTGCGACCAGGCGCAGGTAGGCGAGCGCGTCTTTGATTTCCTGGCGTTCGAAAAAGCGCATTCCGCCGTATACGCGATAGGGAACGGCTGCCTGAATGAGTTGCTCCTCGATCACGCGCGACTGCGCATTGCTGCGATAGAGCACCGCACACTCGGCGCGCGCATGCCCCTGCGCCACCCAGTCCTGGATGCGGCCGACCACGAAGCGCGCCTCCTCGATGTCGTTGTAGGCGGTGTAGAGCTGGACCGGATCGCCTTGCACGCCCTCGGTCCACAGGCGCTTGCCGAGCCGGCCCTCGTTGTGGGCGATAACGGCGTTGGCGGCACTCAGGATGGTACTGGTGGATCGGTAGTTTTGTTCGAGACGCACGACGAGGGTGCCGGGATGATCGCGCTCAAACTGCAGGATGTTTTCGACCCGCGCGCCGCGCCAGCCATAGATTGACTGGTCGTCATCGCCCACCACAAACAGGTTGTTGTTTGCACCTGCGAACAGCTTAAGCCACTCATACTGGATGCGATTGGTGTCCTGGAACTCGTCCACCAGCACGTGGTGAAAGCGCGCCTGGTAGTGGCGGCGCAACGCCTCGTTGTCGCGCAATAGCTCATAGGCGCGCAGTAGCAGTTCCGCGAAATCCACCAGCCCGGAGCGCCGGCAGGTTTCCTCGTAGGCCTCGTAAACGCGCCGCAATTCGCGCTGGGTCGGGTCGCTGGACGGGCCGAGCTGCCCCGGGCGACGGCCCTCCTCCTTGTGCGCATTAATGAACCACTGCGCCTGCTTCGGCGGCCAGTACGCTTCATCGAGATTCAGGTTCTTCAGGACGCGGCGAATCAGTCGATGCTGATCATCGCTGTCGAGGATCTGGAAAGTCTGGGGCAGCCCGACATCACGGTGATGGGCGCGCAACAGCCGATGCGAAAGCCCGTGAAAGGTGCCGATCCACATGCCGCCCACCGGTGCGCCGAGCATGGCCTCGATGCGCCCGCGCATCTCCGCCGCAGCCTTGTTGGTGAAGGTAACCGCGAGCAGCGCCTGCGGCGAAAGGTTCTCCACCGACACCAGCCACGCCACGCGGTGCGTCAATACGCGGGTCTTGCCGCTCCCGGCACCGGCCAGCACCAGCACCGGGCCGGGCGGCGCTGCCACCGCCTCGCGCTGTGCGTCGTTCAGGGATTCGAGAATCGGCGAGACATCCACGCGGGCATGATAACGCACGCCAAGCGGGGATCGTCAGGCGCCCTGCTGCGCGTTATGATTGGCACCATTGCATCCGGAGGTGGCTGTGCCCGCGAAGTCCGAACAACATGAACGCCGTGACACGCCACGCTCGCGTCTCACGGTGGAAGCGATGGTGCGCGGCGCCGATGACCGGTTCCACACCTGCCGGACGCGCGACATCAGTCTGGACGGGGTTTTCATCGAGGCGCACGGGGAGACCCTGCCGAAGCAGGACAAGTTCGAGCTCGCCATGAAGCTGCCCGAGGCGGGCGGCCACAAGGTCTACCGGTTTCTCGCCCATGTTGCGCGGGTCACACGTGACGGCGCTGCCGTCACCTTCGACGTGGTCGACACTGACGCCTA
>DKBM01000126.1:0-3940 GCA_002451215.1 Proteobacteria bacterium UBA6900
AGACATGAAGCTCATGCCGAAGCCAAAGGCGGTTTAGTTCTGGCGTGCTCGAACGAACAGGGCCCGCCGGTGCGCGGGCCCTTTTGTTTGGAGCAACTTTGACAACAATCGACTAGGCCCGGATAATCCGGCGCTCCTTAATATATGTCGCTGAATTGCGCATCACGCGCCTTCCCAGCGTCATTCCCTAGCATGGGCCGTTAGCTCAGTCGGTAGAGCAGCTGGCTTTTAACCAGTTGGTCGGTGGTTCGAGTCCACCACGGCCCACCAGTCCAAGGAAACAGGGGTCGCCGCGCGCGACCTTTTCTTGTTTGCGGGACGCGCGAAGTCGAAGCGGCGCGGTGTCTGCCATATTGGCGCCAGTGAACCTCGATTTCTGTCTCTGCCTTGCATCACTCTTGCTCACGGCCCACCTTCCGGAGCGATATCATTCAGGTGTTGCGCCGAAAGCAGTGGGGGTGTCGTTGATATCTGAGTCCAATCTGCCGACCGCCCCGGCACGGGGGCGTTTCTGGCTTATCGCCAGCACCGAAGGGCAGCTCCTGTTTGCCGGTCTGAGCCTGGCTGGTCTGCTGGCGCTTGCGCTCGGTATCGGCTGGCACCTGTTTCCCGACCGTATTCTGGGTTACCTGGTGATGACCAGCCTGACCTTTTTCATCGGACCGGCGACCGGGATGACCTTTGGCTATGCAAGCGGATTCACACACACGCAGGTCGTGCCCCTCAATATGCTGGTTGAGACCATACAGGTGCTCATTGTGTATCCGCTGTTCGCGCTTAGCTGGCGACAATTGATCGAGGTGCGCCGCTTGCAGCCGTACGTGGCCCGCATGCATGTCGCTGCTGAGTCGCATACCGGCATGGTGCGGAAGTTTGGAATCGCCGGGCTGTTCGTCTTCGTGTTCGTGCCGTTCTGGATGACAGGCCCGGTGGTCGGATCCATCATTGGATTCCTGATCGGGCTTCGCCCTTGGGTGAACGTCGTCGTCGTGCTGCTAGCCACCTATATCGCCACAGGCATCTGGGCGCTACTGCTGAACGAGCTGAGTGCCTGGGCGGCCACCTTCAATCGCCTTGCCCCCTACGCGCTGGTCATCGCGATCGCGCTGATAGTTGCTGCCGGGAAACTTTGGCACCGGCGCCGCCGCCGCGCGGCAAGCGATAAGCGCATCTGATCACTTTTTGGCCACGAAGTATCGGGAGGCTCAAAGAGAGAGGATGCCCGCCTGCAACGCGGACCTTGTTTTGTCGGCCACGCCTTTCGCGTGGCAATCCCTGGCGCGGGCCGTTAGCGCAGCCGGTAGAGCAGCTGGCTCTTGGCATGTTGGCCGGTGGTTCGAGTCCGCCGCGGCCCACCATTCCTGAATTTGGTGTCTCGAGCGGCTATTTCCCGACTCGAAGCCTTATGGCGTCGCACGGTAACGCCTGGTCACTGCGCCTTTTCGTTTCCGGCTATGTGTTGCAGTACAGGGCCCGCAATCACCGGCACCCATGTTCGGACATGGAAAATTCCATGGTTGGCCCGTAAGCTGCCGTTCCTGGGTCCGGGTGTTCCAGGGGGGTAAGCGTGCATGCGGTGATGTTCAAATTCGCACAATCGTTTTTCAGCGTGGGCGCGCTGGCGCTGGTGTTGAGCGGCTGCGCCACGATCAACAAGGTCGACGGGCTCGAAGCCGTTCGGGCCGAGCAGGTCGTTCCCGTTGCGCGGAGCAGCGAGGCGCGCCAGCGCCCGCGCCTTGCTATCGCATTCGGAGGTGGCGGCGTCCGGGGGTTCGTGCACCTTGGCGTGCTGCGCGCACTCGATGAGGCGGGCGTCCGGGCGGACATGGTCACTGGCACATCGGCGGGATCCATTGCCGCGAGCCTTTACGCGAGTGGCATGACCTACAGGGAGTTGGAATCCGTTGTCCGCTCCGTCAGCGAGTTGGATCTGGCTGATTTGGTAATTTACCAGCAAGGTGTCATCAAGGGCCGGGCGCTCGCCGAGTGGATCAACGAAGCGACCGGGCATCGCCGCATCAGGGAGCTGCCGATATCGCTGGGCATTGCGGTCACGGACCTTACCAACGGACGCGCCTTGTTGGTTGTAGACGGCGATGTGGGAGGGGCGGTGCAGGCATCGTCGAGCGTCCCGGGAGCCTTTGTGCCGGTACAGTCGAACGGCGCAATCCTGGTCGATGGCGGTGTGCTGTCCCTGGTGCCGGTGCGCTTCGCCCGCGCCATGGGGGCCGATGTGATCCTCGCCGTCGATATCTACTGCGGCAGTCAACCGCCGCTCAAGGGCACCGCCTTCGACAATGTGCTGCGTACCTTCCGGCTGCAGGGTTGTCTGCTGAATCGGGAGGAGGCGGCCGAGGCCGACTTCCTGATTCGTCCCAACTTCGAACCCGCCAGCGCAACCAGTTTCAAACAGCGGGACGAAGCCATCATGGCGGGCTACGAGGAGATGCAAGCCATCTTGCCGGAACTGAAAAAGCGTCTCGGCAGGTAGCGCCTGAAGGGACAAGCGTTGTGCGTCGAAGCGTCAATTCCAGATATGTAGGGCAACACGGAATCGGAGCGCTGCACTCGCCAATACCATGCCCTGATTGGTTTTGATCCCGCGCGAGGGTAGTGGAGTGGCCTAAGCGAGCAGCGCGACCCGGGAGTGCCGTTAGTAGTATTCCTTCGGAAAGATCATGAAGAAGACATCCTCGACGCGCTGCCACCAGTTCCGCGCGGGCTGTCTAGTCACCGTTTCCCTGTCGTTGACCCAGCGCAGTTCCCCCTCGGCATCAAGCTCGACTCGCCAGCTGTTCGCGGGCTGCAGATCGCGCTCGATCAGTTTGGCGAGCGCTTCCGCCAGCCCCCGGCTCCTGATGACCACGCCCATCTCCGTATTGACCAGCGCGGACCGCGGATCGAGGTTCATCGACCCGATGAAGACCTCCTCGCGATCGATGACCATCGCCTTCGAGTGCAGGCCCATGAATTTCGCGTGCGTGGGCGGCGTGTCGGAGAGCAGCGGTTGTATTGCAGCGTCATGGCGCATCTCGTACAGCTCGGCTCCCGCCTCGAGGATCGGCTTGCGCCACGGCTTGTAGTGGCTGTTCACGGCGGGAACGTCTTGCGAGGCGAGCGAGTTCGTGAGAATCCGCGTGCTGACACCGCGATTTCTCAACGTGCGCAGCGTCTCCATCCCGCGCTCGGTTGGAATGATGTAGGCGTTGACGACGAGCAGCTCCCGCTGAGGCGATGCGAGGAGTGCCAGTGTCTTCTCTATCATCAACTGGTGGATGGTGCCATCCGTCGGCAGGTCCGAATACACCTTGCTGGTGCCGATATGCCATCGGCGGGGCAGCGCTGCGATCTCGGCCGACCACGACTGCGGCGGCAACGGGAAGCGGGCGAGCGATTCTACGTTGGTGATGAGCTTCAGGAGTATTTCACGCCCCTCGGCTTGCTCGGTGGGCGTGATCGGGATCTTGAGCGCCCATACCGGCATCGACCACTCGCTGTTCCAGAAGGTATCGAAGATGGTCGAAGTCTGCCGCGCCACCGGACCAATGCCGAGCACGTCAAGATCGTGGAAATTGAATGTGGAATTCAGGCCCATGTACTCGTCGCCGAAGTTGCGCCCGCCAAGAATCACCGCCTGGTTGTCGACAATCATTGCCTTGTTGTGCATGCGCTGATTGACTCGCTTCATCTCGTATATCGACTCGCTGATCCGGGCCGCGAGATCGCGCTTCTTCCAGGGATTGAAAACCCTGACTTGCACATTGGGGTGTTTATCCATCCAGGCCGCCACCTTGTCGCGCAGGCTGACGCTCGTGGCAGTCTGGATCGCTGTGTTGAGGTCATCGACCAGCACGCGCACCTTGACGCCACGGTCGGCGGCATCGATGAGGCGTTTCACGAGGAGTCGGCCGGCGGCGTCGCCGTACCAGAGGTAGTACTG
>DKBM01000110.1:0-6160 GCA_002451215.1 Proteobacteria bacterium UBA6900
CGCGGCAATCTGCTTGTAGGCTGCGTACAGTCGTTCGTCGTGGGTAAGCTCTGTGTAGTACTCGGAAAGTTTCGGCAGATTCTCGTTGTACGCCTGGCGCAGCGCCTCGTTGTTCATCACGCTGTTCAGGTGCGAGACGGGCGACCACAGCCGGTTCAGGCGCTCGTTCATATCCTCGAGCGGTTGGGCGAAGTTGTCCCAATTGAACGCCGGTTGTGCGAGCAGCCGCTCGCGCGCCTCGCGATTCTCGGCGATCACCCGATCCACTGCGGCAGTTACATGCTCGGGGCGAATCGCCCGGAACCGGGGTAGTCCCGAGAAATCGAGCAACGGATTCGGCTCAGTGACGGTATTCATGCAAAATCGGATTTACCATGTTAAAAGGCGTGTGCGATACCGATCGACATTATAGCGAGAACGTTGCGCATGCACCGCGCTCATCCCTACGACGCCCTGACACCGGACGTGATTCTCGACGCAGTCGAAACCTGCGGGCCGCGCTGCACCGGAAGCCTGCTGGCGCTCAATAGCTACGAGAACCGTGTCTACCGCGTCGACATCGAAGAGATGGGGCCGTTGGTGGCAAAGTTCTACCGCCCGCACCGCTGGAGCGAGGCCGCAATCCGCGAGGAACACCAGTTTGCCGCGCTGCTCGCCGAGCAGGAAATCCCGGTCGTGGCGCCGACAGCCTATGGCGGGGATACCCTGCATCGGCACGCGGGATTCCTGTTCGCACTGTTTCCCTGGCAACCGGGCCGCGCACCGGAGCTCAATCACGCGGCCGATCGCGAACTGCTTGGCCGCTACCTCGGACGGCTGCATCGCGCCGGTAGCGCCGGGCGTTTTCACCACCGTCCGCAGCTCACCATTGAGGAGTTCGGCACGCATTCGGTGACGTTTCTCATCGGGAGCCCTTTCATTCCGCCCGAGCTGCATGAGCCATTTCGCGCAGTCGCGGAGATGCTACTGGCTGGCATCGCGCGCGCCTTCGAAACCGCTGGCGGCGTACGTTTGCAGCGGCTGCATGGCGATTGCCATCTTGGCAACGTGCTGTGGCACGAGCGCCAAGGGCCGTTCCTGGTCGACCTCGACGATTGCCTCATGGGACCGGCCATGCAGGATCTGTGGATGCTGCTCTCCGGTAGCCGCGAGGAGCGTGAACAACAGCTCGCAGACGTGTTACGCGGCTATACGGAGTTCATGGATTTCGATGCACGCGAGCTGGTACTGATTGAGGCACTGCGGGGACTGCGGCTGTTGCGATACAACGCGTGGATCGGCAACCGCTGGGATGATCCCGCGTTTCCGCGCGCGTTTCCGTGGTTCGACTCGCGTCGGTTCTGGGAAGATCAGATCCTCACGCTTCGCCAGCAGGTCGCCGAACTGGACGAGCCGCCACTCGCCTGGGAGCGCTGAGCAGAATCTCTGCTACGGCGGCGCACCGAATAACACCAACCGAGCATTACGAGGAAACCATGGGCATCCGATCCTTTCAGGAAAGTACGCCACAGCTGGGCGCGCGCGTCTACGTGGATGAACAGGCCGCAGTGATCGGCAACGTGGAACTCGGCGATGATGTCTCGGTTTGGCCAATGTGCTCGATCCGTGGCGACGTCAATCGCATCCGTATCGGCGCGCGCAGCAATATCCAGGACGGAAGCGTGATTCATGTGACGCATTCGCATGATGCGCAACCGGGCGGGCGGGCGGCAATGGTCGGTGCTGACGTGACCGTCGGCCACAACGTTGTGCTGCATGCCTGCACGATCGAGAACCGCTGCCTAGTCGGCATGGGATCGGTGATCCTCGACGGCGCAATCCTGCGCGAGGGCGTGCTGCTCGGTGCCGGCTCCCTGGTCACCGAGGAAAAGATCCTGGAGGGTGGATACCTTTACGTCGGGCGACCGGCGCGACGCGTGCGTGCGCTCACGGCGGAGCAAATGAAGTGGTTCGAATACTCTGCACGACACTACGTGCGGCTCAAGGACCGCTACCTTGCAGGTCGCTAACTAAAAAGTCAGCGGCGTATGTCGGCCAGATAGGCGCGGGCACGCCGCACCTTATCAACACAATTCGGGAATTTCTCAAATTGCTTTTGCACGTCAGCGGCCGCGAGGAGACTCGCAGCCTTGGTCACCTCCACCGCCTCGCCGAATCCGTCAACCTTGGCCTTGTTCAGCTCTGCATACGCGGCGTCGAGCCCCTCGGAGCACTGCCGCGCAACGTCGCCGCCAACGCGACCTGAACAACCCGACACGAGCAGGATGGTGGAGAGCGCAAGCATGATGCACGTGCTGTTAGTCATGACTGGATGCCGACTCCGATGTGAGGGTTAATCGTTGGACGGCGATTCGGTGCCGTCGAGCGCTGGCATTAAAGCCAATCACCCCTCGCGGCGCAAGGTTTGAATCACAGTGGGGGTGGCGGGGCGCACGCCGTGCCACAGAAAATATGATTCCGCTGCCTGTTCGACCAGCATTCCGAGTCCATCCGTCACTGTTTCCGCGCCGTGGGTCGCGGCCCAATCGAGAAACGGCCGGCTTTTCTCTCCGTACATCATGTCGTAGGCGAGCGCGCGGTTGGCAAAGAGGTTCGGCGGCAGTGGCAGTACGTCGTCACTCAGGCTCGCCGCCGTGCCGTTGATCACCAGATCAAAACGGCGCCCCTTCAACGCGTCGAAACCGCTGGCCTCGACACGTCCAAGCGCTGCAAACGTACTGATGAGTTCCTTGGCCCGGGCCACGGTACGATTGGCGATGACCACCAGTGCGGGATGCTGGCGCAACAATGGACCGAGTACCCCACGCACCGCGCCGCCCGCGCCAAGCAGCAGGATGTTCCTGTCCCGCAGGTGCACGCCCAAATTGCGTGTCAGGTCATGCACCAGGCCCGTACCGTCCGTGTTGTCACCGAAGATAGAGCCATCAGGGTCGAAACGCAGGGTATTCACGGCGCCCGCCTGTCGGGCCCGGTCACTCGGGTGCGTGGAAAGCTCGTAGGCGTCGCGCTTGAACGGCACGGTAACATTCGCGCCGCGACCACCCGCGACGCGAAACGCGTCCACGCCTTCTGCAAAATGCCCAGGCTCAAGATCGATAGCGGTGTACTCGATTGAATGCCCAAGCTGCTGAGCGAACAGCATGTGAATGCGCGGCGACTTGCTGTGCGCCACTGGATGGCCAAACACCGCGTATCGCAGCAATGAAGATTCGCCCGATGTCATGGGGCGCTATCTTACGCTCGCCGCCTGCACGAGGCACGTGCCTACGCGCGCGGAACATGCGCCCCGAGGCGCGCCTGTATGTGTGCGCGTAGCTCGAGGAGACGACCGTGAAAAAAATGACCAGCGTCTGGCAGCAACAAGAGGTCGGGGCGGCGGCTGAGGCCATTGAGCCATTCGCGCACTTTCGCGTACGGGACAACTTCGTCCTGTTCGCCCTGAATCAGCAACCACGGCATGCGCGGTGCCTGTGGTGCCGCATCGAGATTGACCGACGGGGCCACTGTGATGAGGCGTGCCGCACCAGCTGCCTCGGCACTGCGCAACGCGATATAGCCGCCAAAGGAGAAACCGGCCAGCCAAAGCTCATCCTGCGGTCGGCGCGCGCGCAGCCACGCGAGCACGGCCATGAGATCCGCCGACTCGCCCTCGCCATGATCAAAACTGCCCTCGCTCGAACCTGTTCCGCGAAAATTGAAGCGAAGCGTATGCAGGCCGAGCTCGTGAAAGGCGCGCGCCAAGGTGCTGACTACCTTGTTGTGCATGGTCCCGGCATGAAGCGGATGCGGATGCAGGATCACGGCGCTGGCCCTCACCGCCTCGCGCGCCGGACAGGAAGCGAGCGTTTCGATCCGGCCAACCGGGCCCTCTATGAAAAAGGGTCTGCCCGCACACGGAAATTCGCCCGCGTCAGTCACGCGCGCGAAGTCCCGCTACACCAGGACGGTAACCAGGTAGGCGAGATAACAGCCGCCATTCCCGACCAAGTGGTAGGGCCGCAATGTGCCGCGCCGCAACATCAGCAGAAGATAGCTACTCGCCGCGATGGTAAGAATGAGTCCGGCAAACACCTCGCGCCGAAACTCCCACGGGGTAAGCAATATACCGAGCGCCGGCAGTAGCGTGCCCTGGAAGACCATTGCCCCGGTGATGTTGCCGAACGCGAGCGTGTCCTTGCGCCGGCGAATCCACAGAATTGAGTTGACCTTTTCCGGCAACTCGGTGGCAACCGGAATGATCAGCAGCGACAACACCAAAGCAGAAATTCCGAGAATCGCCGAGAGCGACTCAATACCATGCACGAAGCCGTGCGCACCACCGATAATCATGGCGAGGCCTAGCGCGAGTTGCAGCAGCACAACAACCACTCCCTCACGCACCCCGAACGCCTTGAGCAGGCGCACCAGAAACAGCGGCTCCTCGGCTTCCGTGCCGTGGCCGTCGGCGACCAACCTGGCTGAGGCACGCACGGTCTGCAGGATGTAAACGAAATAGATAAGTACCAGGACAATACCGATGACGCCGCGGATGGTCGGCCACTCGTGCGGCACGAAAATCGCGAGTGCGCTGAGCGTGAAGGCGATCAGGAACCAGCGGAGATCGCGCGTCAGCCCGCTGCGCTCGGGATGCAGGGCGTCAGTCCAGCCGCGCTTGTGAGCAGCGAATGCCGCCATCAGGAACAGCGACAGCGTCGAAAGCATGAGCGGAGCGCCGAGGATGGCGCCCACGCCAACCTCTTCACGCAGTTGCTGCGATCCGACGGTACTCAGGATCGCCACGACCGGGACCATGGTTTCCGGCAGTGCCGTGCCGACCGCGGCNNTTGACTCAATTCGGAACGCGTTGCGGCCGCTCCATGCCGGGCGGCACGGTCTCGGAGAAGGAGGCGCGCACGCTGATACCGGCGAGCCAGAACGCCAGTCGCGGATGCTGCGCGCGCCAGTCATGCGGATAGCGAAAGTCGGTGTATTCGAGCGCCACCGCGAGCGCGAGATCGGCCAAGGTGAAGCGTCCCTCCAGCAGAAACTGCTCGGCCTTCAAACGGCTGGAGGCAAACGCCAGGGCCGCCGCGACTCGGGCCTCCTGAAACGTGATCTGGTCAGAAGATTGCTGAACGATTGGCCGGCGGCCTTCGAGGAAGCGGGCGATCACTGCTTCCATAATGCCGTCCGCCAGTGCCTGCCAGCGCAATATCTGCCAGCGCAGCGCACCCGACGTCGCGAGTAACGCCGGTGTCGACAAGCTGTCCAGGTACTCAACGATAACCGGTGAGTCGAACAGCGACTCGCCGTCATCAGTTTCCAGCACTGGAACCTGCCAGAGCGGATTACGCGTGCGCACCACTCCGCCGGCCTCCGTCGGATCGGCCACCACGAATTCGCAGGGAAGATTCTTTTCCTTGATGAGGATGCGCGCCTTGCGCACAAACGGGGAGGTCAGCGAACCGAAGAGCTTCATGTAGGGCTCCAGATCGGCTTTTAGCCGAGGTAATCCGTCAGCAGGCCCGCAAACACCGCGAGTCCAAACCAATTGTTGTTCAGAAACGCACGAAAGCACGCTTCACGGTTCCGGTGGCGGATCAACCATTGCTGGTACAGCGCGAGAAGCGCCGCCACCGTGAGGCCGGCATGATAGCCGAATCCCCGCCCGCTCATGAATCCGGCAAGCACCAGCAAGCCGAGGGTCGCGGTCTGGAACAGGCCGATCATGAGCCGGTCGGCGCGCCCGAATAGAATGGCCGTGGATTTCACTCCGATCTTGCGATCATCGTCACGATCGACCATTGCATAAGCCGTGTCATAGGCAACCGCCCAACTGACATTGGCAGCGAACAGCACCCAGGCGAGCGGCGGCACTGCGCCGGTCTGGGCGGCAAACGCCATGGGGATGCCCCAACCGAACGCCATGCCGAGATAGAACTGTGGCAGATGGGTGTAGCGCTTCATGAAGGGGTAGGTCGCCGCCAGCGCCGCACCGACAAGTGAGAGCTGAATGGTGAGCGCGTTCAGCGTGAGCACCAGTGCGAATGCCGCAAGCGACAACGCCACAAACAGCCACAGCGCCTCGCGCGCGCGCACGCGCCCGGCGGCGAGCGGGCGGGCGCGGGTGCGCGCCACGTGCTGATCGAATCCGCGATCGGCGTAGTCGTTGATGACGCAG
>DKBM01000062.1:0-13212 GCA_002451215.1 Proteobacteria bacterium UBA6900
GGGCGATGAATCGCGATGCGACAATCGTTGGATGCGCGGACCGAGCGCGTGTCGGGATGGCTCTTGGCCGGCAACACGTCCACGAAAGGTTCGTTGGCATAGCGCTGTTCGTAGAGCGCCTGCGGATCCGCGGACCTGTCCGTGAGACNNTCTATCAGCGGCAGGAAACCGAGCTGCACCGCGGTCGGATAGCAGCCGGGATTGCCAACGATCCGCGCCTTGCGGATGCGCTCGCGATTGACCTCGGGCAGCCCGTAGACGGCCTCCGCCAGCAGCTCCGGGCAGGCGTGCGGCATGCCGTACCACTTTTCCCAGACCGCCGGGTCCGTGAGGCGAAAATCGGCCGCCAGATCGATGAGCTTCACGCCGGCGGCGACCAAGTCGCGCGCGTGGGTCATGGCGACACCATTGGGAGTGGCCGAAAACACCACATCACAGGCGGCCAGCGCCTTGGGGTCCGGCTCGCTGAAAGCGAGGTCGATATGGCCGCGCAGGCTCGGGAACAAGTCGGCCACCTTCTTGCCGGCCTCGCCGCGCGAGGTGATGGCCCTGAGCTGTGCCTTTGGATGCACGGCAAGCAGGCGCAGCAGTTCCACGCCTGTGTAACCGGTCCCGCCCACGATGCCGACCTTGATCATGTCCTGCTCGGTTCCTTGCAAGCCGCGAATTCTATCAGACCGACTGGCTCAGCGCGTTCTGCACGCGCCGCTCCCGCGGCAGAGCGATGTTTGCCTCCCCGCGGAGGGATTGCTACTTCCATGAAGAGTCCGCCCGGCCAAAGCGCGAATCNNCCCGGAGAGGGATTGCTACGTCCCTGTAGGGCAAAAAAAACGGGGCCCTTGCGGGCCCCGTTACGATTACAGCATTTGATTATTGTAACTAATCGATCAACCGTCAGATGGCAACCTTAGAACGACATGCTGAGCTGAGCCTGCAGGCCGCTCGGGTTCTTGCCAGCCGTAGGTCCGGTCAGAGCATTGCTCGCCGCGCTGAACATGCGACCGCCGCAGGTTGCGGCACTGTCGTTGCTGATGGTGTTGTACACCAGGTTCAGATCGGTGGTCTTCGAGAAGTGGTAGAAATAGCCCACACCGATCATCGAGCAGTCCAGGTTGGAGGTGGACGCACCGCCGGAGCCGTCAGCGCTATACATCGAGTAGGTGCCGGCGATCTCGTTGTTGCCGAACGACCAGGAGCCCGCCACGCTGAGGGTGTCTGTCACGACGGTATTGCCCTCGCCGCTCTGGTCCTCATAGGTAGCAGCAATGCGGAACCCAGCGATCTTCCACTGGCCCGACAGCTTCATTGCGCTCTTCAGGCCAGCCGAGCCGGAAGTCAGGTCATAGTCGTAGTAACCGAGTGCGACATAGATGTTGCCGGTGTTGAAGTAGCCCGCGAGGTTATACGGATTGACCGCCGCGGTGCTGCTGCCAGTCTCGTTGCCGGTCGAGTACTCGACGGCGAACGAGAAGGGGCCAAACTTCGGCGAGTTGTAGCCGATGTTGTTGGCCTGGCGCGTCTCACCCGAGAAACCGTTGGCCGTGAAGTCAGCGATGGTGTCGCCGAAGATTTCCGTCGGCACGCTCACCAGCTTGTACGCGGTGTTGTACTGGCCGAGGCGGACCGTACCCCAATTGCCGCCGAGACCGGCGAACACGTCACGCGCACCGCCGAAACCGCCCTGGTCCACGTCGATGGTGATCTCATACTGGTAGAGAGCCTTCATGCCGCCGCCGAGATCCGTGGAGCCCTTGAAACCGAGACGCGAAGCGTCGTCAGTCACCGCGATCGTGCTGCTGTCGTTATCGTTGCCGTTGTCAACGAAGGCGACGCCGGTGTTCACCTTGCCGTACGCCGTCAGTTCGGCGTTGGCCGCGATCGGGCCAGCAACCAGCGCAGCGCCGACTGCCGCGATCAGAATGTGCTTCTTCATGTATTCCTCCAGTAAAGAGAGAGTTGTTTATGCCTAAACGTTTAAGCTGGCACTTGCGGTGCCGACGGTTTTATAACACCGCGGATGCATCGCAGCAACAAAAATTTGCGCATTAGCAACAGCTAATGCACTGTTAGTTGCTACTACGCAACAAGCAAACATTCTGGCATCCCTGAATGACAGTCGCCTGGCTGGGATGTGCGCCCCAACCCATTGTTATATATAGGTAACAGTTTCATAGATATAAATTCCAGTGGAGATCAAACAGGGGGCTCTTCATCTTTGTGTACGCATCGATGTCAATCGCTGTGGATAGGTGGAGCAGAACCGGCAACATCCTGCTCGCAACCGGCTGGAGTAAGGATTCGGATGCATAAACCAGAGCGGCCCCGCGAAGGGGGCCGTTTTGTCGAACCTGCCGGTTCTCATCCTCAGTCCCCGCACAAACACAGAACCCGCCACAAGGGCGGGTTCTGTGTTTGCATGGCTGGGGGACTAGGATTACTCGGCGCGTCCATGCGCCTCGCCCCTTCAGGGCTAGCGTCGCTTCGCTCCGCTGTTCCAAATCGCTCCCCGCGATTTGGTCGAACCCAAGGGTGCAAACGGGGCATCCGTGCTCCGCACCCCTCGCCTCTATCCAATCGGCGAGGGTTCTCATTCTAAATCCTGGCCAATAGACAAATCGGCCCGCGCAAGGCGGGCCGATTTGTTTATTGGCTGGGGGACTAGGATTCGAACCTAGATTAAGTGAGTCAGAGTCACTCGTCCTACCGTTAGACGATCCCCCAAGACGGGTGTCGAATTCTAGAGACCGCACCCGACAGAATCAATTTCGCCGTCCACCCGAACGTACAAAAAACAAAGGCCACTCCGGGGAGTGGCCTTTGTGCGAGAGACAACGCCTTCGGGTTAGCGCTTCGAGTACTGCGGCCGCTTGCGCGCCTTGTGCAGACCCGGCTTCTTTCGCTCCACCGCGCGCGAGTCGCGTGTCACGTAACCGGCCTTGCGCAGGGTCTTGCGCAGCGCTTCATCGTACTTCATCAGCGCGCGCGTGATGCCGTGGCGAATCGCGCCGGCCTGGCCGCTCGGCCCGCCACCCGCGACGTTTACCTCGACGTCAAAGCGATTCAGCATGTCGACCGCCACGAATGGCTGGCGAACGACCATGCGCGAGGTTTCGCGCCCGAAGTACTCGTCGAGCGTGCGGTTGTTCACCGAGAATTCGCCTTTGCCGGGCTTCAGGGTCACGCGTGCCGTCGACGTCTTGCGCCGGCCGGTACCGATATAGCTTTGAGTCGCCATGCTTCGTCAGTCCAGGAAATTACTTGATCTCGAGCGCCTTCGGGGCCTGCGCCTGATGTTCGTGATTCGGGCCCGCGTACACCTTGAGCTTGCGAATCATCGCGCGGCCAAGCGGGTTCTTCGGCAACATGCCGCGCACCGCCTCTTCGATAATGCGCTGCGGCGCGCGCCGGCGCATGTCGCTCAGGCTGATCGACTTGAGCCCGCTCTGGTATCCGGAATACGAATGATAGAACTTGTCGGTGTCCTTCTTGCCCGTGGCGAGCACCTTCTCGGCATTGACGACCACGATGTAGTCGCCGGTGTCCACGTGCGGGGTAAATTCTGCCTTGTGCTTGCCGCGCAGCCGGCGGGCGACTTCCGTGGCGAGACGCCCGAGCACCTTGCCGCTCGCGTCAATCACGTACCAGTCGCGCTTCACCGTCTCGGGCTTGGCGGAAAAAGTCTTCATGGCCGGGGTCATTCCAGTGGATTTCTCTGAACGCGCGGCAGTTTAGTCCGGCGCGCGAAGGGCGCGAATAGTACAGAATCAAGGTCCTACCCGCAACCGGTGAGAGGGCCCCTTTGCCGCATCTCCCTGCCGCCACGCATGGAGGAATTCGTGCCCCAGGATTGGTGCCTGTGGACTCGGCAGGATCCGCGCAAAGGTCGCCCACTGGGAAAAGGGCAAAAAAAAGGCGTGGCTTTTGGAGCCACGCCCGAACCACCACTAGGAGGATGGAGGAGCCTTTCTGCCCGCCGTATAGCTCGCCGGGCCACAAATCCTGAGATCCTGAACTTCCTTGCAAACTTCAGACCAGATGCAATCCAGATAGTTCAGATCGAATATGCGTATTTTAGAATCTTCTAATACACTGTCAATAAGTCAACCTGACAATTACATATGTCATTGATTTAAATACATATAATATATCTGTGAGACCTGACACGAAACCGCCAAGGTGGCAGATTCTGGAAAGTAGTGGCGGCTATTCAGAGAGGAAGCACGAGGCTCTCCACCACCTCCGTGACACCGCTTTCGCAAGGACAAATGGCGCCGATCACGGGCGCGTGATGCTCAGATCTTCAGGCGATCCACGGTCCGTCCATGTACGAGATGCTGTTCGATGATCTCGTCGATGTCCTCTCGATCCACGTAGGTGTACCACGTCCCCTCGGGGTAGATGACGACCACCGGACCCTCCTCGCAGCGGTCCAGGCAACCGGCATTGTTGACGCGAACCCTGCCCCGCCCCGCGAGACCCAGCTCCTTGATGCGCGCCTTGGCGTAGTCACGCATCGCCTGGGAGTTGTGATTGGCGCAGCACGCCGAACCGTCATCGCGCTGGTTGATGCAGAAGAACACGTGGTAGCGATAGTAGTCGGACATGGTTGGAATCACAGCAGGAATCGAGCGTCGCAAGATTGTAGACTACCCCATCGGCGCACTCTATGCGGCGTCGACTGAGACCCATCGTGGAGATCGCCACCCGCATCCGAACCGAAGCCGAGCGATGCGTCGCCTGTGGTCTGTGTCTGCCGCTCTGCCCAACCTACCGCCTGACCCGAAACGAAGCAGAGTCGCCGCGCGGGCGCATCGCGCTCGCGCGGGCGCTTGCCACAAACGAACTGCACGCGACCGCCACCCTCACGGCACATCTCGATCGATGTCTTGCCTGCCGCGCCTGCGAACGGGCGTGTCCCTCTGGCGTTGCCTACGGCGCGCTGATCGATGACACGCGCGCGTTATTGGCGACGCAGGACGCGCCGACCGCGAGTGGAAAATTTCGACCGCGCCTTGTGCGCCGGCTCGTCGAGTCCCAGTCGATATCGCGCGCATTGTTGCGTGCACGCTTGCTGGCCGTGGCGCAACGCAGCGGCCATCTGTGGTTGCTGCGCGCGAGTGGCGTGGCGCGCTTGCTAGGGCTGGACGCGTTGCTGTCCGGCATGCTTCGACTTTCCCCGCCGTCTCCTTGGCCGGCTCTAACCCCTGCTCGCTCGCCACGGCGCGGCGCGCTCGCACTCTTTGTCGGCTGTGTGGCCAATGTGCTTGACCGCACCACGATCGACGCGGCAGTTCGGGTCCTCACGCATATCGGCTATGACGTGCATGTGCCGCCGGGGCAGAGATGCTGCGGCGCCATGGCGCAACACGCGGGGGATCCGGGCACGGCAACCGCGCTGGCCGGCGCCAATGCAGACGCCCTGAGTGGACGTGAATACGATCGCATTGTCAGCCTGGTAAGCGGCTGCACCGCGCACCTGCTCGAGCCCGGCCCTACCGCTGGCTCGGCGACGATGGCAGGGCGAACGATTGATATCGTGAGCCTGCTTGCTGCAGAAGACTGGCGGCAGTGGCTACCGGCGAAAGCGAGCAGCACGCGCGTGGCCGTTCATGTGCCCTGCAGCGTCTCCCACGTGCTTCGCCGCCCCGATGAGGTATTTACGCTGCTGCGACAGATCCCGGGCCTTGCACTACTTCCCCTGCCCGAGAACGACATATGCTGCGGTGGCGCAGGACTCTACCCGCTCACCGAGCCGGAACTGGCGCAACGCCTGCGCGACGCAAAAGTGGACCTTCTGGCGGATCTCGCGCCGGAAGTGGTCGTCACTTCGAGCCTCGGTTGCGCCCTGCAACTGCGCGCTGGCATACGCGCGACTGGCTTCAACATCGAGGTAATGCACCCGGTAACGCTGCTCGCGCAGCTCATTGGACCGACCGTTGCGCCGCCGACGGCCGTCTGACTTGTCGGGCTGCGGTTGCCGCCGTATCGTTATACCTATGCTGAAGCGCAACTATTCCCGGCTCGACGATTTCGTCGGGCAGTTCGACCAGGCCCTGCGAACCGTGTTCGGCCCGCCGCCCGCGAGCAGTCGCCCGAATCCCGCGTCCCGCTGCGCGGATGCCACACTCGGCGAAAGCGAGCGCGATCTCGTCGGGCGCCTCATGCGCATCAACCATACCGGCGAGGTCTGTGCGCAGGCGCTCTACCAGGGCCAGGCGCTGACTGCCCGTTTACCGAATGTGCGCGACAAGATGGAGCAGGCGGCGATCGAGGAGAACGACCATCTGGCGTGGACCGAGCAACGGGCCCGGGAGATGGGCACCCACACGAGTTACCTGAATCCCCTGTTCTATGCCAGTTCGTTCACCATCGGCGCGCTCGCGGGCGCCGCGGGGGACAAATGGAGTCTTGGATTTGTCGCGGAGACCGAACGCCAGGTGGTGCGCCACCTGGATGAACACCTGGCACGGCTCCCGGTGCAAGACGACAAGAGCCGGGCAATCCTGATACAGATGCGCGAGGACGAAGGCCACCACGCCACGACTGCCATCGAGTCGGGCGCGGCAGAGCTGCCGCGGCCGGTCAAACGGCTAATGCAACTTGTCTCGAAAGCGATGACTCGCTCGGTTTACTGGCTGTAGACCCGCGCGTCAGGTGCCGGCAAGGCGCGGCGCAATTGGCGGGTGGAAGATCATCTGGACCGTGTTCCCATCCGGGTCGAGGCAATAGAAGCTTCTTGCGCCGTCGCGATGCGTCCTGGGTTCCTTGACGATCCGCACGCCCTGCCCGGCGAGAAACGCATGCCAGGCATCGACCGCCGCCGGGCCATCCATGATGAACCCGATGTGATCAAGGTGTTGCGCCGCTTCCGGTGCCAAGTCCGCAGCGGCGCGATGCAATGCGACATTATCCCGGCCGCTGGTGAGATAAACATTGTCAGGATCCGGGCGCCATTCGACCTGCATCCCGAGTAGCCCGGCGTAAAATCGCTCGCAGGCCTCAAGATCCCTGACCCGGAGCGCCACATGATGCATGCCGAGCAGCCCGGCCGGCCGCTTGATTGCGTTGCTCATTGGAACACCCCGCCTCGTGCCTGATGCCATGCTTCCTGGCCAAAGGCCCGCTCGATCGCCTTTGGTAGCGGAATTGATCCTTGTGACAGCAGACGGTCATGAAAATCTCGTAACGAGAATCCCTTGTGGCGCTGCATTCCAGCGCGTAGCGCGTTGATGAGCGCCCACCCGGTCGCGTAGCCAAGCGGCACGGTCGGTGCACGCGTGTACCAGGTGAGCTCGGCCATCGCCTGCGCGGGCGCAAAACCGAGCTGCGTCGCCAGCCGCTCGGCTGCCGTCTCCGCAGTCACACCACGGGTGTGGATGTCGACATCGATCACGATCCGCAACGCGCGCCACAGCCGGTCGCGCAGCAGCAGCACGCGCTGCTCGGGCCGGTTGAGGAAACCCTGTTCATGCATCAACTGCTCGCTGTATAGCGCCCAGCCCTCGTACAGCGTCGCCGAGGCATTTAGCAGCCGCGGCAGACTGCGCGCGACCGGATTGCAGTTGGCAGTCACAAACTGCAGATGGTGCCCCGGCCATGCCTCGTGCACACAGGTGTGCATGAGGCCGGCGGTATCGTGCTCGGCGAGCTCGGCGGCGTCGGTCGGTGGCGTGACGTAATAGAAACCGCGTTGCTCCGGGTCGTTGGGGAGCGGCTCGCAATACGCCGCGAAGGGAATCTGGTGGCGCAGGAATACCGGTGTCTCGACCACTTCGAGTGACTCGCGCTCCGGCACGCTCACCAGCGCATGTTGGACGACGAAAACGCGCGCCGACTCCATCTCGCGCCGATAGACAGACAGCAGCTCTGCCGCGGTGGGGTGCTGGGCGCGCACCTTGTCCAGGACCACCGCGAGTTCCTCCGTGCCCGCCAGCTCGCGGCACGCGGCGCGCAGTTCGGCGCCGGTGCGCGCCGCCAGCTCTTCGCCAAATGCGCGTAGCACGTCCGGCGAGACATCCAGGCCATGCCGCCAACGCAACAGGCTCGTGAAGTAGCGCTCACCGCAGGCGAACTCACCCTTGGCCGTCGGGAGCAATTCAACCTCGACAAAATCGCTGTAGTCCTGCAAGGCGCGCGCGGCCTTGTGCAGTAGCGTCTCCAGCCCGGCAATCCCGCCCGCCGCGATAATCTTCGGATGCGTCGGCAGTGACTGCAGGAACCCGACACCGGCGCGTGCCGTGCGAATGGCCGACGATGCCCACAGTGCCGGAACCGCCGCACTGCGCTCCGCCACCCACGCGCGGGCGGCGGCAAGCGACTGCGGGATCGCCTCAAGGCGCCTGGTCAGCGCGTCGGAGAATCCGTCCACCTCGCGGATGGTGAGCTGGTAGATCGCGTGCACCGGCAGATAGCGTGCCGGATCGACGCGATTTGGCTCAATGTCGATCAGGAACTGGTTCTCAACTGCGACCGCGCCAGCCAGCAGGTCATAGTCGACCATGGCATCGGCGTCGAGCTCAGCGCGGGGAAGCTCTTCGAGCGCGGTCCGCATCTCGTCATTGAGGCAGATCAGTGCGCCGCGCGCTTCCTCGCCGACTGGCGCCAGCAGGTGCGCATAGCCCGCGACCCCGACCTCAACGGCAGCTTCCGGGTGATAACGGAACCAGGCCGTGTAGTAAGAATCGGCCAGCGCGCGGAATCGCTCGTTCACGGAGATTGTCTCGCTCACGGGGCCGCCTCCGCGAGAACATTACAGCCTGCTATGGCGTGCTGTCGGCGGTCGGCAACAATTCGCCGGTCGCATGCCCGCGAACCACGCGGGGCCCCTGCTCTTCGGCTCATGCTCCTGCCTCGATGATTTCAAAGTCGTGCGTAATGGTCGCGGTCTTTCCCAACATGATCGATGCCGAGCAGTACTTGTCGGCGGACAACTTGATGGCATTCTCCACACGCCTGGCATCGAGCTTGCGGCCGGTCACCCTGAAGTGGATGTGAATATTGGTAAAGACCTTGGGATCGGTTTCGGCACGCTGGGCATCGATTTCGGCAACACAATCCGTAATCTCCTGGCGGCCCTTGCGCAGGATATGCACCACATCAAACGCCGTGCACCCGCCCATTCCGATCAGCACCAACTCCATTGGCCGCGCGCCCTTGTTCTGGCCACCGAACTCCGGCGATCCGTCCATCGGCACGGCGTGGCCGCTGTCTGATCGGCCCTCAAAACTTACGCCACCCGTCCACAGAATTTGCGCCTTCACTTTGCCTCCCCGGAGAACAGTTCTGCCAGCCGTGCACCGGGGTCCGCGGCTTTCATAAACGCTTCGCCAACCAAGAAAACGTTCACACCCCTCGCTCGCATTTTCCGCACATCGTCCGGTTGCAAGATACCACTTTCCGTCACGATGATTCGATCCTTCCCGACGCGCGGCAACAGATCGAGCGTCGTCTCGAGCCGCGTCTCGAAAGTGTGCAGGTCACGGTTGTTGATGCCGATCAGTCGCGTGTGGAGCGGCAAGGCGCGCTCAAGCTCGTCGGCGTTGTGCACCTCGACCAGCACGTCGACACCAACCTCCTGCGCGCAGGTCGACAACTCGCTCAGCTGGGAATCACTCAGCGCCGCCACAATCAGCAGGATGCAGTCGGCGCCGAGCGCGCGGGCCTCATAGACCTGGTAGGGGTCAATGGTGAAATCCTTGCGCAACACCGGCAGCGCGCAGGCCGCGCGCGCGGCTTGCAGGTCGGCGTCGCTGCCCTGAAAGAAGTCGACGTCGGTCAACACCGACAGGCAGGTGGCACCGCTACGTTCGTAGCTGCGTGCGATTTCGGCCGGGCGAAAGTCGGCCCGCAGCACACCCTTGCTCGGGCTCGCCTTCTTGATCTCGGCGATCACGGCGGCCTTGCCTCTCGCGTTGCGGCGCTCGATCGCTTCGACGAAACCACGCGCCGGATCGACTCCGGAAATCCGCTCCCGCAATGCACTCAATGGCACGCGCCCCATGCGCTCGCGCAACTCCTCGCGTTTGCGTGCCAGGATGCGCTTCAGGATATCCGGGGTGGAGTTCATTTCGCCGCGAGTCGCTGGCTCAGGGCGATGAGCGCCGCCAGCTTCTCGCGCGCCGCGCCGGAGGCAATGACCTCCAGCGCGCGCTGCACGCCGGCCCTCAGGTCCTCAGCCAGCCCAGCGACATAGATCGCCGCGCCGCCATTCAGTGCGACGATGTCACGCGCTGCGCCCGTTTCGTTGGCGAATACGCGCTCGATGATCTTAAGGCTGTCGGCCGCTGTCGCTACCGCCAGCGAACGCACGTCGCCGCGCTGGAGGCCGAAATCCTCGGGCTGAACCGTAAAGACACGCACGCGCCCTGCCTTTAGTTCCGCCACGCGGGTCGGCGCGCCAATGGAAATCTCGTCCATGCCGTCCTCGGCATGGACTACGAGGACATGTTCGCTGCCGAGCCGCTGCAACACCTCGGCGAGCGGTTCGACCCAGTGCTCCGCGAACACACCCAGGACCTGGTTCGGGGCGCCCGCCGGATTGGTGAGCGGACCGAGCAGATTGAAGATCGTGCGTACGGCCATCTCGCGCCGCGGACCGATGGCATGTTTCATCGCACCGTGGTGCTTGGGCGCGAACATGAAGCCCACGCCGACCTCGTTCACGCACTGCGCGACCTGCTCTGGACCGAGGTCGAGGTTCACCCCGGCCGCCTCCAGCACGTCGGCACTGCCGCTCTTGGACGACACCGAGCGATTGCCGTGCTTGGCGACCTTGCCGCCGGCCGCTGCGACGACGAAGGCCGCCGCCGTGGAAATATTGAAGGTGCTGGCGCCATCGCCACCCGTGCCGCAGGTATCGACGAGGTGCGGGCCCGAAACGCCGACATGTACCGCGAGCTCGCGCATCACCTCCGCGGCGGCGGCGATCTCCTCGACCGTCTCGCCCTTCATGCGCAACCCGACGAGAAAACCGCCGATCTGTGCCGGCGTGGCGGCCCCGGTCATGATGAGGCGCATGACCGCTCGCATCTCGTCGACTTTCAGGTCGCGTCGCTCGATGACGGCGCGGATGGCGGCTGGCATGTCCATAAGCAGGTCCGGGAGACAATTCAGAAAAGTGAAGGGCGATTTTCTCCGCGCCCCACGAGCGGGGTCAAGGCACGTGCGCCGCCGCGACTCCCGACAGGCGCCGGTAGGCCAACCAGCCGAGCAGGCCAATCACGTTGAGCGTCAGCATGCCGGTGGCAAGACCCGGCAGCGTCGGCGACAGCGCCGGCGCCAACACACCGGCCGCGGCGCCGTTCGACACTGTCTGGGTAAAGTTCTGCACCGCCGAGGCCGTGCCGCGATGCGTCGGGAAATATTCGAGCGCGAGCAGTGTCAGGTTCGGCATGGCGAGCGACATGCCGCTCGCGTACAGCATTACCGGTGCGATGATGGTCACAGGCGATGGCGCGATCGCCAGCGTCAGGAGCAGATTGATCGCCGCGGCAGTCAGCATCACGCCATAGGCGACGCTCACTGCCTGGGCGTGGCTGAGCGTTCCGGCCACACGCCCGGAAACGAATGCCCCCAGCATCAGCCCGGCCACCAGCGGCACAAATAGATAACCGAAGTCATCGGGCCCGTAGTGCAGGTGCCGGTACATGACGTCCGGCGAGCCAGCGACGTAGAGGAAGAACCCACCGAAATTAAACGCGGTAGTCAGCACCAGCACCATGAAGCGTCCGTGCCCAAGCGTGCGGCCGTAGGCATGCGCGATGGCGCGCGGATGTGGAGATTGCCGACCCACAGGCGGCAGCGTCTCCGGAAGCCACAGCGCGACGGCGACCCAGATGGCAAGGCCGAGCAGCACCAGGAACCAGAACACCGATCGCCACCCGAAGGCGTCATGCAGATAGCCGCCCAGGATTGGCGCGACTGCCGGAGCGAGCGCGAAGATCAGCATCACCTGCGACATCACGCGCTGCGCCTGCGCCCCACCAAAAGCATCGCGAATGATCGCGCGGCCCACGACCAGCCCGCCGCTCGCCGCCAGGCCCTGTCCGATGCGCATGGCAATCAACCAGTCGAAGCTGGGCGCCAACGCGCAGCCGATCGAGGCAACGATGTAGAACACTACCGAGACCAGCACAACGTTGCGCCGCCCGAACGCATCGGACAGCGGCCCGTACACCAGCGTCATGCCACCGAAAGCAAGTAGATAGAGGCTGAGGGTCTGTTGCAGACCCCAGGCCGAAACCGACAGCTCGCGCCCAATGTCCGGGAACGACGGCAGGTACGTGTCGATACTGAACGGCGCGACCATGGCGAGCATGGCAACGATCGCCGATAACCGCCAGCCGTAGTGGCGGTGGTCGTGGTGGTGCAGATGGGTTGCGGGCGCTTCGCTCACGCGCGGGTCTAGGCCGCGCGCGGATACTGGCGCAGGAAATTACCGAGCAGTTCGTGGCCGTGCTGCGTGAGGATTGACTCGGGATGGAATTGCACGCCCTCGACGGCGAGTGTCCTGTGCCGTACCCCCATGATCTCGCCGTCGTCAGTCCAGGCGGTGATCTCGAGACAGTCCGGCAGGCTTGATCGTTCTATGACAAGCGAGTGGTAGCGCGTCGCCTCGAACGGATTGGGCAATCCCTTGAATACACCGATATCGCCATGATGCACCAACGAGGTCTTGCCGTGCATCAGCTCCCGCGCGCGCACGATGTGTCCGCCGAAGGCCTGTCCAATGCTCTGGTGGCCCAGGCACACGCCGAGGATCGGAATCCTGCCAGCGAGCTTCTGGATCGTCTCGACCGAGATACCAGCCTCGTTCGGCGTGCACGGCCCCGGCGAGATGACGATATGGTCTGGCTTGAGACGCTCGACGTCGGCGACCGTGATCTGGTCATTGCGAAATACGCGCACATCCTCGCCCAGCTCGCCCAGATACTGAACGAGGTTGTAGGTAAACGAGTCGTAGTTATCGATCATCAACAGCATGTTCATTCCTCTGCGCGCTCTCAACGCCGCATGCCTCCGCCTGGTCTTGGTGTCGGCGCCGAAGGCGGGGACGGGCGCGGCCGCGGGGGATGGATTGGCCGATCGGGGGGCATCACCGGTACCCCCCACCACCGATCACCGTATGGTACCGGCACCAGATAGGGCCGCTCGACAATGATGGTCTGGCCCGCTGTCGCCCGTCGATCAGCCTCTTCCCTGGCGGCTTCCCTG
>DKBM01000097.1:0-17047 GCA_002451215.1 Proteobacteria bacterium UBA6900
GGCATGGCCTTCCGCGTGCCGACCTCGGACGTGTCCGTGGTCGACCTGACCGTCGAGCTGAACAAGGAAGCCACCTATGAGCAAATCTGCGCGGCGATGAAGAAGGCTTCGGATGGCGAACTCAAGGGCGTACTCGGTTACACCGACGAAAAGGTGGTGTCCACGGACTTTCGCGGCGTGAGCATGCCGTCAATCTTCGACGCCGACGCCGGCATCGCCCTCGATCCGACCTTCGTCAAGGTCGTGTCCTGGTACGACAACGAATACGGCTATACCTGCAACATGCTGCGCTTCGTGCAGCATGTTGCGAAGTAGTCGGCTCGAGGCAAAGAGCAGGGGGTCCCGCCGCGCGAGCGGTGGGGATGCGGCCGCCGGCGGGTCATCCCGCCGCCGGCCGGTGACCTTCAACCCATTCAGAGAAACCACGTCATGTCCGTAATCAAGCTGACCGATCTCGACCTCAAGGGTAAGCGCGTGCTGATCCGCGCCGACCTGAATGTTCCTATAAAAGACGGCAAGGTCACCTCTGACGCACGTATCAAGGCCTCGATGCCGACCATCGAGCACTGCGTGAAGAGTGGCGCGAAGAGCGTCATGGTGATGTCGCATCTCGGTCGCCCGGAAGAGGGTGTTTATGACGAATCGGCTTCGCTCAAGCCGGTCGCTGATTACATGACCGGTCTGATGGGCAAGCCGGTAGCGCTGGTCAAGGATTATCTCGACAAGGAGCCGTCGCTCGCCAACGGTCAGGTTGCCGTCCTCGAGAACGTCCGCTTCAACAAGGGCGAAAAAAAGAACGTCGACGAGACGGCGCAGAAGTACGCCAAGCTCTGCGATGTTTTCGTCATGGACGCGTTTGGTACCGCGCACCGTGCGCAGGCCTCAACTCACGGCGTCGCCAGGTTCGCGCCGGTCGCCTGTGCCGGAATCCTGCTGACGGAGGAGTTGGACGCGTTGACCAAGGCGTTGCTCAACCCGAAACGTCCCATGGTCGCGATTGTTGGCGGTTCCAAGGTCTCGACCAAGCTCACCGTGCTTGAGTCGCTCTCCGAGAAGGTTGACCAGCTCGTGGTCGGCGGCGGCATTGCCAACACCTTCCTCGCCGCCAGTGGCAAGAAGATCGGCAAGTCGCTGGCCGAGACTGACCTCATCCCGACCGCCAAGACGCTAATGGAGAAGATGTCGAAGCGTGGCGCCACCATTCCGATCGCCGTGGACGTGGTAGTGGGCAAGAAGTTCGATGCCAACGAACCAGCGACGCTCAAGGATGCTGGCAATGTGGCCGACGACGATATGATCTTTGACATCGGTCCGAAGAGCGCACAGGAGCTGGCCGACATCATCATGAAGGCAGGTACGGTCGTGTGGAACGGCCCGGTCGGTGTGTTCGAGTTCGACCAGTTCGGCGCCGGCACCAAGAAGATCGCCGAGGCGATTGCAGCGACCCCCGCCTTCACGCTCGCTGGCGGTGGCGACACCATCGCAGCCATCCAGAAGTACAACATCTACGACAAGGTGTCCTACATCTCGACTGCAGGCGGTGCCTTCCTCGAGTTCCTGGAGGGCAAGAAACTCCCGGCTGTCGAAATTCTCGAGCAGCGCGCCAAGAAGTAACACAACAGGCAGCCGCGCGACCGCAGTGGCGCGGCTGCCTTCCCACGAGAATCAAGCTTGCTACGCAGAACCAAGATTGTTGCCACGCTCGGCCCGGCCAGCGAGAGTCCACAGGTACTCGACAAGCTGCTCGAGGCGGGCGTGGACGTTGTTCGGCTGAATTTTTCCCACGACAAGCACGAAGTCCATAAACGTCGCGCCGAGGAAGTGCGCGAGCGCGCCAAGGCTTGCGGTCGCGAGGTCGGAGTGTTGGTCGATCTGCAGGGCCCGAAAATCCGGATTGCCAAGTTCAAGAACGGACCGATCGAGTTGGTCGAGGGCGCACAGTTCATTCTCGACGCTGAGTTGCCGCTTGATGCAGGCGACAGCACGCGGGTGGGTGTCACCTACAAGCCGCTGCCGGACGACGTCAGCCGCGGCGATACCCTGCTGCTTGACGACGGGCGTATCGAGCTGTTGGTAGACAAGGTCTTGGGCAGAGCGGTGCATTGCCAGGTGGTTGTGGGTGGGCCGCTGTCGAACAACAAGGGCATCAACCGCAAGGGCGGTGGACTGTCCGCCAAGGCGCTGACTGACAAGGACCGTGAGGACATCAAGGCCGCTGCGGCCATTCGGGCCGACTACGTGGCGATCTCCTTTCCGCGCGGCGCCGAGGACGTCAACGAGGCGCGCGCACTGTTGCGCGCCGCCGGCGGTCACGGCTGTATCGTTGCCAAGATCGAGCGTGCGGAGGCGGTCGCCAACATCGAATCCATCATCGAGGCCTCGGACGTCATCATGGTGGCGCGAGGCGATCTTGCAGTGGAGATCGGCGATGCCGCAGTGCCACCGATCCAGAAACGACTGATTCGGCTGGCCCGCGGGGGCAACAAGGTTGTGATCACCGCGACACAGATGATGGAGTCCATGATCGAAAATGCCATTCCGACCCGTGCCGAGGTGTCCGACGTCGCCAATGCCGTGATCGACGGAACCGACGCGGTCATGCTCTCGGCCGAAACCGCGGCCGGCAAGTACCCGGTCGCGGCGGTATCAGCCATGGACCGCGTTTGCCGCGTTGCCGAGCAGGAACTGGAGCCCATGCGCTCGCGCCACCGCATGGAGCACACGTTCGGTCGGGTGGACGAGGCGATTGCCATGGCGACGATGTATACCGCCAATCATCTTGGGGTTAAGGCGATCGCGGCATTGACTGAATCCGGTTCTACCGCATTGTGGATGTCACGCATCAGTTCGGGGGTCCCGATCTACGCCTTGACGAGCCATGTCGAGACGCGTAGAAAGGTCACGCTCTACCGGGGCGTTTACCCGGTTGCGTTCGAGATCACTACGTCCGACCACGCTACGGTCAACCATGAAGCCATCGATGAGATGCGCCGGCGCGGCACGGTCCGGGACGGTGACCTGGTCATCATCACCAAAGGTGATCTGACCGGCGTCATGGGTGGCACCAATGCCATGAAGATTGCGGTGGTGAAGTAGAGCCGGCCCGGCTTGCGACACCAGCGATTGATACGAGTTCAGTGACTAAAAATCCCTTCAGGAGGACATTATGGCTCTTGTAACCCTTCGCCAATTGCTGGATCACGCCGCCGAGCATCAGTACGGCGTGCCGGCGTTCAACGTCAACAACCTCGAGCAGATGCGCGCCATCATGGAAGCGGCTGCTGAAACCGACAGCCCGGTGATCGTGCAGGCCTCGGCCGGCGCGCGCAAGTACGCCGGCGCTCCGTTCCTGCGCCACCTGATTCTCGCGGCAATCGAAGAGTGGCCGCACATTCCGGTGTGCATGCATCAGGATCATGGCACCTCGCCGGCCGTTTGCCAGCGCTCGATCCAGCTCGGCTTCAGCTCGGTGATGATGGACGGTTCGCTCAAGGAAGATGGCAAGACCCCGGCTTCTTATGATTACAACGTCAATGTCACCAAGACCGTGGTCGACATGGCGCATGCCTGCGGCGTGTCGGTGGAGGGTGAACTCGGTTGCCTCGGCAGCCTCGAAACCGGCATGGCCGGAGAGGAAGACGGCGTCGGTGCCGAGGGCAAGCTCGACCATTCTCAATTGCTCACAGACCCGAATGAGGCCGCTGATTTCGTCAAGAAGACCGGCGTGGATGCGTTGGCGATCGCCATCGGCACCTCGCATGGCGCCTACAAGTTCACCCGCCCGCCGACCGGCGACATCCTCGCCATCGAACGCATCAAGGAAATCCACAAGCGCATCCCGAACGTGCACCTCGTGATGCACGGTTCGAGCTCGGTGCCGCAGGAGTGGCTCAAGACCATTAATTCTTACGGCGGCGACATGGGCCAGACCTACGGTGTGCCGGTGGAGGAGATCGTGCAGGGCATCAAGAGTGGCGTGCGCAAGGTCAACATCGATACCGATCTGCGTATGGCCTCGACCGGCGCGGTGCGCAAGTTCCTCGCCGAGAACAAGAAGGAATTCGATCCACGCAAGTGGCTCAATGCAGCGACCAAGGGCATGAAGGACATTTGCAAGGCGCGTTATGAGGCCTTCGGCTGCGCCGGCAATGCCTCGAAGATCAAGGTGCTCTCGCTGGAGGCGATGACCACGCGCTATGCGAAGGGCGAGCTCGCGCCAAAGGTCAAGTAAGAGTTGTCGATCTCCTGTTTTTCGGGGATCGAGTTGTCAGTGACAAGAAAAGGGCGGCTTTCAGCCGCCCTTTTTGTTTGATGTACGGCTGCTCGCCAACTTCTCAACCGGAAAGTCAGCCGCCGCGACCGGGTGGCCAAACAAGTAGCCCTGCGCCTGTTCGCAGCCCAAGCCGCGCAGGAAATCCCGTTGCGATGGAGATTCCACGCCTTCGGCAACAACACGCAGCCCGAGGCTGCGGGACAATGCCACGACCGCGCGGGTGATGGCCGCATCTTCCTCGTCGGTGGGCAACTCCCGCACGAACGACTGATCGATCTTCAGTTTGTCGATCGGCAGGCGTTTGAGGTAGGCGAGCGACGAATAGCCGGTGCCGAAATCGTCGATCGAGAGGGTAATGCCCAGTTGGCTGAGTTCACGCAAGTTGTCGAGCGATCCCTCGGCCTGCCACATAATAAATCCTTCCGTGACTTCCAGCTCCAGTTTCTCTGCGGGCAGTCCGGTTTCGTCCAGAATTCGGCGTACCGTTTCCGGAAAGTTGCCGCGCTGCAATTGCTCGCCGGCCACGTTGACAGCCATGCTGTGCAGTGCCAGTCCGCTGTCAAGCCAGAGTCTGGCCTGATGGCAGGCCTGGCGAAGGATGGACTCACCCAGCTCCGTGATCAAGCCGGTTTCTCGCGCCAGGGGAATGAAGCGGTCGGGCTCGATCTCGCCCCGTTCAGGGTGATACCAGCGGGCCAGCGCCTCGGCTCCGGTGACACGTTCGGTCGCCAGGTCCACCTGCGGCTGGAAGTATGGAACGATCTCTCCGTTCCTCAATGCATCGCGTAGCGCACTTTCCAAGTGCACACGTTCGGTGGCCGCGGCGGTGAGTTCGAGGATATAGAACTCGAAGGTGTTTCGCCCCCGGGTCTTGGCCCGGTACATCGCGGCATCGGCGTTGGCCACAAGAGCATCCACATTACTTGCATCGCGTGGGTACAGACTAATGCCGATGCTGGCAGACAGATAGAAGGAACGGCCCTGGATCTGATAGGGATGGGCCAGCACCCGCAACAGTTTTTCAGCCAGGTGGGCGGCATCCCGCTGCTCGTGCAGATCTTCGGCGACAAGAATGAATTCATCGCCGCCCATGCGGGCGACCATGTCCTGCTTGCGCAAAACACCTCGCAGACGTCCNNGCCAGCTGATTGCGCTCCTCGCGGGCCCGATTCAGGGCCTGATTCAGGCGCTGCTTCAGAAACAGGCGATTCGGCAATTCGGTAAGTGCATCGTGGTGTGCCAGGTTCAGGATTTCATTGGCATGCCGAATCCGTCGCTGGAATCCCAGCGCCGTCAGACTGGTAAGAGCCAGACCGGCGATCAAGATGAGCCAGGTTTGATTTCGTTGATTCTCCCGGAAGAAGGCTGGCGCCGGACGGAACAGCATCGTCCACTTTGCGCCTGGGACATGAATTGGCACTTCCTGGAATAGCGACGCACGAACTTCGCTGGCCAAGGGGACTGGAATCGGCTTGTTTCGGGCACGCGAGGGGTGGAAGTGCAGAACCCGGCCTCCCTCATCGTTCACTTCGAGCAGGAGAATGTCCAATCCCGTGGGCCGGAATGACCGCAGCCCGCTCAGGATCAGCTCGTCGGGATCCAGGACGGCGGCCGCAAAACCGAGAAGCGCTTCGCGTCGTTGTTCCGCGGTCTCGAGATGACGTTGCTGCCGGTAAATCGGATGATAGAGAAGAACGCCGGTAATCTTTCCGCCCCCCTGGACCAGCGTGAATGCGTTACTGGTGAAGGTGCTGTCCATGCCGGCGGATTTTTCGATCGCGAGGACTGTTTGCTTGCGCGTCGCAATATCCAGACCCAACGCGGGTTCGTTCCCGGTGAGCGGTTCAACATAGTAAACGGGAAAGTACTCTTTCCGCGGCGTGGCCGGGACCAGTTGGCCACGTTCGTCGTGTTGCCGGATACCGCGGCCGGGTATTACCTTGGCGAGCCCCGATTCGATGCGCGTACGGTCCTTTGCCCCAACACGCGGTATCCATTCTAGGGCGCGAATCTCGGGATGTTTGGCAAGCGGTCCACTCACAAACAGTTGGAATTCGTTGCGGTCAACGAATTCGGAGGAATCAAACAGTCCTCCAATCGACTCCACGACTTCTACGGTGCCATCCACAGCCCGCTGAATGCGCGTCGCCTGATCAGTTGCCGTGATGGCCAGCTGTTTGGTGAATTGGGCAGTCGAGCGCTGTTGTTCGAGCCACACGCCGGATAGGGTCAGTAGAATCCCGAGTACCCCGATCACGGCGACGTTGAAATAGCCTCGCAGTCGTGACATTTCGGGAAACGAGAACACGTATATGGGCCCCCTGATCTCAGTCGAATAGCTGATTTCATCGGTCTTCAACCAATCTTAGATTATGGACGGCTGTTGCCAACCGTTTCAGCCACTTAATTCAGGCCGCACGAGAACAGTCCAGGGCACATGCCGCAGTTCATGCCGGTATCTTCCTGTTGCAATACGTGATCAAACTGCGATATTGCGATGATGAACGTCCATTCGCTGCGTTACCCGTGCCCATGTTGCGGCTATCGGGTATTTGCCCGTCAACCGGGGTCGAGCGAGACCTGCCCGATCTGCCTGTGGGAGGATGACCTCGCGCAACTGCGCTTCCCGCGCATGCCGGGATCAAGCAATCACGTATCGCTTGAAGAGGCGCAACACAACTACGCTGACTGCGGCGCGGCGGAAAAGCGCAACGCCGGCGCCGGGCGCGAGCCACTCGAAGACGAAGCGCGAGACGCAGCGTGGCGCCCATTGGATGCGGACCGCGACAACGTCGAAGAACCACAACGTGGGATCAACTACGGTGATAGCTACCCGTTGAGCGATACCACCGTTCTCTACTACTGGCGTGAGAACTACTGGCGGCGACTTGCCAGTTGATACTGATGCAAGGCCGTCAGTATTAGGACCTAGGTCGTATTCTTTCTGTCGTTCTCCCGTGGTTTAGTGGTCTGCGTGTCGCGGGCGCAAGTTTGGCCGGACTCGCGAGGCACGACCCACCCATCGAGGAGATGTGACATGAAAGCTCTGTTTGTGTTGACCGCCGCCGTGTTGTTGGCGGTTGGTGCGGGCGGTACGCTTGCTGCTGACAAGCATCTGTTTTACATGCATGGTTGCTGCATCAAGGACAGTAACGACCCAAAGATCGGGGCCTACAAGAAAATCGTTCAGAACCTGCAAGATTCCGGATTCAGGGTCGCTTTCGAAATGCGCCCTGCTCATGTCGGAGACAATGACGCGGCGGTGCAGGCATACGCGCGGAACATAGCCGATCAGGTCCGCGCATTGCTGGCCAAGGGGATTGCGCCAGAGAATATCACGGTTGCCGGCTACTCACTGGGGTCGATGACCGCGCTCGTGGCTTCGGGGCATATCAGCAATCCCAAGGTCAATATCGTGTTACTGGCTGGATGTCCGGTCGCCCCGGCGATCAAGGTCAACATCGACTACAGCAAGGTTAAAGGCCGGGTGCTTTCCGTCTACGACAGCAAGGATGAAAAATTCGGATCTTGCAAGGACCTTCTTCCGGAGGGAACGACCTTCAAGGAAGTGGTATTGAATTCGGGCAAAGGCCACGCGGTCTTCCGGTTGTCTGATGAAAAGCACATCAGCCTCTGGAAGTCGCCGATGCTGGCATGGACGACCGGTAACTGAGGCGCGCGGCCCTATCTCCGAACGGAGGATTGCGGTGACCAAGAAATCGATGGGCAGGCGTCGTTATGTTTTTGCGACGCTGCTGTGTGCTGTGATACTGACAGCCCCAGTACTGGCGCGGCAGGACGGCAAGCCCGTGATTGGCTTTCTCGCCTTCGAGCCCGGCGGCTGCAAGAACGCCGCCTTTCATAAAGGCATGAAGGAGCTAGGTTACGAAGACCGCAAGAACATGGTCTTTGTGTGTCGCCACGCCGAAGGCCGATACGAGCGTCTCGACAGCTCCGTCGCCGAACTGATGAAGGCGAAGCCCGATGTGCTGGTGGTATTCGGCCACGCGCCGGGGCAGGCGGCGCAGCGTGCGACGAAGACGACCCCGATTGTCATGACCGCCAGCGGCGATCCGGTGGGCATGGGGTTCGCTCAGAGCCTGGCGCGACCCGGCGGCAACATCACCGGGGTGAGTTACTACGCGAGCGAGCTCAACATCAAGCGGCTTGAGATGTTGAAGAGTGTCGTGCCGGACCTGAAGCGACTCGCCGTGCTTTTGCATTCTGGATTGCCGCAGGATCTTGCCGGCGAGTATCTGCGGGACTGCGACGCTGCAGGCAGGGCAATGGGCTTTACCGTTCACGTGGTGAACTATTCAAAGCTTGAAGAAATTGATGGTGCCTTTGCCGAAATGCAAAAACTTGGTGCCCAGGGTGTGTTCATCGCGCCGACGCGCGAGGTGAAGGCTGAAACCAAACGCGTCGCGGAGATGGGAATCCGGTATCGCTTGCCGATTGTGCATTCGCGCAAGTCTTTCCCCTCGGTCGGTGGATTTATGAGCTACGGCCCGGATTACCCGGTGCTCTATTATCGAACTGCGTTCTACGTGGACCGCGTTCTAAAGGGCGCCAATCCAGCCGAACTTCCGATTGAGCAGCCAGCGCGTTTCGAGCTACATCTTAATTTGGCCACCGCCAGGACCCTCGGCTTGAAGGTGCCAGAGTCCCTGATATTGCGCGCCGACAAGGTAATCGAATGAGCACGAAGTCTGTGCGGCGGCGCGTTGACGGTGGACCGCCGTACTTGGGAGGGAGGATATGCGACGTCGTGAATTTCTGGCTCTAACGGGATTGGCCGCGGCTGCAGCCACGGTGCCGGTTCGTGCAAAGGCGCAACTGCCGCTGGTGGTCTGGATGAGTTACGCGGACGAGAAGACGGTCGGGTCGTACTACCTGTCCGTCAAGAGGGGCATGCGGGAGCGCGGCCTGGTCGACGGACAGACCATCCGCTTCGAGTCCTACTTCGCGCAGTTTTCCAAGGAGCGAGTGCGGCAGTTGATTCCCGAGATCATCGCCAAGAACCCGGCAGTGGTGATCGTGCAAGGCGCCGCCATCAAGCCTATGACCAAGGCCACCAAAACCATTCCGCTGGTCATTGCCTCCAGCGGCGATTTGGTTGCCGGCAAGCTCGTGGCGAGCATGGCGCGGCCGGGTGCCAACGTGACCGGCATCCAGTTTCTGGCCATTGACCTCGTCGGCAAGCGCATGGAATTGCTGAAGGAGACTTATCCCCGGCTCAAGCGGGTAGCCGTGATCGCCGATCCTGGGCACGCGGGCGAAACTAACGAGCGGGCTAGAACGCTCGCCGCGGCGGAACAACTTGGTGTCCAGGTGGACTATAAACCTGTGACCAACCCGGCCGAGTTGCAGGCTGCACTCGATTCCCTGCCAGACTCGGGCAACGAGGCCATCGTGGCATTTCCGGATTCCATTACCTTCGGTCCACGCAAGCGTATCGCCGACCTTGCCATACGGTACAAGCTACCGACGGTATCCGGCTGGGATGCCTATGCCGATGCCGGGTTCCTGCTCATTTACGGACCAAGCCTCACAGCCGCGTGGGAGCGAATGGCCTACTTCGTCGAGCGCATCGTTAAAGGAGCCAGGCCCGCCGACTTGCCGGCAGAAATCCCGAGCGTCATCGAAATGATCGTCAACCTGAAAACCGCGAAGGCCCTGGGTATCAGGGTGCCCGAGACCGTGTTGCTGCGCGCCAACAGAGTGATTGACTAGTTGCGCGCCGAAGGCTTGTTTTGGGAAGACACTGTCCATGTCTTGTGTGCTTCGACAGAGTCGCCGCGTGCGGGTTAGAGTACTCTGCGTCATCGTAAGCCGTCTTGATTGCTGAAGGGTCATGGGTCTATTGCGCTCAGTCGGTGGCCGACTTTACCGGAAATATATTGTCTATTTTGCGGTTCTGATCGGAGCGGTTCTTGTCGCCGGCGGCGCGATCGATCTGTATTTCTCCTATTACGAAACACGTGACGCCACCGTCGCGCTCAATCGCGAAAAGGCGGCGGCAGCGGCAATTCGCATCGAGCAGTTCATTCGTGAGATCGAGCAGCATGTCGGTTGGACTAACCTGGTGCCACGCGATGGCGATCCCGTCGCCCAGCGTCATCTCGAGTTCATCAAGTTGCTGCGCCAGGCGCCGGCAATCACCGATGCCCTGTGGCTCGACGGCAAGGGGCGGGAGCAGCTGCGAGTCTCGCGCCTTGCCATGGATCGGCTGCACAGCGACACGGACTATTCGCTTACACCGGCATTTCAGAATACGGGCGCGTCCGCGACCTACTATGGGCCGGTTTATTTCCGGGAAGGCACCGAACCTTACATGACGCTGGCGGTGCCTTCTGGCGGGGGTGTGACGCTGGTTGAGGTCAACTTGAAGTTTGTCTGGGACGTGATTGCCGGTATCCGCTTCGGGCGCTCCGGCTACGCATACGTCGTGGACAGCCAGGGTCAACTCATCTCGCATCCGGACATCAGTCTCGTGCTGAAAAAGACGGATTTGAGCGCCTTACCTCAGGTGCAGCGAGCCCGCACGGCGCTCGCCATCGGCGAGCCGGAGACCAGCGAGGCGGCCGAGGCGCGCGATCTGGCCGGTCGCGCCGTGCTGGCGGCCAACGCGCACATCGAGCCGCTCGATTGGACAGTATTCGTTGAGCAGAGTCAGCAGGAGGCGTTCGCGCCGCTCTATGGCGCGATGCTACGCACCGGCGTGCTCATCTTGCTGGGTCTCGCACTGGCTGTGGGAGCGAGCACGTTGCTTGCGCGGCGCATGGTGCGGCCGATTCGCGCACTACAAGAGGGCGCCGCGCGCATGGGTGGCGGAGATCTCGACCAGCGAATCGACGTGCATACGGGAGACGAACTCGAAGTGCTGGCCAGCGAATTCAATCATATGGCGGAGCGACTCCGTGAGTCCTATCTGGGTCTCGAGCAGAAAGTCGCTGAGCGCACGGAAGAACTTGTGACAGCGAATCGCGCCAAATCGCGCTTTCTCGCGGCGGCGAGCCACGACCTGCGCCAGCCGATGCATGCGCTCGGCCTGTTCGTGACGCAGCTCAACAATCGCATCAAGGATCCAGAGGATCGGCACCTAACGAGCCGTATTGAAGCCGCGGTGTCGGCATTGCAGGGACTGCTTGACGCGTTGCTGGATGTGTCGCGTCTCGACGCGGGCGTGGTGAATGCGAACACGGCGGATTTTCCGATTCAGGCCGTACTGGATCGGATTGAAACGGCATTTGCCACCGACGCGGCGGACCGGGGACTACGCTTCCGCGTAGTGCGCAGCCGGCTCGCAGTACACAGTGATCCTCTATTGCTCGAGCGAATTCTCATCAATCTTGTCGCCAACGCGCTGCGTTACACCAGGAGTGGCGCGGTACTCGTCGGGTGCCGAAGACGGGCCGACCGAGTCCGCGTCGAGGTTTGGGATACCGGTGTCGGGATCGCGCCGGAGCACCAGGAAGCGGTGTTTCAGGAGTTTTACCAAGTCGACAATCCGGAGCTCGATCGGGCCAAAGGGTTGGGCCTCGGTTTGTCTATCGCCGCGCGGCTCGCGCGCGTTTTGGGTGGCCGTATTGATGTGCAATCGGTCCCCGGCTGTGGCTCCGTCTTTGCGGTCGATGCGCCGCGCGTGAGTGAGATTCCGGAACACACGGCGGTGGAGTCACCGCCTGACATGGGCAAGGCGCTGCGCGGCGCGCTTGTACTGGTAGTCGACGACGATACCTTGGTGCGCGAGGCGCTGGCAGGGCTCATGCAACAGTGGGGCTGCCGGGTGTTGACAGCGGGAAATGGCGAACAGGCATTGGCCACCATTGAGGGAAAATCGCAACGAATCGACGCCGTGCTGTGTGACTATCGCCTCCCGAAGGGCGAAATCGGCAGCGACGTCATTCAGAAACTTCGCGAGCGCCTCGGGGAGGGCTTGCCGGCGGCACTGATCACCGGCGATACCGCGCCGGAACGATTGCGCGAGGCAAAGGAAAGTGGCATTCCGCTGTTGCACAAACCCGTACAGCCGGCGCGCCTGCGTGCCTTGCTCGAGCACCTTACTACGCAACGGTCGGTCAGGGCTTGGGTGGTGCCCCCGGAGCAACCTGGGCGGGCATCAGGCCAAGCTGGTTGACGGCCACGATCGCCTGCGCGCGGCTCGTCACCTTGAGCGCCCGCAGGATGGCGGTAACGTGGATTTTTACAGTCGCCTCCGCGAGACCCAACTCGCGGCATATAAGTTTGTTGGACTTGCCCTGCGCCATCAGCGCGAGCACCTCCTTCTGGCGCTCCGTTAAATGTACCTGGTCCATCGAACTCGGCGGTGGCGTCGCGTCGCCGGGGCCCGTCAGGATTTCCGGCGGAAGGTAGCGCCCGCCGGATAGCACTAATCGCAGCGCATTGAGCATCACTTCGTTCGAAGAGGACTTGGGAATGTAACCCATCGCGCCGCGCGCGATGGCGGAGCGAACCGTGCCGGGATCCTCCAGCGCAGAAACCACGACGACCGGTAACGTCGGATGATTGGCGCGCAGTGCCTCCAGCATTGCCATTCCACCCATGGCGGGCAACCGCAAGTCGAGCAGCACGAGATCGAGGTCAGGGTGCTGCTCGATGAGTTGGCAGGCACTTTCGCAGTCCCCCGCTTCAAGCACGGTCGCACCGCCTACCAGCCCGTTCAGCAAGTGCCGGAACGCCTCGCGAATCAGGGCGTGATCGTCGGCGACCAGAATTTTCACGGCTCCTCCCTATGTTTTCGGACTGGAACTTCTTGTTTCAACTATTGAAGCCGTTTTGCCGGGACGTCACAAGCTCCCAGAAAAGGAAATCACTCGGGCATTGCCCGAGCGCGCCTAAGACCTAAGTCGTAGCGCCTCAGTCTGATTTTCAGGCGGCCCGTTGCGACCAAGAATACATGGCAGGAGAGCAGCAAGGCATCCAACTGTGGTCAGGCGGATGCCGGCACAGAGTGACTGTGATGCGGAGGAGCGAGCAATGAGCAACCGGATATCAAGCGTCGTTGGAAGGCAGGTGTTTGTGTTGTTCGCATTGCTGGCATCGTTACCGGCAGCAAAGGCTGGCATCAACGATTGCCCCGCGATCTTGCCGGCCGATGCCGCGCCCCTTGGCGAATTGCGCCTGTGCCGCGCCGCCGGCGCAAGTCCGGTTGAACTCACGGCCTGCCGCAACTATGGCGCCGGTAACCATGTATTCAAGATCGAGTTTCAAGGCGGTGTGGTGCCCGTATCCGTGCGTCGATTGCCCGCCGCATCCAGGCCAGGTGAGGCATCATCGGCCGCCGAGACTGTTATCGACGTCGGTAAGCGCGGATGCGATCTGGCGCGCCCGACAGGTGTGCCCCGGAGCGCGGTCTATCGCGGAACGGGCGTATGTCGGGAAGAGCACGACAGGCCATTGCCGTGCAGCGTATTCGAAGGTGCCAGTGCCCGCCAGCCCGTGGCAATGCGCTATTTCGCCTACTACGAACCGGACGGCAGGGGTGTCCGCCAAATCGATGCGCTGCCGGCTGGCCCCAATGACCACGCGCTCGAGGCCGAGCTGGCGTTTCAGTTAGGCCAGGCACTCGCCGCAACGGAGTGCTGTCGCGAGGAAGCGCGCGGCTACGTTGCCCATGCGGCGGGTCTGTTTCCGGCGGACTCCATTTATCGCTCCACTTTGAATGCGCTCGCGGCCGCACCAGTGGCGAGCACGGTGGCGGAAGTGTCGAACTGCGTTACCGGCTCCACGCCGTCGCTGAGTGCGTCGAATAACGGTCCTTGACGGAAACGACAATGGACCGTCCCGATGAAACGCAGGTCCCGGGCAGCAGCACCGTCAAGCCACGCCAGAATGAAGCGGCAATTGAAGAGGTGGGCCGGGGAGAGGAATGCCGGTTGTCCGCGGCGCTCATGCAGCGCGATGCGCTCGTGACGCTCCTGATCGCGCAAAGCCAGCGATTGATTCAACGCCTCGCGCTGCTGGCCGGAGCTGAGAAGGCGGCGGTAGTCGGGCTGGTGACGATCGGGCAAGCAATGATCGCGTACGCGCGCGCCGTGGATCCGGACCCCCAAGTAATGGCAAGTTTCGACCAGCTTCTGGTCTCGCTCTCTCCCGCGTTAGCGGGACGCATCGCCGATCCTCTGTCGTTGAATTCCCTTGTACAGGAGTCATGTACCTACGCCGGGGCGATCGACGCCTGTCTCCGTGCCGGGGAGGAACACGCACAGCGCAATCACGCGACGATCGGGGAGGCCGTCGCGGAAGCGGAGCGCTTGTCACGCGATATCAGGCAATTGCTTGTCGCGCTCGTAGAGTCTGCCGATCAGCCGATCGGCAGGACGGGATCTTCGTGCTCCGTTCCCGTCCGATCACCAAGCGAGGAGCGCAACCGATAGGAACGATGGAGACTTCCAATGAAAAGACAGTTGCCCTTCAACCTTGTCGCCGCGATCGGCGCCACGTGCGGCATCGCGCTCATGAATGCGCCGCTCGTTGGTCATGCCGGTGACGTGCCGGCGTCATTCAACGCCAGTCCCGACGTCTACAAGGTTCTGGCCGAGAACGACGACATGCGGGTTGTGCTCGCGACGTGGGCCCCCGGAAAGAAGGATGTCAGTCATTCACATCCGACGGCGGCGGTTTACACCATCAAGGACTGCCATGCGCGTATCACCACTGCGGATGGCAAGGTGCGTGAGGTCAACAACAAGACGGGCGCCGCCCGGATTAACCCACCAGTGGCATCGCACACGTTCGAGAATATTGGCCTGAATGAATGTCAGCAGGTCCTGGTCGAGAAAAAGAGATAGTTGACGTTATGAACGGATCCGGCGGCAATTGCCGAGCAACCGGGGACGGTATGGTCTCGGAAACCGCAAGTACAATCTGAAGGGGAGAGCTTGGGGCCGACAATTGTCGGCCGCATTTTTTTGCATTCCGCTCCTGGCTTCGAGTCGGTTTCTTGCCAGTCAGCGAGAGTGACGTTTTCGGCGTGTCGGGGATTGTTGCGGCGGAGTATCGGTCGTTCCGGCAAGCAACGTTTTCGCTTCGTTCAGAACAAAATGACGAAATGCCTGCGCCGGGGCGGAAAGGCGCTTGCCCTTGCGATGCACCACATACCAGTGGCGCATGATCGGGAACTCCGAGACATCGAGCACCGCCAGGCGGGCAAGTTCGAGTTCCTGATCGATCGTTGCCCGCGACAGCAGGCCCAGCCCCAACCCCGCCTGCACCGACTGTTTGATGGCCTCGTTGGAGCCGACCTCCATGCCGGTGTTGAGCCGCATGTGGCGGTTGCTGAAGAAGCGTTCCATGGCGATGCGTGTCCCGGACCCGCTCTCGCGAACCAGAAAAGTCTCTTCCTGCAGTCGTGACAGCGGAATCGCGTGCTCGCGGGCGAGCGGATGGTTGGGCGGCGCTACCACGACAAGCGGATTGTCCAGAAACGCCTGCGCGTCGACATCAGCCTCCGCCGGCGGCTGACCCATGATCACGAGATCGACGGTGTTCTCATTCAGCTGTCGGAGCAGGGTCTCGCGGTTGGTTACATCCAAAGTTACGATTACGTCCGGGTAGCGGCGCGAGAAGGTGCCCAGCAGAGCGGGAATAAAGTAGTTGGCAGTGGTAGCAACCGAGATCCGCAGTCGTCCGCCGCCGACCCCCTTGATCCGATTCAGAACGGCCTCGAGTTCATCGAGCTGTTGAGTAATGCTGCGCGCGTAGCCAAGGACTTCCTGTCCGGCGTCGGTCAGGTGGATGCGCTTGCCGAGCTGTTCGAACAGTGGCACGGCCAGGCCTTGTTCCAGTTGCTTAATCTGCATGGAAACAGCCGGTTGGGTGAGGTGCAGTTCCTCGGCCGCGCGCGTGTAGTTCAGGTTGCGGGCCACCGACTCGAATACCTTGAGCTGGCGCAGGGTCAGGTGCAAAGTAAGCCCCCCATCGGGATGACGATAAATATATGCTTATTATAACTATTACAAAATGTGAGTGTCATTTATGGTTATTCACGGGTAAGGTGTGCGCCCATTACCGGGACGGTTGCCGCCGGTAGGGCAGCAAAGATGCAGCATTTTATGGGGCAATCGAGCCGAAACTGAATTTCAACGAGGAGGCCGCATGAGCGCCAAGACGAACGTAAAGAGCTACAAAGCCGGTGTTAAGGAATACCGTGAGACTTACTGGGAACCGGACTACAAGGTTCTCGATACCGATATTCTGGCCTGCTTCAAGATCACCCCGCAGGCTGGCGTTCCGCGCGAAGAGGCCGCCGCCGCAGTGGCAGCCGAGTCGTCCACCGGTACCTGGACCACGGTGTGGACCGACCTGCTGACCGATCTGTATCACTACAAAGGTCGCGCTTACCGCATCGAAGACGTCCCGGGCGACGATACCTGCTTCTACGCCTTCATTGCCTATCCCATCGACCTGTTCGAAGAAGGTTCGGTGGTGAACGTGTTCACCTCGCTGGTCGGCAACGTGTTCGGCTTCAAGGCCATCCGCGCCCTGCGTCTCGAGGACGTGCGCTTCCCGGTCGCCTACGTTAAGACCTGCGGCGGTCCGCCGAACGGCATCCAGGTCGAGCGCGACAAGTTGAACAAGTACGGCCGTGCGCTGCTCGGCTGCACCATCAAGCCGAAGCTTGGCCTGTCGGCCAAGAACTACGGCCGCGCCGTGTATGAGTGCCTGCGCGGTGGTCTCGATTTCACCAAGGACGACGAGAACATCAACAGCCAGCCGTTCATGCGCTGGAACCATCGCTTCGACTTCGTC
>DKBM01000090.1:0-40411 GCA_002451215.1 Proteobacteria bacterium UBA6900
CATCCGGTCGGCCTCGTCCAGCACCAGGATTTCGAGGCGCGAGAAATCCACGCGCCCCTGCTCCATGTGATCCATGAGTCGGCCCGGGGTGGCGACCAGCAGATCCAGCGGTTGCTGCAATAGCTTCATCTGCGGACCGTAGCTCATGCCGCCGACGATACTGCCCGACGTTACGCGGCATTCGCGCGAGAATTGGCGGATGTTGTCGGTGACCTGCATGGCGAGTTCACGCGTCGGCGTCAGTACCAGCACGCGCGGACCGCGACCCTTGCGGGCCGGCGACGTGATGAGGCGCTGCAGCGCCGGCAGCACGAAGGCTGCCGTCTTTCCAGTGCCGGTCTGGGCTGAGGCCATCAGGTCGCGGCCCTCGAGCGCCACCGGGATCGCGTCGCGCTGGATAGCGGTCGGCTCTTTAAAGTGGCACGCCGCGATGGCGCGGGTGAGACGCGGGTCAAGATTCAGATTTTCGAATGACAAAGCAATACCTCTTCTGCCTGCCACGGCAGACTGCAACACAGCTATAGGAACGAACGAGCGGTATTACTTGGCAGGTAATATCAGCGCCTGGTCGTGTCGCCGACTGACCTATATAAGGTCACGGCGCGAACGTCACCAACCAGGAAACTGATACCGAAAGAGTACAGCGGAGGTCAGAAACGCTAACCCTCTACTTCAGGGTGGGCGCACTATACGCACAATCCGCTCCGAAAGCCACCAATCGCGTTGTGCCATCNNTCACCCGAGGGGCGCTGTGCGAGTTGGCGCAACCCCGGTCCAGACGATTTCCCCGATTTTTTCAACTTCGCGACCGTCGGCGGCGCGCTACTGGCCAAGAAAGGCGGCCGCGCGCGCAATGACCGCCGGGTCGGACAGGATGCGGTTGTGACCGAGACCGCTGGTGGCATGGAATTGCGCACCCGGCCAGGCACGCGCAAGCGCCTCGCCCTCCTCGAACAGCATGGCACGGTCGTTTCGGTCATGAATGATGAGCGCCGGAAGATCGAGGTCGCGCACAACATGCGAGGGCGACAATCTGTCCCAGATGTCGTGACCGAACTCACGCTCCAGCAAGCGGCGAAAACGGGCCAGCACCGCGGGCGGGAGATCGAGCGTTTCGCTGAAGGCCGCCAGCAGCGTCTCGACCTCGGCTGGCGGACTGATACAAACCACGCGCCGGATCGACAGTCCGTCCTTGATGGCCATCAATGTGCAGGGAGCACCAAACGAGTGGGTGATTGCAGCCTCGACCGGACCATGCGCGCGCGTCACGGCGTTGAGTGCCGCGGCAATCTCGTAAATGTTGGTACGTTCGCCGGGCGTGTCGCCGTGCGCCGGTTGATCCAGCGCCAGCACCCGCTTGCCGGCCGCGAGCAGCGGATCCACGAAGGCCGCAAAGTTGGCCGCCGAGCCGTGCCAACCATGCACGAGAAGAACCGTTGGACCAACGCCCCAACTGTACACCGCGACAGGCAACTGCTCATGCAACACGGTATGCCGTTCGGCCCGCTCGATCACGGCGCGCTCTCGACCCGACATCGGAAAACGCCGCGTCTTGAACCACAGCCTATAGGCAAAACGCGCCATTGGACCGGGCGCGATCCGGCCAAGCGTACGGAAAGCAAATCGCAGCGGCGCGAGCCCGGCCGGCGGGGGCGCCCTCCGCGGAAGCACCGCGCTGTCACTTCTCGATTTGCGTCCAGCCATAGTCGCTGAATCTTGGCAGATTCCGAAACGGAAGTATCCCGAAGGTGAACGCCTAGTCTCCGCCCTGTCCGCGACCGGTACGGAAATACTGGCTCAACAGCCGATCGAGCTGATTGGCAAATGCCTGCCGGTCCGCGTGATTCAGCGCGGGCGGACCACCGGTATTCACGCCGGTGGCGCGCAGCGTGTCGAGAAAATCACGCACGTTCAGCCGTTCGCGGATGTTCTCCTTGCTATACAACTCGCCGCGGGGATTGAGGGCCTTTCCACCGCGTTCGATCACGGCGGCGGCCAGCGGAATGTCCGCGGTCACCACCAGATCGCCGGCCGCAACACGGCTGGCAATTTCCGAATCCGCCACATCGAAGCCGGCCGGCACCTGCACGGCGCGGATGTATGGCGAACGCGGAATCTGCAGCGGCTGGTTGGCGACGAGTACCACCGCCACCTTCATCCTTTCGGCGGCACGGAACAGGATGTCCTTGATCACCTTCGGGCAGGCGTCAGCGTCGACCCAGATTTGCATGTGACCAGTCTAGCGGAGACGGATGCCCTTCGGGTCTACGTTGCGCCGCCAAATGTCAGATTCGATCTCCGCGGCACTCTGTTGGATGTTGCTGTTCTCAGCGTTATCCGCGAATACCACCGTCAATGCAACGGGAGGTTGCGCGTTGCAGTCCGATGAGTGGCCAAAAGACAGGCGGCCGGCTGGGTGGCCCCGCAACGGATGCCCGTTGAACGACACAGGTGGCACCGCAGCCTGACCGCCAAAACCCGATTCAACCTACAACCGGACGATCGGGCCAAGCGATTGAAGGAATATATCGCCCCGGTTGAAACGTTCAATTTCATCTCGCGCGGCCGGCACCCTATCCTGAGTGCGTGAAAATCATCTTGAGGATCCAGCCATGACCAAGACCGTCAGCTTCGCCGTCGTGCACGTCACCGTCGCCTTTAGCGTCGGATACGCGCTGAGCGGTAGCGCGCTCGTGGGTGGCGCGATCGCCCTGGTCGAACCGGCGGTAAATACCGTTGCCTACTTCTTTCATGAGAAGGCCTGGGAGCGGATTCGCCACCGCGCGGCGAGTGATACCGCGCCGATCGCAGCGTGAAATTTTGACTTCCAAATGACAGGAGACAAACCATGAACCAGGCAATTGATATTGGCATCACCACGACAGACCGGGCTGCGATTGCGCAGGGGCTCGCCAAGCTTCTCGCGGATAGCTACACGCTCTATCTCAAGACCCACAACTACCACTGGAACGTGACCGGCCCGATGTTCAATACACTGCATCTCATGTTCGAGCAGCAATACACCGAACTCGCCACGGCCGTGGACCTCATTGCCGAGCGCATTCGCGCCCTTGGCCACGCTGCCCCGGGGTCATACAAGGCATACGCCAAGATGACCGACATCGCCGAGGAAGAAGGCGTACCGAACGCGCAGGAGATGATCCGCCGCCTGGTTGCCGGCCAGGAAGCCGTCGTGCGCACGGCGCGCAGCGTGTTCCCGGCAGTCGAGGGGGCTTCCGACGAGCCGACCGCCGACCTCCTCACCCAGCGCATGCAAGTGCATGAGAAAAATGCCTGGATGTTGCGCAGCATGCTCGAAACCGGCTAACGCTAGGCACGTCAAAACAGGGGTTGGACGGGGGCGCAAAGCGCCCCCCTTCTTTTTGTCGCTTGCCTTGGCCAAGCACGGCAGGGCCAGGGCAGCCAGTCCGGGCGGGATTTCTTGATCGGCGACAAGGTCGGTCGCTCTGGAATGTGGCAGGTTCTTGCTATGAACCACAATCGGGACGATCAGCAATGGAGATCGAGCATCACCGCGACCTCGCACGTGAATTTCCTGATCTCAAGCAGCGTATTCACGAATTAAAGCTTGCAGATCCGGTTTTTCGGGAGCTGTACCGCGAATACCAGGAGATCGATGACGAAGTCTACCGGATCGAACAGGATATCGAGGCGCGATCGGATGAGTACACCGAGAATCTGAAGCGTCGGCGCGTGCACCTGAAGGACCAGCTGTACGCCATGTTGACTGGACGCGAAGCTGCCATCGGCGAGGACGGTGAGCTTGTCGTTCGACAAAAGTTTCGGGTTCCGATCGATCATGGCGCCGTCGCGCGCGAGTGGATCCAGCGCGGCTACTCCTGCCGTGGGTTCGTCGATCCGCCGGGGCAGGAATGGCGCGACTTCGTGCACGAAACCAACGAACTGGTCACGGTGGTGGAAGGGCGACTGGAGGTACAGATGTTGGGTGAGCGCCATGTGCTGGAACCGGGAGACGAGCTGTTCATTCCGCGCAGCGCCATCCATACGGTCCGCAACATCCACGACGGCACGACGCGCTGGCTGTACGGCTATGACTGACGTCTGATCCCGAAAATCACGCACACGCACCGAGCGAGGTAACCATATGGAACTGACGGTCAAACAACTCTCAGAGGCGCGCGACACCGTAGAGAGTCTGCTCGAACAGCTCGGGCTCCGGTCCTACCTGTTCGAAGTCGAGCCGCGCGGCAACCACTGGGAAGTGCGGGTGGAATGTGCGCCCGACTCCGGCTGGCAGTCTTCCGTGCTGAGTGTCGGCGAGGGCTGGCTGGATGCCTGTCGAATCGACAACCGGGCGCGCGGGAAGCTGCTTGATGAATGGCGTGAACGTCTCAGCGGGAAACCCGATTGACACCACGAGCCAGGCATCGTGGCGCGTTGCCTGGCGCACGGGAATCAATCATGTTTCGACGTGACTACATCGGATTGCTGCGCGAGCCACGCAGTGTCCATCAGCTGGCGCGCGAGCTTGAACTCGCGCCCGGCGAGGTCGAAGACGACCTGGCGCATTTGCTGAAGAGTCTTCGGCACAGCGAAACCTATCTTGCCGTCGTGACACCGGCGCACTGCCGTCACTGCGGGTTCACGTTTCGCCGCGAGCGGCTTGGCAAGCCGGGCAAGTGCCCACAGTGCCGTCACACCTGGATCGAGGCGCCAATGATCCGGATCGAGGAACGATCGACCGGCGTGAGACCGAAGCGGCACAACGAATGACGACACGCGCGATCTTTCGACGAGTCCTTGTGGCGGCGGGTATTGCGCTGGCAATGCTGACCCTGCTCGTCGTCGCGACGTATCAGCGTGACATCCAACGGGCACGGGAGCGCGTCGCTGCCGGCAGCCAGATGGCTGAAACGCCCTGCGGACCGATCGAGTACGCCGTGGCAGGTGATGGCCCGCCAGTACTATTGGTGCACGGCGCGGGTGGTGGTTTCGATCAGGCGCTCGATTTTGGCGCAGGTCTGGTCGATCGCGGCTTACGCGTGATCGCGATGTCGCGCTTTGGCTACCTGCGCACGCCACTGCCCGCCGATGCCTCGGCTGCCGCCCAGGCGGATGCGCACGCCTGTTTGCTAGATTCGCTGCGAATTGAACGCGCCGCGATTCTCGGCGCGTCGGCCGGCGCACCGTCGTCACTCCTGTTTGCGCTGCGACATCCACGTCGCACCAGCGCGCTGGTCCTGCTCGTGCCCGCTGCTTATGCGCCGCGCGCTGACGGCGCGCCGGCGTTGACTACGCCATCCGGTACCGGGTTCCTGTTCGATTCGGCGCTGCGATCCGATTTCCTGTTCTGGGCGGCGATACGGGCCGCACGGACAACGGTAATCCGGGCGATTCTCGCGACAGCGCCGGACCTGGTCGTACGAGCGAGTGAATCAGAACAGGCGCGAATTCAGCAAACGCTCGATCACATTCTGCCGGTAAGCCCGCGCCGCCGCGGTCTATTGAACGATGTGGCCATCCTGAACGGGCCATTGCGTTATGAGCCGGAGCGAATCGCCGCGCCCACCCTGATTGTCAGCGCGGTGGACGATCTGTTTGGAACCTACGCGATTGGCCGCTATGCGGCGACTCAAATACCGGGTGCGCGTTTCATTGGACTACCGGACGGCGGACATCTCTGGGTCGGTCACCACCAGCAGGTTATCTCGGAGATTGCAGCGTTCGTCAGGACACATCAGCCGCGCCGTTAAAACCGCCAGGGAAGCTCTGTTCAAGTCCGCCGTTCGCCCTGAGCATGTCGAAGGGCGAACGGCGGACCCCTGAAATATCGAGGCTCCAAATGGTTCGTGGTTCGACACGCTCACCACGAACAAACCTGTTCAGGATTTCCCTGGCGCACCTCAAGAAACCCGGGCGTCGCGTCCTGCTGGGCTCCCGGTCAGCGGCTGTTCTTCCACTTGATGGCGCGCGCCCATGTCACCGTGTGGCCTTGCTCGATAAATGAAAAAACCTCGAGCCCGGTGACATTCGGGCGCTCTGCAGCCCCGGCGAGCGGAATCAGGGCGTCGGCGCCTTCCTTCTTGGCATCATCGATCATGGCGTTGATCATGGTGCTGATGGCCGTATGCCGGCCGCCAGACGCCTTGGTGGTGATGAGCACTTCATAAGGTCGCGTCGGTTCACGCGTCAGCACCTCGACCCCCTGCATCTTCGCGTACTCATCGGGCTCGTGCAGCAGCGTCGGATTGACGCCGCACCCTGCCAACATCGCGACCGCCGAGACGGCAATCAGAACTGCAATCAGCTTGTTCATAAACGTTGCTCCCGACAAAAAGCGGTGGAAATCGTGACCCTATATGGTACCAGCCCTGCCCGGTCGCACCGTGCCGGGTCCGCGAGTCCGATATTGCCGACTACGGAATAATTCGTGCCTCGGTGCTGTTCACCTCCTTGAGATCCCTTTTCACGGGATTGATTCACAGACAACCAGGAGCAAAGCATGAACTTCAAGAAAATGGTGGCCGCGGCCGCGTTCACCCTGATCTCGGCCTCAGCCCTCGCCGGCGCGGGTGATAGCGCCCAATCGCACTTCCAGGCCATCGCCGCCGGCGACCTGGACAAGATCATGGCGAACTACGGCAACGATGCGCAATTTCAGTGGGTCGGCGGCCCGCTGGACGGCACGTACAAGGGGACGGAAGCGATTCGCGGCGTGTGGGGCAAGTTCGCAAAGGCGAATGCACCGCTTAACGCCAAAGTTGAGCAACTCACGGAGAGTGCCAACCCCAAGGGTTCGACGGTCACTGCTAACGTCACTTTCAGCGGCAAGAATACAATTAAGGTCCGTTACGTGCTGACCTACCGCGACGGCAACCTGGTGAACGAGGTGTGGCAGATCGACCCGAAGCTAAGCGCTTCCTACTAAGGAGTGCGTCGTGGCACGCACGGAGCGGGGTTACCGCTCCGTGTCGTACCCCAAACAATGTATGGCGAACCATCCGTTCGAACAACATATTCCCGGGTTGCGCCGCTACGCGCGCGCGCTGTTGCGCGACCGCACACGTGCCGACGATCTGGTGCAGGACACGCTGGAGCGTGCGCTCAACAAATTCACTCTGTTTCAGCGCGACAGCGATTTGCGCGCCTGGCTGTTTACCGTCATGCACAATGTCCACCTCAACCAGATTCGCAGCGCGAGCAATCGCATGGTCACCATCGAGTACGATGATAGCGAAATGACACCGGCGCGGTCGGACGACGCGACAGCCTTACACGATCTCGCCACCGCGCTCGAACGCCTGTTGCCCGAGCACCGGGAGGTGCTGGTGCTGATCGGCGTGGAGCAGTTCTCGTATGAAGAAGCCGCGCGCGTGCTCGACGTGCCGATTGGCACGGTGATGTCCCGCTTGTCGCGCGCGCGCGAGCGCTTGCGCATATTGCTGGAAGGTGGCACCGCACCCCAGCTGCGGAGAGTCAAATGAGCGAAAAGCCCCGGGCGGTCAGCGACGAAGAGTTGCACGCCTACGTGGACGGGCGACTCACCGGCGAGCGCGTCGCCGATCTTGAGGCGTGGCTAGCGGTCGACGCCGAGGCCGCTGAGCGCGTGCGCGCCTACCAGGCCCAGAACCGGGCACTACAGGCGTTGCTTGATCCGGTACTGAACGAGCCCGTGCCTCCACGCCTCACCGAAATCCTCCAGCGTCCGCGCCGCGCCCTGCCATTGCGAGCGGCGGCGGCGATTGCGTGGCTCGCGCTCGGCGGGATTGCGGGCTACACGCTGCATGACTGGCGCACGCCGCCTGTGGTCATAGCGCAGTTTGCCGAGCGCGCCGCAGTGGCGCACGTGGTATATGCGGCCGAAGTGCAGCATCCGGTGGAGGTAACGGCGGAACAGGAAAGCCACCTCGTGCAATGGCTATCGAAGCGGTTGGGGAAAGAACTACGCACGCCCGATTTTACGCCGTTCGGGTATCAACTGGTCGGTGGCCGCCTGCTGCCCGGAGACAAGGGCCCGGCCGCACAGTTCATGTATCAGGATTCGCACGGCGCACGTCTTACACTCTACGTCTCGACAGCTGGCGAAGGTGCGCAGCCCAGCGCATTTCGCTACGAGGAAGAGGCCGGCACGCGGGTGCTGTACTGGGTCGATCGCGATTTCGGATTTGCGCTGGTTGGCGAGTTGGATCGTGCGCGCCTCATGGACGCCGCGCACGTCGCCTATCAGGCGCTTAACTTTTAGATTTTTGGGCTGACGCACCGCTGAAGGAATGCGACGATCGACCGGGTGAAACGCGTCAGCGCCATTCGTAACTCGCGGCTGGCTGCCCTACCATAGGCGGGTCTCACATAACTGACCGCGCCCACACCAAGCATGATTCCCTGGATTCTGCTCGACGAAGCCCCGGTGCCGGAAGGTCGCGGGGAACTGCTGCTGTACCAGCGCGGCGAGGAGTTCTCGATTCGCATCGTGGGTCGCGGCGAACTGATGAACAGTCGCGCGCACGGATCGGAGGACGCGCTCGCCGCGCTAACCTGCGAGCGCCTTGCCGAGCGTTCACACCCGCGCATTCTGATTGGTGGACTTGGCATGGGCTTTACCCTCGCGGCGGCGCTGCGCGAGCTCGGCCCGAACGCGCAGGTGGTGGTGGCCGAGTTGGTCCCGGCAGTCGTGGCCTGGAACCGCGGCGCGCTCGCCGCGCTTGCGGGTAACCCGTTGCAAGACGCGCGCGTGACGGTGCGCGAAGTCGACGTCGGACGAATTCTCAAGACCGAACGGAAGGCGTTCGATGCGATACTGCTTGATGTCGACAACGGCCCCGAAGGACTGACGCGCGACGCAAACGACTGGCTGTACGGCCCGGGCGGCGTGCTCGCGGCCTACGAGGCGTTGCGCCCAAACGGCATCCTCGCGGTGTGGTCGGCGGGGCAGGATCGTGAGTTCACCGATCGGCTGCGGCAGGCCGGTTTTGAAACCGAGGAGGTGCGCGTGCGAGCGCGCGGAACCAAAGGCTCTCGACACATCATCTGGCTCGCCCGGCGCATATCGGATCGGCAGGCGATGTGACGGCGGTAGAATGCGGGCATGAGCATCGCCAGGCATCCCTCCGCGGTAACGCTTCCGCCAACGGATAGACCCTACCCGTCGATACTGGAGTTTCTGGTACGGGCGTTTCCGCATGTATCGCCGACCGAATGGGCCGAGCGCCTGCGCCTGGGAAAGATCACCGACGAGCGCAACCGCCCCATCAGCGCGCAAACGTCGTACGTTCCCGGCGCGCGGATCTTTTATTTCCGCGAAGTGCCGAATGAACCGGTCATTCCATTCGCCGAAGAGATTATCTTCCAGAACAACGAAATACTGGTCGCCGACAAGCCGCATTTCCTGCCGGTCACGCCCGGGGGTGACTTTGTCGAGGAGTGTCTGCTAAACCGGCTGCGGCGACGCAGCGGTATCAATGATCTTGCGCCGATGCACCGGCTGGACCGCGAGACCGCGGGACTGGTGTTGTTCTCCGTTAACAGGCTAACCCGCGGTCTGTATCACGAACTCTTCACGCGCGGTGCAGTTGAGAAGACCTACGACGCAATGGCGCAAGTGAGCGAATTTCCCGCCGAGCGCCAGTGGATGGTGGTGAATCGCATCGAACGCGGCGAACCGCGCTTCCGGATGCGAATCGGACCCGGCGCCCCGAACGCGCGCTCGATCATTCACCTGCTGGAAGTCAGCGGAAACCGCGGCCGGTTCCGGCTGCATCCGCTCACCGGAAAGACCCATCAGCTGCGGTTGCATATGACCGGCCTTGGTTTCGGAATTCTTAACGACCGCGTCTATCCGGAACTGTTGCCGGAGAGCGCCGACGACTTCGACCGGCCGCTCCAGCTCATCGCACGGCGGCTGCGCTTCTGCGACCCCGTAACCGGGAGCGAATTGGAATTTGAATCAAGGCAGGTACTCGGGGAAATAGCGGCGAAACAACTATCGCCGCACGAGATGCTCAGCGACTCCTAAACTTGGGCAAGCCAATGTCCCAACGGATGGCAATCAGCCGCACGGCAAAAATCAGAATGCCTGCCGCGATTGCGGAGACCCCGGGTACGGCACCGCTGTAGATGGCGAGAATCAGCAGCAGCGAGCCCAGCCAGGCGACGGTCGCATAAAGCGTGCCGCGGAACACCAGCGGCTCCTCGTTGCACAACACATCGCGCAGCACACCGCCCATCACGCCCGTGATCACACCCATGAAGCTCGCGACCAGCCATGGCACGTGCATCGCCAGCGCCACATTGGTCCCGGCGACGGTGAACAGTGCAAGGCCGGCCGCGTCCGGTATCAGAAACACATTTGCCGGCAGCCGCACCCAGCGCGCTGCGAAGAAAGTAGCCAACCCGGCGCCGAGTGCCACCAGCAGGTAATTCTGGTCCGCAACCCAGAACACGGTGCGATCGAGAAGCAAGTCGCGCAGCGATCCGCCACCGAGGGCGGCGGCAAATGCGATCAGGATCATCCCGAACAGGTCAAAGCGCTTCTTGCCCGCCTCCAGCACGCCCGCCGCAGCCGACACCGCCACGGCAAGCTGCGTGATCCAGTAGGTTGCGCTGCTCACTCTTCAGGCCGAGCCAGGGTTTAGCCTTTCTTGTCCGGTTGGCCCATCATCTGCTCCAGCACGAGCAACAGCGAGCTCGTATCCTGCTCGCCATATCCGCTGCCCATGAGCGCATTGAGCTGCTGCATTACCTGCGCGGTGATGGGCAGCGGCACACCGGACTGCTGCGCAAGCTCAAGCGCCACGCCGATGTCCTTGTGATGCAGCGCGGCCACGATGCCGGCGGCGAAATCGCGCTCGACCATCTTCTTGCCGAGCACATCGAGCATGCGGCTTGCGCCGTAACCGGTAAGAAGGGCTTCGCGAACCTTCCCCGGGTCGGCGCCCTGCTCGCGCGCAAACAGCAGTGCCTCAGCGGTGCCTTGCAGGCAGGCGAGCTGGGCGATTTGGTTAGCAAGCTTTGTCACCTGTCCCGTTCCCAGCGGCCCCATATGGAAGATCGACTTTCCAACACATTCCAGTACCGGCCGCACGCGCCCGAACACATCCGGTTCACCGCCGACAAATATGGTGAGCGACGCTGTCTTAGCCGCAGGGATACCGCCCGAGACCGGCGCATCGAGCATGTCGATTCCGCGCTCGGCGAGACGCCGCCCCACGTCACGCGCGATCGTTGGGGAGATGGTGCTCAGGTCAACCATGATCATTCCGGCTGAGGCACCCTCCGCAATCCCCTGCGGGCCGAGCGCGACCAACTCGACATCGGGACCCGCGGTCACCATGGTGAACAACAGCTCGCTCGCTTGCGCCACCTCGGCGGGTGAGGAAACGACGCTCAAGCCAATACGCACGGCGTTGGCGCGCGAACGCTCGCCGCGCGCATAGGTGGAAAGCGTGTGACCGGCGGCGACCAGGTGGCGCGCCAGCTCGCTGCCCATGTTGCCGAGGCCGATAAAACCGATGCGCATGGAATTCACCTTCCGCGTAATGAAGAAGGTAAACCTTACCCCATGTCCCCGGGAGCGTGTGAGTAGTGCGCGAGACGAGGCCAGGGGAGAACGCGAGCCGACAGAATCGCCCGAGGCCGGCGTGCCTTGCCGGTCGCGGCGAAGCCGGGGCGCTCCGGTCCTACGACCTCGAAGCGCGCGACTTTCGCGCAATAGACGCCAGTCGCTGACCCGCGCCGACGCACCAACCGAAGCATGCAGCTGGTCCCCCGCCAAGCGCCACGCTGGTGGGTCGTTGCGGGTCTGGCAGAGTTGGAGCGGATCGCATTTCTCCAGGCGAGGTTCCGGGAAGGCAATGATTGACCCCGGGATCCTTGTCCTGACGACCGCGCCGTGCACCCGTCTATGACCGGCCGGGGCGGCGTGTGAGATCACCGCCGCTCGGCTGCGGGCCCGCCAATCGTTCCTCCTTAGACGGGACCGTCGGGAGCGATCCCCTATAAATCAAAGACCTCTATTCACACATGGCATGCGCATTGTCCCCGATGACGATGGGAAAACCGCGAAATTGGCACAATCCCTGCACTGTTATTGCCTACAAGGACAATCGGTTTCCCAAGGGAGCTACTTATGCGTATTCGCCGTAATGTTGGTCCTCTCGATCGCGCCCTGCGCTCTGGCCTTGGCGTCGTGTTCATTTACCTCGGCTTCTACGATGCCTCGCTGATCCGCGACCCGCTCTCCGGCGCGCTGCTGGGAGCCATGGGCGTGATGCTCGTTTTCATTGCAATCATCGCGTGGTGCCCTTTCTATCATCTGATCGGGTTCAACTCGCTTAGCGAAAGAACCTAGTCACCCGTCCAGTCAGCGGATCCATGTCGCTCAGGCAGACCTTGCTGGCCTCCTTCGTCGGGCTCATCGTCCTGACGTTGCTGGTGTTCGGCTATAGCGCCTACCAGATTGCACAGCGATCGAGCACCGACACGGAGGCTGAGCTGCTCGCGCAGCTCAACCACGAGCGTAGCCTGGAGCTCGCGACGGAATACCGCAAACACTCCGCGCTCAGCTATCTGCGCGAACACATTGGTGTCGACCGGGATGACATTCGCGTCCTGACACTGCTGGTTGATCAATCCCATCGCATCCTCGGCGCGAGCTCGGATGCCCGGCTCGCGACGCTTGCAACGGACCGACTGCCGATGCCGGACGGGACCGGCGCGGGCCCACGGACTGGCGAGATAGACCTAAACGGGCAGGCGTACACTCTGGCCGCCACCTCCATCACCGGTTCACCCTACACGCTGGTGTTTCTGTCTCCGCGCGGCTTCGCGGCGCACGGTGCGCTCTCACAACTTGCCAGTCGCCTTGGGGTCACCGGCCTGATCATCGCGTGGATTGCGGTCTGGATTGGTCTGGTGATTTCGACAGCCGTCGCCCGTCGTCTGAAGGCCCAGACCGAGAAGCTGCGCCATCAGGCAACGCACGATGCGCTGACGGGCTTGCCCAACCGCCAGTCGTTACTCGAGAACCTCAACGCCGCCATCGAAACCTCAAGGGAAAGTGGGCGCACCGTGGCACTGATCCTGATGGACCTTGACCGGTTCAAGGACATCAACGACACGCTCGGTCACGATACCGGCGATATCCTGATCAAGCAGGTTGCCGACCGACTGCGCATCCGCTTGTGGGATGGCGACACCGTTGCCCGGCTCGGGGGCGACGAATTTGGCCTTGTACTGCCGATGGCCAGTTCCGTCGACACGCGGCTCGTCGTCAACAAGCTGCGCTCGATCCTGGCCGAACCCTTCAAGGTGCACAATCTTTCGCTCACCACCGACGCAAGTATTGGCGTTGCCCTGTTCCCCGAACATGCGGGTGATGCCATCAGCCTCATGCGCTGCGTGGAAACCGCTATGTATCGCGCCAAATCGACGCGCCGCGGCTATGAGATCTATGACCCGGCGAACGACCCGTACAGCGTCGAACGCCTGAAACTGACGGCCGACGTTGGGCATGCGCTGGTACGAGGCGAGTTGTTCCTTGTCTATCAGCCGAAGATTGACGTGGCTACGGGTGACTGCACCGGGGCCGAGGCGCTGCTGCGCTGGAAGCACCCGGAACATGGTTTCGTGCCACCAGACAAATTCATTCCGCTGGCCGAACAAACCAGCGCCATCAAGGACATCACGCATTGGACCGTGAATGTCGCGATTGCCCAATGTCGTGCCTGGCACGATGCCGGATTTCCACTTTCAGTGGCGGTAAATCTGTCGGCAACGATGCTCCACGATGCAAATCTCGCCGACCGAATCGGCTCGCTGTTGCACAACCATGGTGTGGCGCCCGAGTGCCTGCAACTCGAGATCACCGAGACCGCAATCATGCTCGATCGCGAGAGCGCCTTCGAAACGCTGAAGGCGCTGAGTGACCTGGGGATACGCCTTTCGATCGACGATTTCGGTACCGGCTATTCTTCGCTCGCCTACCTGCGAAAGCTGCCGGTGAGCGAGATCAAGATTGACAAGTCCTTCGTCATGAACATGCTCGACAACGAGAACGATGCGACGATCGTGTACGCACTAATCGATCTCGCGCACCGCATCAACCTGCGCGTCGTCGCCGAAGGAGTGGAATCCGAAGCGATCCTCGCCGCCCTTGCCTCGAAGCATTGCGACGAGAGCCAGGGATATTACTTCAGCCGTCCGCTGCCCGCCGAAGACTTTGCGAAGTGGTTCCTCCGTGCGGCCCCGCGACGTCTCGCGTCCGCTTAGAGCCTGCTCCGATCGCCGCAGTTGCCTCGGGTCCGCACTACAAACTCGGAGTGCAAGCCCCGTGGCCCGAACGGCATACGGAAAAACCAGATTGCTTTTGGTCTTGTGGTCTGCGCACCGAGATCGGGATCGTCCAGGGATTTCTCCGAGAATCACTCTGACCCTAGCTCGCCAAGCCGGATCGCAAAGCTAGCCGCGCCAACGCAGCGGCATCTGCCGACATCTATAGACGCCGGGTCGTGTCGCGCAGCCTCAGGCTCAGGCCGCGCATCATGCCGAGCGCCAGCTCCGGGTAGCGGAGACATAATGCGCGAAGCTTGGCCTTGTCCAATACCAGAAGAAGCGAGTCCTCGAGCACATGCGCGGTCGCGGAGCGTGGCTGCTCGTCGATCACACCCATTTCGCCAAAGCACTCGCCAGCCTCGAGGATGGAGTGGAACTCTTTGACCTTCGGGTTCTCGTGGATCGAGATGCCGATCTTCCCGCTCTCGATGATGTACATGCGGTCGCTTGGTTCGTTGATGTCGAACACGCGTTCGCCCGCGGAACACGCTTCTTCCCCAAGTTCTAGTGCCAACACCCTAAGGTCCTCGGTGTAAGCGCCGGAGAATACCGGCGCCTTGCTGAGCAACAGGATACGAGTGTACAAATCGGCCACGTCACGCCTCCGCCGCGAGCGGCCGCGACGCCACACGCGCCGCGCACTCGCGTAGCCAGGCGTCGGAATGTGCGATGCACCACGCAATAACGTCGCCCGCGGTTTGCAGCCCTCCCCCACCCGCATCCTTGCGCTGCTGCTTTTCGGTGCCCGCATGATCGACGATGGCAATGAGTGGCGCGCAAAGCGCGCGATTGCGAAGGTTGTGTAGCGCCCCAGACGCATGGGCAACATGCCGCCGGTCGCGGCTCGCGAGACCAGCACGAATTGCCTCGATTGCCGCGCGATCCTCGAAACACTCCATCGCCTTCAGGGCCAAATCGAGGACCTGTGATACCCGCTCTTGCAGTATCACCCCAAGCAGTTCCAGGGCGTTATGACCCGCCTGCTTGCCATGTTCGTGCCGAATGATCTGCAATCCCTGAAACAGTGTGCTCGCCTCCCTGACCTTCGATTCGGCGATCCGCTCGAAGACCTCGCGCGGTACCCGGAATCGCGCGAGCGCATCCAGCGCAGACTGCTGGGAACGCGGCGCAGCGCGATTTTCCAGAATCCATCGGGTCAGGATTTCGGCGCCCCGCTCGGATCCCTCGTGCTCCTCGAGCAGCGACAGCGCCGCGTCGCGCACGGTGTGATGCTCGTCCGCCACCGCCCGCATGCAGAGTGTCCCACGGGTTTCCGGGTCGAGGGCACGAAAAGCCGCCACGCACGCCACGCGAATAGCGGGGTCGTCCGAGCGGAATGTCGCCTCGATCGAATCCGCAAATTCAGGCAGTGTTCCCGGCGGGAATCGGGATAGCGCGTCAAGCGCGGCTCGCCGAACGCGCGCCGAACGATGTTCAAGCAGCTTGCGGAGTCGCGACAACAGCCGCCGTTCGGGAATCCGGGCAAGGAGCTCGAGGCCCGCGATATTTCCGCCCTCCTGCTCGCCGGACAGCAAGCGCTCCCAGGTTTGTTGGGCCAGCTCCTGGAGTTCGCGCAACTCATAGCGCTGCACGCCCAACACGCCGAGCGCGGCGATTCGCGGGTTGTCCGAGGCGAGACAGGGTGCGATGTGCGCGACCGCGCGCGTGTCCCTCGCATCGAACAATGCCTCGAGGATCGTTGCCTTGAGCCGCAGGTCCGTATCGGCGAGGGCAGTCCAAAGCAAGTCAGCTGCCGGCAGCTTTCGCGCGATCAGCAACCGAAGGAGCCGATCGCGGGTCCGGTGGCTCGCGGATGGCAGTCGTGCTGCAATCGCTGGCACAGCCATTTCGGGACGAAGTGTCGCGAGCCGGCGCGCATAGGCGAACGCCACTTCTTCGTCGGGGCCAGCGATTCCGCGCACCAGTTCCTTGCACAACTCTTCATTGCCCGCGTGCATGACCTCTTCCCCATGGCGGTGGGGAAGAAAGAGTCTGTGCGACAAGGTTGCCAGCAATTCCCTGGCGTAGGCGCGATTCGCACGCATTCGGAAGGTCAGATAGAGCAGACTCGTAACCAGGCCGCCGGCTACGAAATAGACTGGCACAGGCAGCTCCTGCGTCAGCAGTAGAAATCCGCTCGCCACCAATAGCGCCGCCGGCAACACCAGTGCCGCGGACAATGCATTGACCCGGCCGAGCATGTACTCCGGAAGCGCGTGCAAGAACCACATCCGTGCGGGCTTGCGAATTGCCTGCGCAATCACATCCCGCGAAAAGATTCCGACCAGCACTGCCGGCAAGCTGAAGCTGACGAGCAACACCAAAAAGCTGGCGACCATCCATGCCGGCAACGCCAGGCCGACCATAGTCACGCCGAAGCGCTTCAACAGCTTGCCAGTTACAAACAACTGCACCAGCAGCGCCGTGGCACCCATGAACGCGCTTATCCATCCAATCACCGACGCTAGCCGGGCCTCGTCGTGAAACGTCTCGGTGAGAACCCGATCGATCGAGTAGTCGAGAATGAACGAGCTGATAATCATGAAGAACAATCCGAACGACGCTGCTCTAAGCAGCGCCGTCTTGCGGAAGAACTGCAGTCCCTGCGCGACGTGCTCGACCGAGCGCTTCATGGCTCCACGACCCTTGCGCCCGGGCCGGAACAAGGGCGAAATGCCCGCCCGGTTGTGATGTCGGACAATGAGCGCCACCGAAATCCCGGCGAGCGCCGCCCACACGAGCAGGGCGCTCGCAACGTTGATCGTCGCCACCACCACGCCGAGCAACACACCGCCCAGCATCTTTCCTACGTTGATACTCGCAAACATCGGTGCTGCCAGCCGGTGCAATTGCTGGCCATCGAAATTCTGATCCGCGTACAGCTTGGCGTGGATAAGGAGCAGCTCGAAGGCCAGCTGGTACACGAGGAAGTAGGCCGGATAGACCCACTCCGCGCTCGTGAACGACATCACTACCCAGATGAGCGCGACGACCGCCCCGAGCACGGCGAGCATCCTGATGAACATCCGCTCCGAGGGAACGCGATCGACGTAGGCGGCGTATGTGAGGCTTGCGGCCGCCGTGCATACGCTCAGGAGCGCATACATCACCGGGAGGTACTGCACACCGTAGCGCTTCAGGAACAGCGCGGCCATGCTTCCATGGCCCAGGGACAGGCCCACGCCGAGCAGCACGAACAGGCCAATGTAATAGCGCAGCAGCCCGCGCTCTGCTTCCTTCACCACAAAGACTCTTGTCAGCCAGCGCATGCCGTCTTGTTGTACTGCTCAGGAAAACGCTTGAAGACGATGGGGTTTCCCGTCGCGGGCCCCGCTGGTTCGTCTAGGCATGACAGAACGGGCCTTTGCCGGGTTGTGCGTCGCCTCAATGGGACCTCCTGAAGCTGTGCATCTAAGACATCACACAAGCCTGGGGACGTCAACAAAGCGACGGAAGTGGACAATTCTGGAGAACCCGCCGGCCCGGCGAACCCGTCGGGGCCGACACGCGTTCTTCCCGGTATTTACGGCGCGGCAAGGACCTCCAAACCGAGAATGACGAAGCAAGGCGGATGACCACTAGGATCGAAGCCCCGGTGCGACTTCGCTGTCCCAGTAAGAAAACAGAGGAAAGTCCTGAAGTGCGACACCGCGAAATGCAGGGTCGACACGCGCCCGCCGTTCGGGCACGTGTCGCACCTGTTATGGAACGCCCCAAACAGTGACGTTCTGCCTACGCTGTTACAGCAACAGTATCAGTAATAAACCCAGCCGCAGGACGAACCACCAGCAAAGGTATAGGTCGGCGGCAGACAAACGTAGACTGAGCTGTGGTCACCCGTCTTGATCATGGAGAAGCTCAGGCCACGCTTGAAGTTCAGATCGGTGCCGTCACCGTGTGGACCTTCCGAACAGAGTGGCAAGCCGCTCGGGTCTGGTCCCTGGCCCTGGCGCTCTTCATTAATGCACTCCTTGACCGTGGCACCGCTACGAATGCAGAAAGTCGTATCATCAGCATTGTGGACCGTGCCAACGATGGCGAAGTCACCCGGAATGGTGCCGTCGTTCAGTGCAGTCTGCACGTCAGCGGGACAAACTGGCAACTGCCGCGTCACCACTGGCGTTTCGTTGGTCCCGTTGGTGCACACATCCACGTACGTCACGTTTTGATAGCTGCCATTGGACTTGAGGTATCCCAACTGGTTGCCGGTCGCGGCGTCATCCTTGTAGAAGTATCCGCAGTTGGACCCGCCGTTTCCGCCGCCGACAACCACGGCGTCGGCCTTGGTTGTGTACTGGGTGTAGGTGGGATCAAGCGCCCAGTAAACCGAGCCGTCTGGGTTCATCGCGCTCGTCGCCCTGAACTTTCCGGCGACCGTGCAGCTCGTGATTCCGGACGCCGGATCCATGCGACACCCGGTCCAGCTGTTGGTTGAGCCGCCATTGCTCAGCGCCGCACACCCGGATGTCCCGTCGACAAGGGCGACGGTCTTGGCGCCCGGTGGCGCCTGTGTACACCCGGCGGCCCAGGCGTTGCTCAGGCCCCCGATGGCCACTAAGGCAACCGCCAACTTCAGTATCGACTTCAAGTATGTCTTACCCATCATTGCTGTTCTCCTGCAAGAACGATTGATATTGGCCCTGCTCCCCTGCACAAAAAAACGATCCCCACAAAATCATGACGCTGTAACTATTTAGAAATTCACCATGATGCGTCCCATGAGGGAGCGTACCGGCTTATAGGGTGCTGTGATGCTCACGTCCTGGAAGGCACGATAGCTGTTGTCCTGATAGCTGAACTGACGGTCGAACAGGTTCTGCACCGTGACGCTGACGATGCCCCGCCGCTGCGGAAGGCGGTAGCCAAGCGCGAAATCGGACACGGTGAACCTGCTGTCCAGCTTGGTCGTTCCGGTCCCGGCCGGAATATTGTTGTTCTCCACCGCCTGATCGACGTAGGTCATGACATAGCCGGCGAACCAACCGCTCGGATGAAAGTACTGCACACGCACAGGCGCGGTGATGGTGGTGACATTGCGCGGCCGGCTCGCATCGAGGTTGTTGCTCGCAAAATCGTCATAGGCACCCTCCACGCCCAGGCTCCAACGCGCACTGGGCGTCCAGTAGGCGTAGAGGCGATGCAACTGTTCGTCCCAGTCCTGGGTTTGAACGGACCCGCTCACGATGTCCGGGTGCTCGATCGCGCGCCACGTCGCCTCGATGCCGGTAGACACGGTACGTGTGGCGCGCCAGTCCAGAGCGGCGCCGTAGCGCGTCGCCTTGGTACCGTTGGCATCATCGAAAAGCTGGTTGAAACCGGCGATCTGGGTGGGCTCCAGGGTGCGATTGCCGGCCAGGGCAGGTTTCACAGTCTGGAAGTAGGCGGCACGCAGGGCTAGCGTGTCGCTAATGCCCCACTGGGCGCCGACTTTCGGGCTCCACTGCTCGACCTTGTAGTCGTAGGTGTCCTCTTCGTGTTTGTCGTAAGCCACCCCCAGTGTCCATTGCACCGTTGCCGGGAAACGGGTGTAGCCGTACAGATAGCCCCGCGTGTCGCGGAGCTCGACGGACTGCTGGGAAGGCGTCACCGTCGTCACGGGAACCAGAACAATGATCGGCGGGAACGGCGGGCCGGGCCCTATGTCTACGGGCACGTACGTCGTGAGCGTATCCTGCTGGCTGGTATCCACATCGGATTTCGACTGCGAGGCGCCGGCCTGAAGGTTGAAGCTATCGGCTCGATAGAGGTACTGCAACTCGTATTGATCGGCCTTTTCCTTGGTCTCGAAATCGGTCCGGTAAGTTATTGCCCCGGGAATATTTAACAGCGTGACGCCACCCTCTTCGGTACGGTCCGACGAGATGGTGGACAACAGCAGGGTCGACCGGGGACCAAAGTTCAGGCGCGCGCCAACGCGCGTGCTGTCGATCTCCCGCTTTTGGCGGAAGTCGTCGTAATACGTCATCGGGTCGAAACGCATGACGATATCGCCGTTGTTGGACTCGCGATGACGCTGTTCCACCTGAACGTTGAAACCAGCCGCCAGTTCGGCCTGGGCAAAGATGTTGTAGACCGAGTGCGTGTTGTCGTTGTTTTCGCGAAAGCCGTCGGTCTTGTAGTTGTAGGTACCCGCGCTAATGGAAAAGCGATTGATCAGCGCGGAGGCCGCGATTTCGCCACCGCGGGTATTCATGCTGCCGGCAAATCCGCTCAGCGCCGCCTGCGCCTGGTCGCGCTGGAACAGTGGCGTGAATTCATTGAAACCGGCGCTCGCCGGACCGCCACCGGTCACCACATTCAAGCCTGTTTCACCGGAGCTCGGTTGCACGGGATTGATGTTGATGTCTTGCAGCAACTGCGCCTGAAGCTCTTCACTCACCCGGCCGATTTCGCGACGCGGATCATTGCGCAGCGCGTCAGCCAGAAAGCGATGGGCTGAAGCATTGCCAGGATCGGTGGCCAGCGACTTGGCGGCCTCATTGGAACCGAGCTGTGCGAAACCGAGGTCATCGTATCCGCGCGCCAGGCTGGTCCCGCGCGCTGCGCGATCCTGGTCGAGGAGCAAGCGGCTGCGATAGGCGGCGCGATCGTCGTTGCGGGCAATGGAGTCTTCCAGCGCCTCAACCGCCTCGGCCGGACGGTTCTCGGTTTGCAGCCGGATGCCGTCGTACAGGTAGGCCGTGGGATCCCGGGGGTCGAGTTCCTTGGCGATCCTGAACTGCTGGGCATCGATGTCCGCGCGGCGTTCCTCGAAATAGGCCTTGCCCAGGTAGGCGCGTAGCAAGGCGTTATTGGAGTCCAGACCGACCGCCAACTCGATCTCGCGTCGACCTGCTTCCAGATGACCACGATTGATGCGCGCCAGACCGAGCCCCAGATGCGGAAGGGGATCGGCGTTATCCGCGGCGATGGCTTTCTCAAACGAATCCGTTGCTGCTGAAATCTGGAAATTCGCAAGCGCCGCGAAACCGAGAGCCATATGCGCCCGGCCCAGGCCCGGCGCCAGGGCCAGGGACTTTTCTGCTGCAGCAATGGCATCACGACGTTGACCGAGCATCAGGTGCAACTCGGACAGACGCGCCCAGGCAAGGGCATCCTGGGGCTGACGTTTCACTGCCGTGAGCAATGTTTCGCGCGCCGCCGGCAAGTCAAATCTCGCCTGCTGCGCGTAAGACAGGGCGATGTAGGCGGCTGCGCTGTCCGGTGCCAGTTCGACTGCCTTGCGTCCTTCCGCAAGGGCCTGGTCGCGCTCGTTCAGCACCACCGCAATGACTGCGCTGAGCGCATGACCCAAACCGGAACTGGCGTCCCGGGCAAGGGCACGGTCAATGTCCGCGCGGGCCTCAGCGATCCGGCCGACCGACAACAGCAGCGACGCGCGCAAGAGATGAAAGCGGGCATCGCGCTCACCCTCGGGTACGCCATCCAGGGCGGCGAAGGCAGCGGGGTAGTTTCCGCGCGCCGCGCTTTCCTGGGCATTGCGCAAGGAAGCAGGTGCGGCGGCGCTATCCGTCATGGCCAAGACGGGCGGATAGTAGAGCGCCCACTGGGCGGCGTCGCGCGGGCGCACGACGGTGCGCGGTTGTGGCGCCTTGCCGGCCTCGGCGGCGACCGACTGGCCGGAGGAAACCGCAACAGTTCCCTGCGGATTGGCCGCCCGCACCGTGCCCTCGAATACCGTGAGGATCGTCTGGTTGTCCGTCACGTTCAGGACGAACTCGGTGCCCTCGATCGATCCGTTCAGATACGGAGTGCTGACCTCGAGGCGGCGCGGCTTGCGGCTGAACGACTGGATCGCTCCGCGCAGGAGGTCGACGAACGAGCGCTCCTCGGGCTTGTTGCTGACGTTAACCAGGCGAACCGCCGAGTTCTGGTCGATCCGCAAGACCGCCTGGTTGCTGAGCGCAATCGCGGCGCGGCTTCGCTCCGCCGCGCGCACCGAATCACCCTCGCACAGGGTTTGATTCAACTTCGCCGCGGTCCAGCTCGCGTCAGCGCCGCGCTGGACTTCAACGTTTCCTTCCGCGCTGGCGACTCGCCCAACGACGGGCTCACAGGAATCAGCTGCTTGCGCGGCCGAGCTAAGCGCAAGAATCAGAATGCCGGTTACATATGCCCACCGCGCAAACCGTCTGCCGCTCGCGGCGAGACGGGACCGAATGTCTCCCATTGCCATGCCTCAAGTTTTGAGCTGCAACTTCTCGAGCTGCAGCTCTTTATTGTTGTCCGCCTCGGTTCCATGGCAGGCTGCTCCTGGCATTCCCGTTGAACGCAAGGAAAGCAAAAAACGAACAGAACGACGGGGTGAAATACGGCGCTCCGACCACGAAGTCTTCTATTTCATGGCACTTACACTATGCGGGTGCGCGGCCCCTTTCGTCAAATCTTTGTGGGCATTTCGATGCCACCGATGTGCTGGCAGCACCCGCCGCGCGACCCAAACACTCGAGAGGCTCGAAAATCTGCAACACATGTGAAACACCTGTGCTCGTCGCACCGGAGCGGTGCATCGTCGCACCTAAAATATATGAACAAGCAACGGTGATTGGCCAGTTGACCAACCAACATGCCGCCGACGCGCGGGTCTGCGGCGCTCGCGTGCTACGGCTCCGGCTTTCTCCGTCCCTTGTGAGGATTGGCTCCTGCATGGATCGAGGTCCACAGGAGGCGCGACCGATATGGGCGAAGGGCGCGGCCGCGAGTCTGTAGTATGCTACTTGGCTTTCGTGCCGGGATGTCCCGAATAACTGCCGCATCGTGCACATCGAGGAGGGAGTGATGGAACAAATCACGCTGGAAGCGCGAGATTTCGAAAAGATCCGCGCGTGCGGCACGGTCCGCCACTACAAAGCGGACGAAGTGGTCTTTTCCGAGGGCGACTCCGCGGATTTCGTCTACTTCATCGAGTCCGGTTTGGTTTCGATATTTCTCTATGAATTCACCAACCGCGTGGAAATCGGACAGCGCGGCGCGGGCAGCTTTTTCGGTGAAATGGCGGCCATCAGCGGGGGTAAGCGCACGGCCACGGTTACCGCGGTTGGCGATGCCACGCTTGTCATGCTGGACAAGGATCAGTTCGTCGAGCTGATGGCTGCCGACAGCGAGATTAACGAGAAGGTCAATCGCGTGATCGAACTGCGCACCGAAGAACTGGCGCTCAAGGAAAACCTGCTCGCCACCACCGGCATCAAGGGAAACAACCTGCAGATCAGCATCAAGGGCGATCCGACCATGCGCGAATCGGCCTTCGATCGGGACCGGCGCGATAGCCCGATGGACAAGGTGCTGCCCCAGATGATTCCCAACATGAAGACCCTCCTGCTCGAACGCTGCGTCAGCGAGCTGTTCCTGCAGTTCAACAGCGGCGAAATCCGCCTGACGTCGATCTTCGATCCGTTCAACTACGAAATCCATCCCGCCAACAAACTAATCGACAGGCATTATCTGGATCGTCATTTTCCGGTGATGGACTTCTCGGAAAAGGTCGGCCTGATCCGCCGCATGTACGACACCATCGGCACTGAGCTCGACAGGTTCAAACTACCCGAGCGTTACAAGGAGTCTTACCGGGACCACTACAAGAGCTGGCAGCCGCTGGCACAGGAAGAAATCGTGCACGTCATCGACAAGCTGCAGGTCCTGCGCAGCATCCCCAACTTCTATCTGCGCAACATGGGCGTCAGCATCACGCGCGACGCGATCCGCATGCAATTCAACTGTGATGGGACGCATATCGTCACAACCAGGGATTACGACCGCTTTATCGCTGACAATCTCGGCTTGGAAACGGTTGTCTAGGGATGTCGGCGGCCTGCGTTCCAGCCAACCGGAATCAGTTCGCTTTTTGACGCGTTGCTACCCAAAGCCCTTTTTACACCGCGGATCATGCATACCACGCCAGGCAACTTGCTGACGTACGCCGCACTCGAGTGGCGCACCCGACCGTGAAGCGCTGGCTCCGCGGATTGTTGATTGGGAGCACGGTTGGCGCGTGCGGGGTCATACTGGCCCTCACGCCGTTCGAGCTTCCACTGGAAACCCGCGTTGGCCTGCATGCGCTTTTCCATCTGCGCGGAGAGCGTCCGCCGCCCCCTGAAGTGGCCGTAGTGGCCATCGACGGGCGGACCGGGGAGAAGCTCGGGTTGTCGACGCTGCCGCGGGACTGGCCGCGCTCCATGCACGGCAAGCTGGTTGACGAACTGACCCGGCGCGGTGCCGCGGTGGTCGTTTTCGATATGGATTTCCGCAGGTCGCGCGGCGAGCAGGAGGACCTGGCGTTCGCGCGCGCTGTCGAAAGGGCGAATCGCGTCGTGCTTTTCGAACATCTGAGCGGCCGGCGCCAGCCCGTCGAGGATCAGAGCGGGCGAGTTCGCGGCACGGTGTGGGTAGAGGAGCTGGAACCACCCGTTCCTCCGCTGGCGGCGGCCGCGAGGGGTCTTGGCCCGTTCCCGTTGCCGAAGATGGGCGCCGCCGTGCACGAGTTCTGGACCTTCAAATCGAGTGCGCGCGAGGCGCCGACGATGCCGGCGACCGCCCTGCAGATATTTTCCCTCCATTACTACGAAAAGTGGCGGGCGCTGCTGGCGACCTCCGCACGCGCACCCCTTGATGGGCTGCCGCTCAAGGCGACTGATATCCGAAATGCCAAACAGCTGAAGGCGCTGATGTGGAACACGCGGCAGCTTTTTGAAAAAGATCCCGAGCTGGCTGACCGCATCGCCGCCTCAGCCGGAGCAAAGGATCAGTTAAGCCGGGTACCCGCGGCACTGCTTGGTCTCTACAGTGGAAACAACGAGCGATACCTGAATTACTACGGCCCGCCCGGCACCATTCCCACCCTGCCCTACCACGCCATCATCAAGGGCTCGGATCCCAACCTCGCACCGGCGGCATTGGATGTCGCAGGCAAGGTGGTGTTCGTGGGCTACTCGGACCTCTACGATCCGGGTCAGCCGGACCGCTTTTTCACCGTGTTCACGCGCGACGACGGCGTCGACTTGAGTGGCGTGGAAATCGCCGCGACGGCCTTTGCCAACCTCCTCACCGACAGCTCGTTGAAGCCGCTTGGCGCCGTCACGACATTGCTGTTGCTGCTCGTCTTCGGCCTGGTGGTCGGGGCGGTCGTGTACCTTACACCCGCGGTTCTTGGAGTGGTTCTCGCCATCGTACTGACCGGCGCCTATGCCTTCGGCGCCCAGACGAACTTCAGCAACGCCGGCGTTTGGTGGCCGCTGGCCACGCCGGTATTGGTGCAGCTTCCGCTCGCCCTGTTTATCGGCCTGATCGCGCAGTACCGCTTGGAGCGTCGGCGCGTCGAACACATTAGCGAGGCCATTCGCCAGTACGTGCCGGAGAACGTGTCGCGCGCCTTGACTGCCGCGGAGCTTGCGCCGGGCGACGTGAACAAGGTTACCTACGGAACCTGCCTCGCCACCGACATGGCCGGTTTCTCCACGATTGCGGAGAAGATGGCGCCGGGCGAGCTGGCGAGCTTTCTCAACGAGTATTTCGAAGTGCTCGCACAGGCGCTCAAGCGCCACAATGTCGAGGTCACCGAGTTTCGCGCCGACGCGATCATGTGCGCGTGGACGGGAGCGCGCGACGATGCGGCGGTTCGCCACCTACCGGTACAGGCCGCGCTCGAGGCAGCGCAGGATATCGGGCAATTCAACCGGCAGCGCAATCTGCCGGGAAGCTTGCGCGTGGGCCTCGCGGACGGCGAGTTCTACGTGGGCCACGCCGGTGGCGGCGGACATTTCGTCTACAGCATCGTGGGTGACTGCGCCAACACCGCGTCGCGCATCGAGAGCCTGAACAAGCACCTCGGCACGCAACTCCTCGCGACGCGCACCGTGGTCGACGGCGAGGACGCATTGCTGGTGCGCTATCTCGGCAAGTATCGTTTTGTCGGCAAGACCGAGGCGCTGCCCATCGCCGAGATCGTATCGACCAAGGCTGCCGCCACGGCCTCCCAGCTCGACCTGTGTGCGCGATTTGCACCGGCGCTGGAAGCATTCGAGCAAGGCGACTGGGCGTTGGCCGCCGAGCGCTTCGAGAACGTGATGAGCGCCTTCTCCCAGGATGGCCCGAGCCGCTTCCTGCTCGAGCGCTGCCGGGAATATTTGCGCCCGGATGCCAAGCCTGACGATCTCGGCGTCATCGCCATGAGATCCAAATAGGACGCGGCGCAAAATGACTGATACCGCGGCGGCAACCCAGCCCGATTACGACAAGGCGATTACGTACGCGCTTGATCGGCTGCGTCGCGAGTTATCACCGAACCTTTTCTACCACTGCGCCGCGCATACCGAGCAGGATGTGCTGCCGGCGGTGCAGCGGCTCGCGCGTCTCGACGGTGTGACGCAAACCGAACAGCGACTGCTCGAGGTCGCCGCCGCCTATCACGACATCGGCCACATCCGCAGCCCGTATCACCATGAGGCGATCGGCGTCGAGATCATGACCGAAGCCCTGCCACGCTTCGGCTTTTCGCCCGCAGACATTGAGCGCCTGTCAGCAATGGTCATGGCCACGCGCATGCCGCAGTCGCCGAATAACCACCTGGAACGGCTGCTCGCCGACGCAGATCTGGATGGGCTTGGCCGGCAAGACTTCTTCCGCACCAGCAAGGCGCTATGGCGGGAACTGCGGGCACAGGGCAAGCCACGCGGCTGGACGCAATGGCTACAGGTGCAGCTGCGCTTTCTGCGCTTGCATCGCTATTTCACGACCACGGCCCGGGCGCTACGCGACGAGGGAAAACAACAGAACATCGCGCTGCTCGAACGCCTGATCCGCGATCAGAAAAAATCGGGCGAATAGCTCACTGCCATATTCTGGTTCACAAGCAAGAAGCGGTTCGTGCGGCCTTTCCGCTCAAGCGAGCCCCGCGTTGCATGAGCCGGCGATGTGTCGAGACTGGTCGCCTCGGTCCGGAGTCGTAGTTTGCATCACCGGCAGCCAATCACCGCCGCTTGCTGAGCGGACAAGCCGCAGCAGGGCTCCGTTACCGGACCCGTTGCGATAGCAGTACTACGATAAGGGAAACGCTGAGGAAGATCCGGGGGCTGGATCGCACCGAGGCACGCGGGCCAGGCTATCCGTGCCATGGCCAGTGCGAGCCAGGTATCGTGCTTGCGGGCTACTCGTCCTTGGTGACGGTTTCGCCCTGCTCCGGAGACTGCTCCGGATTCTCACCATGGTGTGCAGCGCTTCGCTCCAGCTTGCGCTGGCGCTTTTCTTCCATCTTCTTCTTCTTTTGCAGTTCTTTTTGGCGCTTCTGAAACTGATAGTTGGGTTTTGCCACCATTGCGCCCTCTTCCGATGTAGATAGTCCGAATTATGTCAGGCATTGCGGAAAATGTCCGACTTCACGGCCAGTGTTGCGGCATCTTCCGCGGCAATTCCCCGGGGGCAAGACCGAGGAACCCTGGATCAGCATCGAAGGTATTGGCATCTAGGGCAGCGGCACGCTCGGTGGGGCAGGCATACTGACGCCTGTGCAGTGCCCCGAAATCAGCACTGGCGCGGAAGTCGGGGGTCGGAGTGTGGCGAACCTGATTGCTCCCAACGTGGTCCGCGCTATCTCAGGAAGCGCGCAATTTCGTCGGACACTTCCTGCTTGTGCCTGAGCAGCACACGTCGACCGCGTAGGCAGCGCTAAAATGGCAAGAAATACTCTCCGGCCCGGTGTCCTGACCTCAATAAATGGAGCACCGCATGAATATCCTTGCCCCGTTTCTGTGGTTGTTTCTCGGCGCTGTTCTACAGCTGTTCGGCTTCGGCCGCTGGATGACGCCGCTGGCGGCGTGGCTCGCGCCGGTGTTCGTGCTGCACTTCGCGCACGCCGTGCCGCCAGTCGTCGGCATGCTGTGGATCTGGCTGGCGCTCGCCATTGCCTTTGGCATAAGCCTGCGCGGCATCGTCCCGATCCCGGGCCTTGCTTACCTGGCCCTGCCCATGACATGGGGTTTGTTAGGGTCGCTGCCGTTCGTGATTGACCGGCTGGTGTCGCCACTGGTACCCGGCTTTTGGGCCACACTGGTGTTCCCGGCGGCCTGGACGGCGATTGAGTTTCTCAATTCGCGCTGGAACTCCTACGGCACCTGGGGCGCGACTGGCTACACCCAGCACGGCGTGTTGCCGCTGATGCAGCTGGCCTCCGTTACCGGCATCTGGGGCATCGGCTTTCTCATCGGCTGGTTTGCCGCACTGGTGAACTGGGCATGGGATCAGCAGTTTGTCTGGAGCATCATACAGCGCGGCGTGCTGATTTATGCCGGGGTGTGGTGTGCCATGCTGTTGTTCGGCGGCCTGCGCATCGCGTTCGCGCCAGCACGCCCGACTGTGCGCATTGCCGGCATCGGCTGGCCGAGCGGCATCGTCGAACCGCAGGAATTTCTGCGCGCGGTCGAGCCGGACTTCACCGAGGCTGAACGGGAAAAGCTGCGCCCCGCTTTCGCCCGCATTCAGGGTTCGTTCCTCACGCGCAGCCAGCTCGAAGCGCAGGCCGGATCGAAAATCATCGTCTGGCCGGAAGCGAACCTGATCGTCTTCAAGGAAGACGAGGCGGCATTTCTGGAACGCGCGCGCGCCTTCGCGCGCGAATACCAGGTTCATCTCGTCATCGGCCTGGCCACTGTCTTCCCCGGTGAAAGATACTCGTTCAGGAACCAGTCGGTGCTGTTGACACCAACCGGCGAGACGGCCTACGCCTACACCAAGATCACGTCGGTTCCCGGCTTCGAGAAAAAATACAGCGTCCCCGGCGACGCACCGATCCCGCTGGCCGATACCGAATACGGGCGCATTGCCTCGCCAGTCTGCTACGACATGGATTTCGACGGACTCATTCGCCAGGTTGGGCGCGGCAAGGCAGATCTGATGCTGGTGCCGGCGAGCGACTGGAAGGACATCATCCCGCTGCATCAACCGATGGCGGAATTCCGCGCCATCGAAAACGGCGCCGCCCTGTTCCGCATTACCCGCTGGGGCGGTTCCGGCGCCATCGACCCCTACGGTCGCCGACTGGCGTGGATGGATGACTTCGGCACGCAAGACAATGTAATGGTGGCGCAGGTACCCATGAGGGCCGGGGTACGTACGCTCTATGCGCGCTTCGGGGACGTATTGGCGTGGGCCTGTGTCGCCGGTTTGGTCGCCGCGCTTGGATTGCTGGCGGTGCGTGCGATGCAGTAGCGCCGATCAGTCATCCAGAAAGAAACATTCCGGTCACGCTGGCTTTGTAACCCAGGCCGAGAGCCGGCAATCGAGGTCAACGGTCGGCCAAACGCGCTGTGTGTTTGGTTCGTGCTGCAGCCGTTTGCCGCTACGACTTGTCGAGCCGCAGCGGCAGGCGCCGCAGGCGCTGGCCGGTGGCGGCGAACACCGCATTGGCGAGCGCCGGTGCGATCGGCGGCACGCCTGGTTCGCCGACCCCGCCGGGCGGTTCGCGGCTTGGCACCAGATGCACTTCGATCGGCGGCATCTCGTCGATGCGCAGCAACGGCTGGTCGTTGAAATTGCCCTGCACCACGCGGCCGTCTCCAATTGTGATCTCGCCCTTGAGCGCGGCGGTGAGCGCGAAGGTGATGGAACTCTCGGTCTGGGCCAGCACGCCAGCCGGATTCACCGCCAGGCCGCAGTCGACCGCGCTTACCACCCGTTTCACCCGAATGACGCCGCGCACCACCTGCACCTCGACCACATGCGCCACCCAGCCGGCGAACGATTCGTACACCGCGATCCCGCGGCCATGCCCGGCCGGCAGCTTCTTGCCCCAACCGGCCTTGTCGGCGGCAAGCTGAAGCGCCGCGCGGTGACGCGGTGCCTGCTTCAACAGCGCCAGTCGATAGGCGAGCGGGTCCTGGCCGGCGGCGTGCGCCAGCTCGTCGATGAAGCACTCGATGGTGAAGCCGTTCTGCGAGGCACCGACCGAGCGCCACGGGCCGACCGGCACGCCCGGATCCACCTCGACCTGCTCGACGCGCACATTGTCGATCGCATAGGGAACGGTGACCCCGCGCAGCGCGGTGCGCGGCCCGGCAATGCGCTGAAACCAGGCACGCGGAAAGCCGCGCGCATCGAGTGCGGCGCGCAGCTGGGTGCAGTTAACGGGGCGATAGAAGTCGTGCTGCATGTCGTCTTCACGCGTCCACAGCACCTGCACTGGCGCGCCGACCGCCTTGGACAGTTGCACCGCCTCGATCACGAAGTCCTGCCGCAGCCGCCGGCCAAAACCGCCGCCGGCAAAGGTGGTGTAAATCTGCACCGCTGATTCCGGCAGACCGCTTGCCTCCGCAGCGGCGGTCCGCGCGGCGGTCTGTGCCTGGGTCGGCACCCAGACATCGCAACCGTCGCGGCGCACATGCGCCGTGCAGTTCATCGGCTCCATGCAGGNNGGCGCCGCACCGCGGCGCGCAACCGGGTCTGGATCGCGGCACTATCTAGCTTGGCCAACGATCCGGCATCCCACTGGATAGCGAGCGCCGCGCGCCCGCGCTGCGCGGACCAAAAATTTTTTGCGACGACCGCGATGCCTGAATCAATCGCGACCACCTGATGCACACCTGGCACCGCGCGTGCCGCCGCGGCGTTGTACTTCTTCGGTTTGCCGCCGAACACCGGGCAACGCGCCACCACCGCGGTGAACATGCCGGGCCGGCGCACGTCGCTGCCGAACTCCGCGCTACCGTTCACCTTGGCGGGCGTATCGAGACGCGCCGGCGACGTGCCGATCAGGCGAAAGTCCTTGGGGTCCTTGAGACGCACTTCGTCCGGCGGGGTGAGTTTGGCGGCGGCGTCGAGCAGCGCGCCATAGCGCAGCCGCCGACCGCTGGCGGCGTGAATTACCTCGCTGTTGCGTGCGTGGCACTCGCTGGCCGCCACGCCCCAGGTCTTGGCCGCCGCTGCGATCAACAACTCGCGCGTACCGGCGCCGACACGTGGCAACGATTTCCAGTAGCCGCGCACCGCCGTGCTGCCGCCGGTCGACTGCTTCTTGGAGAGCGGGTTATTGAAGTCGGCATTCACCGGCGCCGGCGCGACCTTGACCTTCGCCCAGTCGGCCTCGAGTTCTTCGGCGAGCAGCATCGGGATCGCGGTCATGCTGCCTTGCCCCAGCTCGGAGGTGGCCACCATCAGGGTGACGGTATCGTCCGGTGCAAGATGAATCCAGGAGTTGGGACTGAAGGTGTTGCCGCCGAGATGATAGCCGTCGCGGCTTGCGGCGAGACTCGGCAGGTGAAAACCGATAAGCAGCCCGCCGCCGGCTGCGACGGTCAGCTTGAGGAACTGGCGACGCTCGAGGTTCGATTCCTCCATGACGCCTCCTGTGTTCTCGACCGACTGGGGTCGCCGCCTACTGCCTCGATGGCGGCGGTTGACACGGGAATGGTATCAGCATGTGGGAATACCGGAGAAAGATTCCTCTCTGATTCGGTTTTTCCCAAAATTCTTCAGACCTTGTTGCCTGTATGGATGCAGGCGATTCCAAGCGAAAGGGCGCGGTAGCGCACTTCACGAAATCCCACGTGCTGCATCAGGTCGCGAATTTCATCGTGCCCGGGAAAGCCATTAATCGACTCAACCAAATAGTCGAAGGCGTGCCGCTCGTGGGCAATGTGCACTCCCAGCCATGGAAGGGCGTAACGGCAATAGGCGTGATGCAGGGGTCGGAATACTTTCGAGGGCTGTGATACCTCCAGGCAGTAGAACCGCCCGCCTGAGCGCAATACCCGCAGCACTTCTCTTAGCGTCCCCCCCACATAGGTAACGTTGCGCAAACCGAATGCGATAGTTACTGCGTCCATAGAGTTATCCGGGAAAGGCAGCGCGCCTGAACTGCCGGCCACCCAATCCAAATGGGAGGGACCGAGGGCGCGACCGATCAACAACATCGGCAAGCTGAAATCGACTACGATGACTTGCCGGTCGGGTGCAAGCACGGTCCTTGCCACTTCGCCGGAGCCTCCGGCGACGTCAAGGATGCGGCGGCTGGGGCGGGCGTTGACCATGCGGGCAAGAATCCGCCTCCAGCGCCGGTGCAGCCCGAACGACATGATGTCGCAGAGGCGATCGTAGTGTGGCGCCAGCACGCGGAATGTCTCGCGCATTCGCCGGTCGCGCTCTTCGGGAGTGACGTGCTCCTTTCCGAACGTGCGCGAATGCTCGATCTTCTCGTCCGAAGTCGGCATCGCGGTCCTCAGGCCGGTTTGGCCACGGCCAGCCACATGATCGCGACCACTACTGCCAGCAGCAGCGGCAAGACGATTGGCGTGAACCGACGATGGTAGAGGTTCAAGCGCCGGCGTTCGCTTTGCGTGTAAGGTGCGTCGGGCTGGCGCTTCGCGAAGACGCCGGGTAACAGCCGGTGGCTGAACCACATGTCCGAAAGCTCGATCGGAATAATCACGGCAACGATTAGGGAAAGTTTCCACCGGAGCCACGTGCTCTCCAACAGGCCTGGCCCGTACATCGCCAGTAGCATGAGCCCGCTTCCCACCATCAACAAGATCCCGAGATGCTGGAACCACAGCATCCGCAGAAAACCCGCGTAGAGATGATGCGAGACGATGTTCGGCTCGCCCGATTTGCGTCGCTCGGTCATCAGCACCAGCCAGGCGCCGCCAGAAGGCCCGAGCCATAGCACCAGAGCCCCGATGTGAAGGACCTTTACGACAGGGAACCAGAAAGTGGCGTCACCCATGTTCGAGACTTGAGGCATTTCCGTTCGCGCGGAACGGCAAGCGAGTCCTACCAGTCCCTCAAGATGCTGTCCGGCGGTTGATTCTGCCACTTCTTTCGTCGCAGTGCGTGCCAACCTCCGGCTCCGCCGCACGTGGACGGGAAAACCATCAGCAGCGGAATACTGGAGAGAAATCCTCTCTCACCCGGGTTTTGCAGCTTTCTATGGAGTCTTGAAACGGTAGTAGTTACTGGTGGGGATGAAGTCGAGGGTACAGACGTCCCGCACCGCTTGGCCGGCAATACCCGCCTGTATTACTACAGCGGGCGATGGCTGCGGCTTCACCTTTCCTCGCGTCACATAGTTCGGCGTTCGGAAATATCCCCATTTCGTGCTGTGCACCCGTCCACCCAGGTCGAAGCGCGCCCGTGCACTCCAGAAATAGCGGGTGCCCGGTGATAGTGGCAGCTCCAGCGTGTGCGATGGCACAGACAGGCCATGGCGTTCGTAGGTGAGCATGGGCGGCGCATCGGTCAACACCTGCCATACGCGCAGGTCATAGCGAATATTGCTGATGCCGGACAAGATTTCCCTGGCATCCGCGCGCCCGTCGTTGGCGCGCGGAAAGGCCTCCCACGCCAGCGTGGGTTGGCGACTGTCCACAACCGGGAAGCGGTTCCAGGTGATGTGAGTCTTGTCGCTGATGCTCGGTCGGTAATCATGCGCCGGACTGATCCAGGCCAGGCCGCAGGCATCCCTGCCACCCAGGAGATCCTTGAGGTCTGCATCGCCGCTCGCCTTGGCCCGGCTTTCCAGCGGTAGCGCGGTCAGGAAGAAGACTTGTTCCACCACACTCTCGGCGAGGCTGGCATAGGCGCGCTGAAATTCCGTCTGGAACAATGCCGCGTTGTCCTTGCCCCACAGGTGGCTATCGTATTCATCGCTCTGATAGACAAACTCTCGTTCGAATAACCGATCGCCATTGCTGACGCGCGTGACGCGTATATTCGCCACCATATAGAAGCTCAGCTGTTTGTCTTTGGTGAACCCCACGTCGTTCACGACGACCTGCAGCACACTCCCCGCCCCCTGCTGCGCGAGCGCCCGGTAGTCCGGGTTCTGCTCGGGCGCTACCGGTCCGGCCGTGGCAACAAGTGGCAGGCGACGGCCGGCGTCCTGTTGCGATGTATCGACGATGGCCCGCGCCAATGTGCCGGGAATCTGCAATAGCGCGAGGTTGTTCTGGATGAGCGCTTCAATCGCGGCGACATCCTGTTCGGTTATCGCCGCCTGGCTGCCGCCATGAGCACCCGCTGCCCCGAGGCCTGTTGCCATGGCCACCGCCAGATAGGGGGCGAGAACGACCGCAAATGGGCCACCGGTCACGGCAAATGCTCCTGCGGCAGCGACACCCGCCGCCGAGCCAAGCGCCGCGCCCTTCGCGGCACCCGCACCTTTGCCTACCGCGAAGCTGCGAATATTGGATTGAGGAGGAAAACGTGCGGGCGCGACGACCAGGGCACCCCAATTCTCCCGTGCTGGCTCGGACGGAGTTGCCGGCAGGCTGGCACAACTTGCCAGATTGCCGCACAACAACAAGCAGGTAAGTCCTCGTAGGGCGGAATGAGCAAACGGCATTGAATCAGATTTTCCCACGAGATTTTCCTTTAGTTAATTTTTCCCGGGAACCTGCAACACGATACTCCGTGTCAGAGAGGGATTCTTTCCAATACAAGCGGTGATTCCTGTCGGACCCGGGTCTTGCGTTCCCCTGACCATCTTTCACCACTATGGTCCCGGTCACGCGCCCGGCGTGTGATGGAACGTGTATTCGCCGATGGTGCGCTCGCCATTGCTGTCGACGGCGAGCAGACGATATCGCATGGTGGTAACCGGCAGCGCGCGCAACGCGTCCATGCGCGTGGAGATCATCACGCCGCCGCTATCGGCAACGAACGGAATATCCTCGTGCCGTGTTTCGTGCTTGCCGTCGTCGTAGACTGAGATCAAATCGAGGCGCGTCACGCCGGCGAGCGGCGCCTCGAGGCGCGCCATCACGAAATCGTCCTCGGGCGTGACCGTGCAGTTCACCGAGCCATTGAGCGGCACGCGATACTCGCGCACGTGCAGGCCGCGTTCGACCAGCCTGCGCACGAAGGGGTCGTTGACCACGGCCTGCACCCCGCTCGCCCGCGCCAGTATCCGAACGCCCTGGGCCAACGCGGCGAGCTCGTCCAGCCGGCGGCTGCACACGGCGCAGCCGAGATAGTGTTCCTCGGTGCGCGACTCGCTCTCCGGGTCCAGCTCCCCGAGCCAGTACGCGAGCAGCGCTTGCCATTCGAGCGGCGACTGGCAGGATGCGGTCTTCATGAGTTCGCTCCGGTCACGCACCCGCGCAGGCGCTCGAGACCGCGGTGTCGGATCACACGCACGTTGGCCGGGGTCAGGTTCAGTTCCCGCGCCAGGTCCTCGGCCGGCAGGTCGTCATAGAAGGTCATCAGCAGAATGGTTCGCTCTCGTTCCGGCAGGCGCTCGAGGCAGCGCGCCAGACGCTCGCGATCGGGATTCGGTGGCGGCGTTTCCGGCGGCGACAGTGCCTCGCCGTAGGTTTCCAGCAGTTGTTCCCGCCGATGGTTCCCGCGCCGCAGATCGAGCACGACCATGCGGCACATGCCGAACACGAACGAGGCCAGCCGTTCCGGCTCGCGCAATGCCCCGGCGCGCAGCCGCTCAATCATCATGAGCATCACCTGCTGCATGAGATCGGTGGCGGCGGCGTCGCTGCGCAAGTGCCGCAACCCATAAAGGCGCACGCGCGGCGCGAGCCGCCGGCACAATTCGGCCTCGGCCTCGCGATCGGTCCCGGGCAGAGCCTGCCCCACGCGCCGCGCCAGCGTGGCGTCATCTGGCAGACGGTCGGCGTCGGGCTGGAGCATGTCGGCAGCATAGTCCCGCCTCCTTGCCCAAGGAAGTGTAACGACTGGCCGTTTCGTTACACATCCTTGGCGAATCCATCCCAAAGGAGTCCAGCGTGATAACCAACAAGCAGTCCGGCACCAATGTCCACGAAATCGCAGACGGCATCTTCCGCATCAACACCCCGGTCCAGTTGCCGGTCGGGGCGTTCAGCTTCAACCAGTATTTGATTGTTGACGACAAACCCATGCTCTTTCACACCGGCCCGCGCCGCATGTTCCCGCTGGTCCAGGAGGCGATCGCCGCAATCCTTGACCCCGCGCGGCTCGGCTATATCGGGTTTTCACATGTGGAAGCGGACGAATGTGGCGGCCTGAACGAGTTTCTCGCCATCGCGCCCAAAGCGGTGCCGGTCTGTGGCCAGGTCGCGGCGCTGGTTTCGGTCAGTGACATTGCCGATCGTGCACCGCACGCGCTGGGCGACGGCGAAACGCTGAATCTCGGGCGCCACGCGCTGCGCTGGTTCGACACGCCGCATCTGCCTCACGGCTGGGAGACCGGACTGATGTTCGACGACACCACCCGCACCTTTCTGTGCGGCGACTTGTTTACCCAGGGCGGCGACGGAAAGACGGCTCTCGTCGAGACCGACATCCTGGGACCGAGCGAAGGATTCCGCGGCGCGATGGACTACTACGCGCACACCCCGAACACGCGCGCGATGCTCGAGCGCCTGGCCAGTGAATCCCCCACCACGCTCGCCTGCATGCACGGCAGCGCCTGGCGCGGTGATGGCGCCGCGCTGCTGCGCGCCCTGGCGCGATCACTCGAACAGCGTCGCGACAAGGCGGCGTAGAAACGCGTTTCAATTTGGTGAAGGCAAGAACGGACGGAGGGATCAGAGCATGATCCCTCCGTCACCTCACTTCAGCGCCCGCGCTTTTCTTACTCAGTCGCGATGATCACCAGCCCCCCGACTTGTCCGATCCATGTCTTTCATGTCGGTCATGCCCATCGCCATCGTGCCGCTTTCCGCGGTTGGCATTGGCGGCGTTGAGCGCGGCAATGCTGTCCTGAAGATCGGCTTCCAGCGTATCGATCCGGGTCACAAGGTTCCCGAGCTGCTCCTGCAAGGCGCCAACGACGGCCTGCAGGTTCTTCAGTTGCTCGGCAAAATTTCCCGTCAGATCCTGACTAACTGTGACGCTCACATTGCGCAGCATCACTCGCCCCTGATCGCAACCGGAGAAGTAAATACCGCACCGGGTTCCGAACGCGTCGATGTAGCCGTCTCCGTCCGCGGACGCCGCGGCAGACAACTGGAACCGGTAAATCCGACCCCGTTTGAGTAGTATCGCGGGGAAGGTTACGGGCTGGGTGGTTTTTGCGTTTGTGTAATTTGGAAGAGGAACGGGTACCCACTCGATTGATATAGGTGCGAACTGAATTCCGTGCGAGGAGAGATCGTTCCGCAGCAGATCCTGGAATGCGACGAAGCCTCCCTTCTCAAGATCAACGACACTTCCAGTGAGCGCCAGGCTCGCATCCGCGAGAACACCCTTTGTCATTGCTGACCCAATGACGCCGTACTGGAAAGTAAGGCTGACGGTAATGTCCGGGGCGTTGGGGTCGGCCACGCTGTCGCATGCTCCCATCCCCGGCCGCGGCACGCAAAAATCGACGAACAGGATTCCACGCGCGACCTCGGCGCCAAATCCGACGATAGTGTCGCCGGCATAGAGGAAGATGTTCTGGGTAAAGGCATCCTCGCGACTGAATGTAACAACCGTACCAGCGGTCGTGGATCTCGCGACCGTGCCAGGGTCGACAGGAATGGGCGATGTGCTTTGCACGACTCTTCCGGCGGCAGCGATGTTTTCGCGGGTTTCCCCCGGCACCAGCACGACTGGTGCGGCGTTCGCGGGCGATGCAATGAGCAAGAGCGGCAAGAACGAGCACGCGATGGTGAGAAAAACCGAACAAGAGACGATAACCTGGCTCGTGCGGACTCGTCGGAATAATTCTGCTTTCATGGAAATCTCCTTGTGATGGACGACAATCTTGTTGTTAAAGGATTACGTCACTCAGACACCACTTCTCCCCGCTCCCTCCAGATCTGTTAGCGCCGACGCTTCTGTCGTTGGCCTCTATTGGCGCGGTTAAAAAGGCGGGGTAGAAACGCGTATCAACCGGTGAAGGCAAGAACGGACGGAGGGATTGAGGTGCAATCCCTCCGTCACCCTTTGGTCGTCAGTGCCAAAGGGTGCCGTACGTCAGCGGATACTGTGATCTGGCCCCGGTTTCGTCTCGCCAGCGGCGCGGCACCGTGAGATCACAGATCAGCGCCTTGCCGCTGGTGGTATCGAAACTACCGCTTGCGTTTACCGGGTGCCGACAGCAACGTGGGTAACGCCGTGCAGCAGCACGCGCCCGGATTTGGCGCTGCGTGCTTCGGCATCGCGCGCAATTTCTTTTTTGACGATTTCCTGCTTCTCAGCCGGCAATTGCACAAAGAGGCTGGCTACGGGTCCCGCAAGTTCGCGGATGAACTCGTCGTACTCGGCGCCGGTGGCGAAATCGGCCATCGGGATGGTCACCTGTTCAATCGCCACGTCGCGGAAACCGGCTTCGGAGAAAATGGCGCGCAGCCGGTCCGGGTTGGCGAGCGCGAAGATACCCGGCGCGCCCGGCGGCGGCGTGGGAACATCCATGTGCCGCTTGAGCGCCCCGAGTGACACGGTGATGAACGGGTTCTCGGCAGCGTCGGTCCAGCAGGTCACCACCGCTTTTCCGCCCGGCTTGAGCACGGCATTGACGCGATGCATGCACGCAACCGGATCGGGCATGAACATGAGGCCCCAGCGCATGGTCACGGCATCGAAAGAGCTGGCCGGTGCGTCGAGGGATTCGCCATCCACACAGTGAAATTCAATGTTGGTGAGCGAGCGTGTCTTTGCCTTGGCGCGCGCGTAGCCGAGCATCTCCTCCACGAAATCGGTGGCGAGCACCGAGCCCGTGGGCCCGACGGTTTCGGCCACGGCCAGCGCTGGCTCCCCCGCGCCGCAGGCGATATCGAGCACGCGCGAACCTTCGCGTATGCCCGCCATCGCAATGATGCGCTCGGTGACCGGCGCCGCCCAGGCGCGCATTAGCGCATCGTGCTTCTCCCAACCCGGAGCGACCAAGGTCCAGCTCTTGTGCTGCTTGTCTCTTGCCTCTGTCTTGTTCATGTCACGCCTCCTGGCGTTCGTGTCATCACACTGGTATGTGTAAATGGCTGCAAGATTCCGTTCTACGTCGTGACGCCTTCCCCATGCCCCACGCCTGCCGGTCAAGCCGATAGATGCGCTTCAAGACGGCTGATGTGATCTTTGAGGTTGGTTGTTGGCTCCCTGCTATATTTTTCTTGTAACTGGTCGCCACCAGCTTAAACGCGCGCTGGCTGGCGGACAAACTTAACCCGGACGAACTGTAGCGGCATTTGCTAATGCGCGCGGCGCTGCCGTGATTTCCGGTTCCAGGGCGACCGCAAGTGTTCCGGGTCAATAGGCATTGTCACCGACATATGCGACAAACCGTCTCGACCTGGGTTTTGTTGAACGAAGGGTCGTGCCGGCTAGACCCGCACCAGTTTGGTCCAACCGAAACCGCGCCGGTAGTCGAGCAGCGAGACGACTTTCGGTTGCACGCGCACGAACACCGTATCAGCCAGATCCTCGGCGCTGAGGGTCTTCATCTCCTTGAACTTGCGCGACAGCAGTGCGAACGCGCGCTTGGTGTCGGACGGGCGCTCGAGGACTTTCGCGGTGGCGCCCATGGAGAGGCCCGTGATCTTCCTCCAATCGGCCAAGTCCTTGTTCACCGTGAGCGACACCTTGGGCGAACGCCGCAGGTTGCGCACTTTCTGGCTATCGCGCGCGCACACAAAGTAGAGCGTCAGTCCGTCATTGGCGTAGCCCACTGTCGTCGCTTGCGGGTAGCCGTCGGACCGCACCGTCGCGAAGCTCATGTTGCGGTGGGCTTTGAGCTGACCGAGGATGAAGCGTTTCGTTGCCGGGGTCATGGTCCCTCCTGGCCGGGCGCAGTAAGAAATGGCTCAACACGCGCAGCATTGCACATCCGGTACGCGGCAACTTTGATGCAGGTCAGCACCAAGGAAATGGAGCGACCCGTCCGATGCGACACGTCGGATTCATGCTTCCACGACCCTGACCGCCAGCCCAAATACGCGTGATTTGTCGTCTTTGCGGTTCACGCGTTGGTAAGCGGCGGGTCGTTTACGAAACATTTAGGGTTCCCTGAGGCAAGATTTAGCAACGCGGACCTGGGCGCCCACGTACACTGCTTCTCGAACAATATCCCTGTCGAGGAGGAGAGACCATGAAGCCCACCCTGCTGTTTGCCCTGCTGTTTGCACTCATTCCCCTTTCCGCCACCACACAGGCGGCGGATTCCAAGGCCGCCCTGGAACGCGGCCGCTACCTCGTCGTCACGGGCGGC
>DKBM01000076.1:0-12188 GCA_002451215.1 Proteobacteria bacterium UBA6900
GTGCTGCAGCTCGTTAACCGCAAGGACGACCTCCAGGTGCAACTTGTCAGTCTTGCCGACGTCGAGCGGCACGTGCGGACGTTCGACGAGCAGGCTTGCGCCCTGGCTGAGGCGCTCGCCGGGCAGGCCGGCGTCGCTTTGGAGAACTCGATGCTGCATGCAGACATCGAGCGCTTGTTCGAGGGGTTCATCCGGGCGTCGGTGCAGGCCATTGAGGCGCGCGATCCAACCACGGCCGGACATTCCTTCCGTGTCGCGGATTTCACCGAGCGACTGGCGTTGGCAGTTGATCGCGCTGACAGCGCAACGTTTCGGGATACGACGTTCAGCAAGGATCAGATGCGGGAGCTGCGCTATGCCGCGCTGCTGCATGACTTTGGCAAGGTCGGGGTGCGTGAGCAAGTGTTGGTGAAGGCCAAGAAGCTCATGCCGCATCAGCTCGAGATCGTGAAGCAGCGGTTTCGCTACGCGCGGGCGGCGATCGAGCGGCGTGCCTACCAGGCTTTGTTGGCGCTTCATGAGCGTCAATTGACCCAGGCGGAGTTTCTGCGCGAACGTGCGGGGATCGAGCAGGTGTTGGCCAGTGACCTCGCGCATCTCGAAACCCATCTGGAGACGGTGCTGCGTGCCAACGAGCCGCATGTCACCCATCAGGAGGTATCGGGTGGTCTTGGTGAAGTGGCGTCGTTTCGGTTTCCGGGCGAGAACGGCGAGCATGTCGCGCTGCTTGATGAATTCGAGTTCGCTGACCTTTCGCTGGCGAAGGGCAGCCTTAACGCGCGCGAACGCACTGAAATTGAATCGCACGTGACCCACACTTATGCCTTCCTGAGCCTCATCCCGTGGACGAAGAATCTCGCCAACCTGCCGTATATCGCCTTCGCTCATCACGAGAAACTGGACGGTAGCGGCTATCCGCGCCGGTTGGCCGCGACGGGCATCCCGGTGCAGTCGCGCATGATGACAATCTCGGATATCTACGATGCGCTGACGGCTGGCGACCGACCGTACAAAAAGGGCCTGCCGGAGCAGCGAGCGCTCGATATCCTGGTTGCCGAGGCGCGTGCCGGCAAAATCGATAGCGAGCTGCTCCAGGTGTTCGTGGACTGCGGCGCCTGGCGATTCGGGGAATCATCGGGGACCCCGTTCGGTTCCTGATCTGCGCAAGGCGGGTTTCCGGTATAATGTGCGTCCGCGCCGCGAGGCGGAGCGACTTCGATACCGCCACGCACTTCCACGAATCGTAATGACCTCACCCAGCTCATTGGCTCAGCCTTCCGCCGAGCGCCTTCGCGTCGGCGTCATCGGTGTAGGCTATCTCGGGCGTATACACGCCAAGATCTACGCCGCCATGCCCGAGGTTGAGCTGGTGGGCGTGGTCGATGTCGATGAAAAGGTCGCCCGAGAGATTGCAGCAATCCATGGCTGCGCCGCTTACACCGCCCCTGATGCCCTCATCGGCAAGGTCGATGCCGTGAGCGTTGTGACGCCGACCGTCTTTCATGCCGGTGTCGCAAGGCCGTATCTTGAGGCGGGCGTGCATATGTTGATGGAGAAACCGATCGCGCCTACCTATGACGAGTCCCAGTCCGTCGTGGCTCTTGCGGCCCGCAAGAATGTGATTTTTCAGGTCGGGCATTTGGAGCGATTCAATGCCGGTGTGCTGGCGCTCGCCGAGCGCGTGCGTGATCCGCGCTTTCTCGAGGTCCATCGTATCGGGCCATTCGTGGCGCGCGCGACTGATGTGGACGTCGTGACCGACCTGATGATCCACGACATCGACATTGTGCTGGCGCTCGTCAATTCCGAGGTGCGCCAGGTGCAGGCAATCGGTATCCCGGTGTTGACCCAGCACGTCGACATCGTCAATGCCCGGATCGAATTCGAAAATGGAGCGGTGGCGAATGTCACCGCGAGCCGGGTGTCGACCAAGAAGTTGCGACGTATCCGCATCTTTGGCGATCACCACTACTATGGACTCGATTACGCTGAGCAGAAGCTGGAACTTGCCCATGCCATACCGGACGAGGCCGGCGGCGATTGGCCCAAGGTAATCACTGAGGTGGTGCCGATCACGCCACGCCCCCCGCTCGATACGGAGCTTGACCATTTCGTACGCTCCGTTCGAACCGGCACGCCACCGGTCGTGGATGGCCAGGTCGGCCTGCGCGCCCAGCGCGTCGCCCAATACGTCAAGGAGGCCGTTGCCGCATGCAGCCAGAAGTAAAACCGGTTCCGTTTCTGGACCTGAGCAGCCAGTACCGCGGGTTGGAGGCGGAATGGTTTGACGCCATTCGCGCCACGGGTGCCAGGGGCAGTTTCATCCTCGGCCCAAACGTGCAGGCGTTCGAGCAGGAGTTTGCCGAATACGTCGGCGTCAAGCATGCCATCGGTGTCGCGAATGGCACCGACTCGCTGATCCTGAGCCTTCGGGCGCTCGGTGTGGGTCCGGGAGATGAGGTCATCACGACACCGTGGACGTTTTTCGCCAGTGCCGAGACCGTAAGCCTGGTTGGCGCAACGCCGGTGTTCGCAGATATCCGGCCGGATACTTTTTGTCTCGATCCGGAAAGTGTGGAGAAGTGCGTGACGCCCCGAACCAAGGCCATCTTGCCCGTACATATTTTCGGTCACGCCGCGGATATGGACGCAATCATGCAGATTGCACGCGAGCGTAAGCTCGTGGTGATGGAAGACTGCGCCCAGTCGTTCGGCGCCCGCAGCGGCGGACGGGTAACCGGCGCCATCGGCGATGCTGGATCCTTCAGCTTCTATCCCACCAAGGTGTTGGGTTGCTACGGTGACGGCGGCATGATCACCACCAATCGCGATGACCTGAATGAACATATCCGCCGACTGCGCAATCACGGGGCGGTGAGACCATTCGTGCACACGGAGATTGGCATGAATTCGCGCCTCGACGAGATTCAGGCCGCGCTCCTGCGACTGAAGCTGCGCAGCATCGATACGGACATCGCGGCGCGACGTTCTGTGGCCGCTGAGTACACGCGCCGGTTTGCGGGCACGCCGGTACGCGCGCCGGTGGCGCTTGCCCCGGATGCGCACAGCTACAATCTCTATACGGTCCGGTTGCCAAAGCGCGATGCTGTGCGCGAGGCGTTCGTGCAGGCGCAGATAGGTCACTCGCTCTGCTATCCGCAGGGACTGCACTTGCAGGATGTCTACCGGCATCTGGGTTACAAGGCGGGCAGTTTGCCGGTTACCGAGCAGGCCAGTAGTGAGGTATTGTCCCTCCCGGTCTACCCCGGCATGCCGGTTGATCACATTGCCCGGGTGTGCGACGTGGTGCGCGGCGTCGTCGGCTGATTCGGATAATCGGAAACTGCCGTCTCCCACACGGCAGTACCTGACCCCGGGCGGCAGTACGGGCCCGGTTTTTTCCGCCGATGTGGCGCCCGGTCCGTCAAAACCATGACTCTTGTTGAGATGCCGAATAGGGCCGAAATTGCGTCTTGAGGCAATCCGACGGGCTATTGGCACGCGTCTGATACACCCCTAATCGCCCGCGAATGTTGGGGCATGGAAGTTGCTTACTCTATGGCAACGTTTCCTTTCCAAAGCGAGCTATGCGATGCGCCCAATCGTGACCCTCATGTCGCGTCATGCCGTGTTTCTTTGTGTTTTCCTTGCCGCATCCGTCAGCGCACATGGCGCGGATTCAATAACGCTCGCCTCGCTGAAGGATGAGACCCGTAGTGCCACTACTGTTACCGGCGCTGGCGAGCATTTCACCTGGGTACTGCTCGACCAGATTCGCTCCGGCCTTGAGCGTGACCACGGCATCAAGCTCGATCTCATCGGTCGCGAATCGATGCTCGGACACGGCTGCACGCAGGGAATCAAGATGGCGCGGCAGAACCGCCCGGGTCGCGAGACGTTCGGGTTTATCTGCTGCCCCCTCGACAAGGCCGAGGTCGACAAGGAGCAGCTCACAGTGCACCCGATTGCGCGCGAACCGCTCGTCATTCTCGTCAACAAGGCCAATCCGGTCTCCGACATTCCTGTCGAGAAGGTTCGTGCAATCTTTCGTGGTGAGATACGCAACTGGAAGGAAGTCGGCGGTCCGGACCAGCCGATCGTCGTGGTATTGCGACCGCATTGCGCGCAACGCCCGGGGCACTGGAAGACCATCGTTTCTTCGGTCGATCAGTTTCGCAAAGATCGTATCGATGTAAAGAGNNGGCATCGCCCCGACCGCTGCGAATCTCGCCAACGGTAGTTACCCTTTTTATCAGGAGCAGTCGATCGTGACCCACGGACCGGTGTCGCCCGCGCTGGCAGGCATGATCCGTGATCTCCAGCATGGTGCGGCATTCCGGGAAGTGGCCAAGAAGTACGAACTGCTGCCACTTGCCGGGACGCCCTGATGGCGGTACCGGGCACCTATCGTTTCCGGCTCGTCACCTACATTATCGTCCTGCTGGTATTTCTGGCGGGCGTGTTGGTGCTGTCGTATGGAGCGAGCAGCCAGCTGGTGCTGCGCGAGGCCGAGAACAATGTGGGCCGGCTGGCCGAGCAGCTGGCTGGACAAATCCGCACCGAGAGCGTGGACCTCGCCGAGCGGGCCAGGATGGTCCGCGACAGTGCACGTTTCCAGGAGTACCTGTTCATTGCCGTGTCGCTCGGCACGGATGCGACCGCGCTGCGTGAGCAGTTCCAACGCCAGTTCGGCTGGTTGCAGATTGATCGAGCCGCTGTATTGTCTGGCGCCGGACGGCCTCTGGTCGGCGGCGAGTATGGGGACCTGCGCGAAGCGTTGGTTGAACGCAATCTACCGCAAGGCAGCAAGGAGTCGCTCATCTACCTGAACGATGACTTCGGAATCGAAATGGTGGCGACCGTCCCGATGCGCTACCGGTCGCAGCATCTCGGTGTGGCTGCCCTCACCAAACGGTTGGGCACCAGCTGGATGGAAACCGTACGCAAAAGTACCGGCGGCGAGCTGCTGTTCGTGCGCGACGGAAAGGTTGTATCAAGTACTTTGTCCGCGGCTGCCGCGCCGGCGGCTTTCATCCCGGTGAACGACCGTCTCGAGTTGGACCAGAGCTCATACCTGGTGCGGCGTGTGCCCGTAAACACCGGCTCCGGAGTCGATCAACTGTGGTTCGCGCTTTCGCAAGAACAGATCACTCTTCGGCTGGTTGAGCAGCGCAATATCATTCTCGGGCTTGCCGTCATTGGTGCGGTCGCGATCCTTATGGTCGGGCTGCTACTGCTTCGCAATTTCAGCGCGCCGGTAGGGCGGCTGGTATCGTTGATGCAGGCGGTGGCCGAGGGCCGCTTTCCGGACATACCGGCGATCGTACGGCGCGACGAAATCGGATATCTCACTGAGCGGTTCTCGGAAATGGTGGCCAGTCTGCGCGACAAGCAGGCGGAGATCGATCGGATCCACGGCCAACTCGCGCAGCAAGCTACCACCGATGCGTTGACCGGCTGCTACAACCGCCGCTACCTCTACGATCTGTTTCCGAAGCTCTGGTCGGAAGCGCTACGCAGCAATAAGGACCTGTCGGTGCTAATCGTCGATCTTGACCACTTCAAGCAGGTCAATGACCGATACGGTCACCTGGCCGGGGACGAGGTGTTGCGACAGTTCTCCCAGATTCTGATGGGCTGCTGCCGCGTGAGCGATTTCGTATTCCGTTTGGGGGGAGAAGAATTCCTTATCCTGACTTCCGTCGACGTGGAGGGCGCGAAAGTGCTCGCGGAAAAGATCCGCTTGGCCGTGGCTGCCGAACCATTGCACACCGCCGAGCAGGACATCCCGGTGACCGTGAGCATCGGCGTAGCACAGGCGCAGGTGGGCCAAGGGCGGGAAGGNNACGAGGCGCAGCGTCAGCGTGCCTGACAGGCTATTGCCGGCCAAGTAACGCGTGACGTAAGAGGTGCCTTCCCGGGTAGCGAGGGGCGCCTCAGCTCGTCGGCATTTCGCCAAAGAAACGCTTCAAACGCGTTACAGATTCCTCAGCATCCCGTCGGAGCATTCAGCATCATGGAGATGGGTTGTTAAGTCGGTTCATGCGCTTGTCGGAAATAATTACTTGAGTGTTTCAGTCTAATTTACACGGCGAAAAAACTTCTTAATACTGAGCTCCGATAAGAAGCATGGATGTCGCACGCGAAGGAATCGCACACGACAACTAGAACTAGCTGTTTAGCTCCGTCGGCATTAACAGGCTTTGTCGACGGGACGTCCGCAACTAGGCTGAGGAGAGAAAGATGAGAAGTCCGTGCGTTGCGGCGCGCTTGCGCCGCATGTTGGGGTTGTCCGCGTTTTTCATTTTGTTGTCTTCCCTGTCGTCCGCAGTACTCGCCGCCAGCTACACACTGTTCATCCAAAGTGGCACCCACACCGTCAACGGTGCGGGTGGCACGACGCTCAAGGTGTGGGGCTACACCACTGGTTCTGGTGCGCCGCCCATGGTTCCGGGCCCGATACTCGAGGCGCGCGAAGGTGAGGCAGTCACGGTCACCGTATACAACAATCACAACAAGTCGCACAACTTTCTAATCAAGGGCGTGACGAGCGACACGACTGCCATTCCGGCCGGCGGAAACCGCACCTATTCCTTCACGCCTACGAAGGGCGGTGTCTACATGTACTACGACTCCCTGGCGAGCAACGTGAACCGCGAGATGGGAATGTACGGCGCCCTGATTGTGCGGCCAGCTGACGGCAGCAAGCGCGCCTGGGGGAGTGGTCCGAGCTACGACATCGAGCGTCTTTGGGTCATCTCGGACATGGACAAGCCGCGCTGGAATGACGTGGCAGGCAATAACGGCACGGTCAGCACCGGCACCTACAAGCCGAACTTCTTCATGATGAACGGGCTGGGCGGTTTCGATGGCATGCACGATCCCAATTCCGTGCTGCAGGGCGCTGCCGGACAAACGGGCCTGGTGCGCATTGTCAATGCCGGTCAGCTCGATGAGTCTTTGCACTTCCATGCCAATCACTTCCGGATCATTGATGTAGACGGGGCGCGACTCTCCAGCCCGGAGTATGGGGACACCATCAACGTGAAGGCCGGAACCACGGCCATGGTGTTGTTCCAGCTTAAGTCCGGAATTTTTCCGATGCATGTGCACACCGCGCAGATGGAAACCGCCAATGGCGTTTATCTCAACGGTGTAGCGACCTTGTTGGTCGGGAACTAGGGGAGGATTGCACGTGAATTTACATCGTATCGAATTGATTCGCCTTGGACTCGCGACGGTGGTTGCGGTTGCGGTCCTGTCGGGAACAGCTGACGCGCGTACCCGCAGCGGCAGCACATCGACCACCACGACTGGCACCACGAGCGGTGGCGGAATGGGTGGGGGTGGCATGGGAGGTGGGATGCTCGGTGGCGGTGGGGTGGATGTGCTGAATGTCGCAAACGGTGTGACGGTGGTAGTGCAGCAGATCAACAAGACCATGAGTGATGGTCGCAATGTCGCCTTCTGGGTGTTCTGCGCGCAGGGCGGCGGTAATTGCCGCTTGGGTGGACCCACGCTTGAACTCGGTGTTGGTCAGCAGTCGAACCTGTCGCTCAATATGATGATGGCGCCGCAAGAAAACCCGCCGTATCAGGGCCACACCATTCATCCGCATGGACTCGACGTGCCGCAGTCGGAGGATGGCGTGCCCGAGACTGGCGCGTCCGTACTGGGCGACAATTATCGATTCACAGTCGACAGCCGCTACGTCGGTTCCCACATGTACCATTGTCACGTCCATACCGTTAAGCATCTGGAGATGGGCATGTATGCGGCTTTCATCGTCAAGGCGGTGGACGGATCCGGGAATTTCCTCAATGTCATCAATCAGGGTGGACCGAGTTACAACTACGAGTGGAACATGGTCCTCAGTTCAGTCGATCCCGCGTACCACACGGCGGTTGGCGACTCTACGGTCTTTGCAGACTACAATCCGCGCTATTTCCTGATTAACGGCAGCGAAGGTCTTAGCACCAGCGCACCAGCGGAGACGGTCACGGCGGCGCCGAGCGCGAACGTCGCAATTCGCCTTGTCGGTATTCATTCCGTGAACGGCACCTTCGAGATCAAGGATGCCGCGGGCTCGAGCAAGTCCTTTACAGTGCACAATAAGGACGGTTTCAAGCTGCCAAGTCCGCAGACCGTCACAAAACTCGACATCTCTCCAGGCCAGACAGCGGACGTCATGGTTACGCTACCGTCGACCACGGGATCGTGGTATCCGCGCGTCACTTACAAGAACCTGCGAAATGGCGGCGCGTACACCAATGGAACCGTGTATACGAGGTTGAATTTCTGATTAGGTATCGGGGAGCGGCGGACGAATAGAGTTGGTCATGCCCGCTGTTCCCCCGCATTTTCTTCCGCATCGCGTGACGGTTTGCTCATGAGGTGGATCGGGGCCTGGATTTGCCTGTCGGTACTCGCTGCGTCGGCCGTGGCCGATATGTCTGCCAAGCAGGTCATCGACCCATGGGACTATAACTACTGTGGCGGCGAGCCAGTCTATCCGGTGATCGGCATCAACTTCTCCACTTTCTGCGGACCCCGCAACCAGGTTGCTTTGGGTCGACGTGGGACGCTGATGTGGATTTTTCCGGCGGTGGACGGCGAGCGCGCCCATGCGCAGGGGAGGCGAAAGCTCTCGGAGGCCGAGTTGAAGCGACTCAGCCTTCTTGCCGAGGTTGCGCAGTTGGCCGACCCGCCTTACGGGGATGCTGGCGGTGTCAATTACCGGCTTGGTATCGATTTTCAGGGACGTCCGTACAAGCGCATGCACGCCATCGTGAGCGAACGTTATACGCCGGCAAACGAGCTGTTTCGCGCGATGCTCGAATTGGTGCCGGACACGCCGTTGATGCCGGCATGCGAGCGAACAGCAACTTACTACGACCCGACGACGCTGCCGGCGGATCGGCAGGCCCTGACGGAGCAACCCCGACTGGGGTTCGCCTATGATCGCAAGAGTCGCTAGCTTCGCTCTGCTCGGGTGCTTGCTGATCGCGCTTGCAGGCGGATCACTGGCAAACGCGCCGTCGACAGGCGCGCTGCACGGCTTGCGCGTCGAACCACCCAAGTCGGTACCGGCACAGGTACTCATCGACGAGTCGGGCAGGCCGCGGCGTTTTCCGGTGGCTCAGCGGCAGTGGCAGCTCGCCGCTTTCGGCTACACGAACTGTCCGGACGTTTGTCCGATGACGCTGCACAAAACTGTGATGTTGCTGACGGAGCTTGGTGCCAACGCAGATCGTTTGCAGGTGTGGTTCGTCAGCATCGACACGCCGCGTGATGATCCGGCACAGGTCAAGAGTTTCGTCTCGAAATTCGATTCACGCATTAAGGGTCTCACCGGCGACGCCGCTGTCGTGCAGGCGCTCGCCAACGATTTCAATATCATGACGCGACGCTTCCAGGGGAAGACTGCGCTGGCCTACACGCTGGAGCACTCAAGTTTCCTGTACTTGATCGATCCTGATGGCCTGATTCGCATCATGTATCCGGCCACAGCCGACGCGCAGGGCATTGCAGCCGACTTGCGCCAGCTTTGGCTGCTTTCGGCGGCGAAAGAGTGAGGCGCACCGGCGTACTCATGACCGATAGTGCTAGTCGACGATCTCGAAGTAGAGCAGCAGTGTGCGCTGCACGAACAAGTCGTTGTCGTCGCTCACCATGAAGTAGCGGTTTCCACGATGCCGGGTGAGCCCTTCGAAATTATCGATGGCAAGCCCGTCAGCAAGATCAAGTGTTGCGAGCGTTTCGGCCAGCACAGGCGTCGAGAGTGACGGTTGGGCAGGCAGCTGTGCGATGCGCAGTGACACTGCATTGCGCCCAATCAGGTTGCCGAACTCACGTTCAAGCAACAGCACCTTTCCATCACCGAGGCACTCCATGGCGGAGATCCGGCCAAGTGCCGGCGCATAGCGCCACGCACGGCCATTGAGGTCGAAAATTCTTGTCATCCCCTCCGGTTCACCCTCCAGGGGACTTTCCGGGACGGTCAGGATGTCGAGTCGCGGATCGATACACACCGCCTCGAGCATGCGGTTGCCATTGCGGTACGCCTTGCGCCTGTCGAGCGGCGGGGGGAGGGGATACTCGCGCAAGGCATTTCCGTTGGGACTGTAGGCGACGATCCGGGGATGGTGCTCGAAGCTGACCACCAGTTCGGCGTCTCCCTTGCTGCCATTGCGCCCGTTACGGATATCGAGGCCCTCGGCATCCGACCAGAGTCCGGTGACCGGTTCGCGGGTACGAAATCCTCGTAGCGGGACTGCGTCCAACAGNNCCCGGTTCTTGGTGATCACTTGGTCTCGATCTTCGCCTTCGCGCGCAGATCCTTCAGCATGGCCTCGGCCTTCTCATAGCGCATTTTCATGACGAGGCGCTCGATCGCCTGGCGGTCTGCCATGAATTGCTCCAGCGTCGGCACCTTGAACGGGCGGGCATCTTCGACCTTGATAATGTGCCAGCCGAAGCTCGATTTCACCGGGATCTCCGTGTAGCTGCCCTTACGGGTCTTCATCACGCCTTCGAAGAATTCCGGCACCACCATGCCCTGATTGATCCAGCCCGGCAGCTCGCCACCATTCGGGGCGGAACCGGTGTCGATGGATTTCTCCTTGGCGAGCTTGGCGAATGACGCGCCTTTCTTGAGTTGTTCGATGATGGCCTTCGCCTCTGCCTCATCCTTTACCAGGATGTGGCGCACGCGGTACTCGGTCTTGTGGGTCTTTTCCGCCTCTTCACGGAAGCGCTTCTCCACGTCTTCCTTCGAGATCCGCAGCAGCTCCTCAATGTAGGCGTTTTCCTTGATGCGTCGCAGGCGGATCTGGATCTCGGGATTCTTGTCGATGCCGGCCTTCTCGGCGGCCTGCATGAGCAGCACGCGATCGACCAACTCGTTCAACACTTCCTTGCGCTGCTCGCCGGTTTCCGGCAGCTTGCCGCCACCAGTCGAGCGAGCGAAGTGATCGGCGAGTTCCTTCTCGGTGATCGGTGCCCCGTTTACGGTGGCGACGACCTTGCTGTTGTCGGGCGCCGGCTGCTGGCAGGCGGCGAGGGAAAGCGCAACGAGCGTGATCGCCGGCAGAACGAGATGGTAACGAGCCATGAGGTTCCTCTAACTTGGAGTGGTTGGGGTAGGTGGGTTGGGTATTCGTTGTGCCTTGAGCGTTGGAGGCTCGGCGGATTGGCAAGTTCAGGGAAAAACCTTGCGAAAGGGTTTTACGGTGACCGATGCGTATACGCCGGCCGCGACATAAGGATCGGCCTTGGCCCAGGCCTCTGCGTCCTCCAGCGAGTCAAATTCCGCGACGATCAGGCTCCCGGTGAATCCGGCCGGGCCGGGATCGTTGCTGTCGATGGCCGGGAAGGCTCCGGCGAGCAACAGGCGGCCGTCATTCTGGAGCTGCTTGAGACGATCAAGATGCGCGGGTCGCACTGACTGCCGTCGCTCGAGACTGTTTTCGACGTCGACCCCATAAATTGCATACCACATCAGTCTGGTGTCCGGTGTTCAGGGGTCTGCGCCTCCGGCGACTTGTCGGCCATGTAGCGCGCCATGTAGAAGGCCTGCAGGATCACGAACAGGAACGTCAGTCCCAGCATGCCGAAGACCTTGAAGTTGACCCAGATTGCCTCGCGTTCCGCAGGTGCCAAATCGAGGGCGTAGTAGAAAGCCACATAGATGTTAAGCGCACCCATCAGCATGAAGAAGATCCCCCAGCTGATGTTGAGGCGCCGCCACGCTGCCGCCGGCAGCTCCACCTGGGTGCCGAGCAAGCGATGCATCAGGGTCTTGTTGCCGATCCAGTGGCTGCCGAGTATCAGCGCGCCGAACAGCCAGTTCACGAGCGTCGGCTTCCACATGATGAAGCGGTTGTCGTGCAGCAGCAGTGTCAGCCCCCCGAAAACCACGATGACCGAGAGGGTTACGAGGTGCATGGGCTCGAAGCGCCGGTGCCGGGTCCAGTAATAGCCCACCTGCACGAACGAGGCGACGATGGCCACAGCCGTGGCGACGTAGATGTCGTAGGTCTTGAAAGCCGCAAAGAACAGCAGCAACGGAAACAGGTCAAAAAATAGCTTCATGGGAAATCAACGGTGCGGGGGCACCATTGTCGCACCCGCGCGAGGGAAGGGGCAATATCGGCACCGGCGGGCATCTGCCCGCCGGTGGTAGAGAG
>DKBM01000052.1:0-5386 GCA_002451215.1 Proteobacteria bacterium UBA6900
GTGGCGCTGCGGCGCTGGCGCCGCCGGCTGTGGTCGCCCGCCGCGTGGCGTGAGATGCGAGTGCTCAGGCAAACGCTCGGTCGCGATCACTACGACCTCATCATCGACACACAGGGCCTCATCAAGAGCGCACTGCTCGCGCGCCTCGCGCAGGGGACGCGCTGCGGGCAGGATGCGGCGAGCGCGCGCGAACCGCTCTGCGCACGGTTCTACGATCGGACGTATCCGGTAGCGCGCGGCCAGCATGCGGTAGCGCGTAACCGCGAGCTGGTCGCACATGCTATCGGTTACGCGCCACCGACTGCGGCGCCTGACTACGGCATTGACGCACCGCGCGAGTACACGGTTCCTGATCTAACCGGAAACTTCGTTGTTTGCCTGCACGCCACCAGTCGAACCAGCAAGCTTTGGCCGGAGTCGCACTGGATACGGCTCGGTGCAGCCCTGCGTGCGGCAGGCCTCGCAATGGTATTGCCATGGGGTAATGTGGTTGAGCGAACGCGGGCGCAGGCCATCGCTTCACGCGTCGAGGGCGCACGCGTGCTACCGCGTCTTGCGATTCGCGATCTCGCAGCAGTCATGGGGCACGCGCGGGCGGCCGTGGGAGTCGATACCGGCCTTGTTCATCTCGCGGTTGCGCTAGGCTTGCCGACCGTCGCGATCTATACCGACACCTCGCCGCTTCTGACTGGTGTCTATCCCGCCAATTCTGCGCGCGCCGTCAACCTTGGCAATGCCGGAGAGGTTCCGGCGGTTGAGCAGGTACGCGCGGCGCTCGACGGCATGATTTGACAACGATTGCAAATTTCGTGAGCTGAGAAACCATGCAAGACAAACTCAATCGCTACGCGCGAAACATTACCTCCCAACATGGGGAGGACGGTATCCTTGCTTATCTGTGCGAGGTACTGAGCGACCGCCTGATCCGTGTGGCCTGTGAATTCGGAGCATGGGACGGTGTCTTCGCATCGAACGTGTACGATCTGTGGCACAACCGTGGCTGGATGGCGGTCCTGATCGAGGGTGATCCCGAAAAGTACGTGAAACTGCAGGCGACCACGCAAGGGTTTGGCGTGAAGGCTTTCCGGCAGTTCGTGACCGCTCGTGGGCACGACAGCCTTGACGAGCTATTTCGACGTGAACGCCTTGATCCAGGGATCGGCGTGTTGTCGATTGATATCGATTCCTTCGACTACCACGTGTGGAAGCACCTGACCCATGTCGATCCGCAAGTGGTGGTAATCGAATTCAACCAGCACATAGCTCCACACCTCGACTATTACGACCCGGACGGGGAGGTTTACCTCAAGTGTTCGGCCAAGGCGCTGGAGCGGCTGGGGGCCGAAAAGGGATACCGGCTGGTGTGCTGTACGAAAGTTAACGCCATCTTCGTGCGCCAGGATCTGTTCGATCCAGCCAAATTCCCCGATAAGCCGGTCGAATGGCTTTTCGACTACAGTGAGCTCAAGCCCCAGGTGATCTTTACTGGCGAGGGCGGAAATATGTATCCGGTCTTTTCGCGCAAGGCACGAGCTGGAATGAAATTCTGGTGGCGGTTGTATTACTGGCTGTCAGCCATGCCGAAGCGTCGCCGTCACTTTCGTCCGCCGTCGCGGGCAGTTGTTGAGCAGATTCGGCGCATGGGGATGGATGCCTGAAGTGGCTGGTCGCCACCTATGCTGACGATCTACCGCTGGCTGTTGCGCCTGTTACTGCCGTTCATCCTGCTCCGCCTTGCGTGGCGCGGTTTTCGGAACCAAGGCTATTGGCACAGCATCCCCGAGCGCTTTGGTTTCATTCCATCTGTCAAGGAAGCCAGGCTCATCTGGATTCACGCCGTCTCGGTCGGCGAGGCACGTGCTGCAGCGCCGATCGTAAAGGCGCTGGCCGAGTACTATCCGCACCACAGCGTGCTGATCACGACCATGACGCCAACCGGTTCGGCAACGGTGCGCTCGCTGTTCAGCGACCGCGTGCTGCACTGCTATGTGCCGTACGATTATCCTTCGGCGGTGCGTCGTTTTCTCGATCGCGCCCGTCCGCAGCTTGCGCTCGTGATGGAAACCGAGATGTGGCCAAACCTGTTTCGCGCCTGTGGTGTGCGCAACGTCCCGATCATTATGGCAAACGTGCGGATGTCGGAGCGCTCGATGCGCGGCTATCTGCGCGTGCCGGGACTGGCGCGTACAACCCTCGCGCAGGTCACGCACATCGCGGCGCAGTCGCAGGCCGACGCCGAACGCATGGTCCGAATCGGCGCTGATCCCGCGCGGGTTCACGTCACCGGTTCCATCAAGTTCGAGCTTTCGCTGCCCGGCAGCACGCTGGAGCGCGCCGATGTGCTGCGCGGCGAGTGGGGTCGCGGCCGGCCGGTGTGGATCGCAGCCAGCACCCATGAAGGCGAGGACGAAGCGGTGCTTGCGGCGCACCGCGAACTGCGAAAGCGCGATCGGCTCGCCGACGCGTTGCTGGTGTTGGTGCCGCGCCATCCGGAGCGCTTCACGCAAGTCGCAAGACTTTCCGAGCGACTCGGTTTCACCATCGTCCGTCGCAGCCAGCACAAGGGCCCGCTCGATCGCAGCGTGGAAGTACTGCTCGGTGACACCATGGGCGAGCTGCAGCTTTTTCTCGCGGCGAGCGATGCGGCCTTTATCGGCGGGAGTCTCGTGCCGACGGGTGGGCACAACACGCTCGAAGCCTCGGTCGTCGGCAAGCCGGTGGTGTTTGGCCCGCACATGTTCAACTTCAACGAGATCGCGGCCATGACGCTTGAGCGCGGTGCCGGCGTGCAAATCCACTCGGCCGCCGAAATTGCGCCTGCGATCAGCGATCTGCTCGGCAGTGCCAACCGGCGTGATGCGTTGGGCGATGCCGGGCGCCGGATGGTGGAGGAAAATCGCGGAGCGTTGGCGCGCACCGTGACGCTGATCGAAAAGGTACTTGGCTAGCGCCTGCGGCGCGGCCCGTCAGTGCAGCGTTGGCGCCTGCTGCTCGGGCTGTTCGGGTTCGGGCGCCGGCGAGGCGTGGTGCAGGATCATGCGCCAGCCGTCTTCCGTGAGCCGGTAGACATTGGTGGCGGCCACGGGCGGTTGTTGCTTGCCGCTGATGCGAATGTGCTCGCGGACCACGTGTAGGGCGAGTTTGTTATCACTCGAGCGGTGGCGCTCTTCCACCATGAAGGTCATCTCCTGTGGATTGGAGAGCAGTCGCTCGAACGAAGCGCGCACCGCGGCGGCACCGACCAGCACGGTGCCGAGGGGGTGCACACACACCACGTCATCGGCCTCATCCCACACCGCCATCATGCCGTTCAGGTCGCGCTTCGAGAACGCAGTGTAGAAGGCAGCCTCGGCCTCGAGCGCGGTGGCAAAGCGTCTGGTCGCCATGGCCGTGCTCAGTATTTCGCCATCGTGGGGTCCACTTCCTTGGACCAGGCGTCAATTCCGCCGGAGAGGTTAAAGAGCTTCTCGAAGCCGAGTGTTTGCAGGTAGTACGCCACACGCTGGCTACGCACGCCGTGGTGACACAGCACCACGATCTCGGCGTTCTTGTTCAGTTCCTCCAGGCGGTGCGGTAAGTCGTTCATCGGAATGAGTGTCGAGCCCGGCAGGGCGCAGATCTGCGCCTCCCACGGCTGGCGCACGTCGAGCACCACAGGCGGCTCGCCGCTCGCAGCCAGACGCTCCTGGAGCTGCCGCGGGGTGAGCTGCCGGACCATGGTTCAGAAGATGAACTTTGCCGGTTCGTAGGCGTTGACGAGCGCCGGGACGTCGGTCTCGAAGATCGAGGTGCGCTCGAGGTTCTCGCCACCGAGCCGGCGGATGCGAACCGCTTCCATCACCGGCGATTTGCCGAGGAAGGCCATCAACCGCCCGCCGTGCGCAAGACTTTTCACGAACTCATCGGGCAGCTCCGGCATCGAGCCGGTAATGGCAATCACGTCGTACGGGCCGTGTTGGCTCCAGCCGCTCGCCGCATCGCCGGTTTCGAGGGTCACGTTCTGCACGCCGTGCGCCGCGAGTTTCGCCCGCGCTGCATCCACGAATTCCGGATAGATATCCACGCTATAGACGTGCGCGCCCATCGCTGCGAGCAGCGAGGTGAAATAGCCGCTGCCAGTGCCGATCTCGAGAATCCGGTCCGTGGGACCGATCTCAAGCTCCTGCAGCATGCGCGCCTCGAGCTTCGGCGTGAGCATCGTTTGCCCCTGACCAAGTGGCAGGTACAGGTCGGCGTAAGCCACGCTGCGGTACTTCGCCGGCACGTACTCGTCGCGCGGCGAGCGTGCAATCAGGTCCAGCACGCGCTGGTCGAGCACTTCCCAGGGACGTACTTGCTGCTCCACCATGTTGTGGCGGGCGATTTCGATGTTCAGGTCTTGCATTTGTCCCAATCGCTGTGCGGCTTAAGAAAAGAGGGCTAAGCCTAAGGAGTTTGCCAGGGGGCCGCAACTTTGGGGCTTCTATGCCGCCATACTGCATACCTTATATTGCAAAGCACCTGCGGATTCCGTAAGTTGGCTCACAGAGCTAGGGGTGCCCGCTGGAGTCCTCCGGACCGGGCTGAGACACACCCTTCGAACCTGAACCGGTTAGTCCCGGCGTAGGAAAGCTGATCCGCCTTTGATCTTTCCTGTGTCGGCTGCCATGCAACCCGTGCCACAACGGCACAGGAAGGAAGTCGCCATGAGTGCAATCCCGAAAGAATTTCTGTCCACGACGGCCGCGTTGTCGGAGGAGGCCATGCGCCCGTTTCCGAACTCGCGAAAGATCTTTGTTTCCGGTAGCCGGCCGGACATCAAGGTCGGCATGCGCGAGGTTGCGCTCACGCCGACGCGAACCAGCAGCGGTGCGGAAGAGAATCCGCCGATCACGGTTTACGACACCTCTGGTCCGTACACCGACCCGGGCGCGACCATCGATTTGCGCAAGGGTCTCGCCCCGGTGCGCGAGCAATGGATTCTTGCGCGTGGTGACACCGAGCAGCTCGATGGACCCAGCTCCGAGTATGGCCGCACGCGTGAGCGCGACGCCCAGCTCGCGAGCCTTCGCTTCGAGCATATCCGCAAGCCGCGTCGTGCCAGGAGCGGTGCGAACGTTACGCAGATGCACTATGCGCGCGAGGGCATCGTCACGCCGGAGATGGAATACATCGCCGTCCGCGAGACGCTGCGGCTTAACGAGCTCCGCAAGGATCCGCGCTACACGAAGTTGCTGCGCCAGCATCCCGGCATGAATTTTGGCGCCGCCATTCGAGACCAGATCACGCCGGAGTTCGTGCGCGACGAGGTCGCGCGTGGGCGCGCCATTATTCCGAGCAACATCAATCATCCGGAATCGGAGCCGATGATCATCGGCCGCAACTTCCTGGTGAAGATCAACACCAA